>JBGTMF010000647.1:0-8587 GCA_041743795.1 Thermodesulfobacteriota bacterium | reverse complement strand
GACGGCGCGCGCGATCCGAGCGCCGCTGGAGAGCGTGCCGTCGCGACGCATATCACCCGCCGTCGCGAGCCTGGAAGCCGGGTACCCCGTCGACGTCGGCGTAGAGCGCGTTGGTAAACGCCAGCGCCAGGACCCCGCCCTCGCCGAGGTTGCCGTCGATCAGATCGGCCAGGGTCGGGTTACTTGCGCGCGCCAGACCGCTTGCCATCACCGGGAACATCGGCGGAGAGACGTCGTCGCTACCGCGGACGACGACGACGAACCAGGTGTCCTGTTCGAGGTTGTCGAAGGAAATCGTCGTCAACGTCTCCAAGCGCTGCGCCCCGGCGATCTCCGGGAAGACGTCCACCGTCTCGACATCGAAATCGGTTCCGCGTTCGAGGACCAGTGTTGGTACGGCGCCGTACAGCGTCGGCACCCCGTCACTCATGGCGGCGACGACGGTCGTGGCATTGGCGTAGATCTCGATGCGGTCGTAGGCGGCCCAGAGCGGCGACTGGATGTGAATCTCCAGATCGACGCCGCCGCTGCTCGAGGTCACATCGATCGGTGCTGCCAAAGCCAACTCGGCGACCGCGCCCGAGCCGTCGTTGGCCAGTAGGCGGGTGCGCACAAATGGCCCCTGGCTGCCGATAGCGCGGCCGCTTGCCACTGAACGCGCCACCTCGCCGGGGTCGATTGCCGGCGGCTCGTCGGTCGAAGAGGCGGTCCAGGTTTGCGCACCGGCGGCGTTGAGGTTGAAGAACTGGTGCGTGTCGGTGTCGGCGATGCCGGTCGTGCGCAGCCCCTGATTGAGGAGGTTGAACCAGATCCCCATGCGTTCGTTGAGAAAATTCGCCTGTCCACCGCGGCTGTCGCTGTTCCAGATCTCGAGTGCCGGGAAATGGTGGAACAACTCGCCGCCGTCGGGATCGAGGCGAAAACGAATCCGTTCCTCGGCGCTGAGATCGGCGCGAGGCGGTACCTGTGCGGTGTCGATGCGCAGCGGATGGAAGTGGCTGTCGATGTGGTTGATCTGGACCACCGTGTCGGCGGTGCCGGTCGGACCGTTGGTCGCCAGCTCTTCGATCTCCGCCGGCTGGATACAGTACGCTCCGTATTCGACGAAGTCGCGGCCCGGCGCGGCGGCGCCGGCCCAGTCGGTAGATCCGCCCGTCACTCGCGACGGATCGATCGTCATTGGATAGGCGTTGAAGTGGCCGTAGTCCCAGGTCGTGATCTCCTCGCCGATGGTTGCTTTGACGAACGGCGTGAACTCCATGGCGGCGATGGTCGGATTCAAATCGGTATGCACGTGGTGGTCGGTCATGACGATGTTGTCGATGCCTTCGCCGGCGAACTGACGAACGCGATCGGCGTGCGGTATGCGCGAATCGGCGCTGTTGATGCCGTGCACGTGGAAATCGGAGGAGACGAAGCCGGTGGTGTCGACGACACGCGCAATTTGCGCGTCGACCGCGGTGGTCTGTCCGGCCGCGATCACCAGGGGGGCCTGGAAGAGCGAATACTCGACTCCGCGCGATACGTAGAGGTGATAGGTTCCTGGCTCGATGTCGAAAGCGGCGATTCCCTGCGCGTCGGTGTACGCGAAGTTGGCGATGCCAAACGGCCGCGACGGCTCGCTACCGGCGTCGTTGAAAAGACCGGTCGCGTCGGCGCCGGCGAAGGTCGGTTCCGGACTGGGATCGAAACCGACGATGCTGATGCGAGCCGGTACGGCGGCTCCTGTTTCATCGACGACGGCGACACGCACCGCGCCGGTGGCCGGCAGGGCAAAATTCTGGACGGTTTCGGCTCCGGCGGTGATGCTGACCGGGTGTATCAGCGGCTGGCTGCCGCCGCCCTCGTAGGGCGTCCCCTCCAGCGATCCGGCGACGCCGTAGTCGCCGACGGCGAGGGAGCCGGCATAGCAGCCATCTTCTCCGGCGAGGAACATCGACGATGTCTGCGCGATCGTTCCGGCGTCGCCGATGGGGCCGGCGGCGACGCGGGCAAACGGCGCGGGCTCTCCGCCACGGGTAACGCATCCGCGCAGTGTTCCCCCGGCAATGCCGTTAACCTCATTCTCGATGGCGATGGCGTTGGCGCCGCTGCCGTCGCCGACACCGAAGTAACGGACGAATGAGTTGGACCCCATGGCGGGTACGACGAAGACCGACGGCGTTCCGACGATCGCGCCGATCGTGCTCTGGCTGTGCATGACGTAGGAAACACCGGACGCTGTGAAGAAACTCGACCCCTGCGTTGCCTCCGCGATCGGCGTGGTGACGTGCGAATAGTCAACGCCGGTAGCGGCGCCGTATCCGATGAAGCTCATGACAGCGAGATCGGCGGTCAGAACCTCACCGATGCCGAGGCCGGGGCTGCTGGTCCATTGGCCGACTTCGCCGGCGGCGTTGATGTAGTCGCCCACATAGAGGCCGAGGTCGTCGTCCTCGAAATTGAAGATGGTGGTTTCCATCCGTACGTACGGTCGGTCAGCCACCAGCGTGTAGTCGGTGCAACCTTCGACGTCGTAGTCGATATCGTCGGCGGAGGCGGGGAAGGGGAGGCCGCCGATGTCCTCGATGATGGTTGATGGGTTGACGAAATCGAGCGTGTCGTCGGGCCCGCAACTGCGAATCGTCGCCGGCTCTCCGTTGGTGCCGTCGTTGATGATCTCGATAGTCTGGGCGTTGATCACCGTCTCGACGTTTACGGCGGGTTGGATCTCGAGAAAATTGTCCGTCCCCGAGCGGCCCACCAATTCAGCGTCGATGATGTTACCGCCGAATTGCCCGACGCTGTAGATGTCGCGCTGCGCCGGTGCCTGAATGACGAAGCGTGCGACCGAGTTGGCGAGCATGTAATCGCCGACGCGGCCATGTGCCAGGGGTCCGCTCAGCAGATCAGCCTCATCGGTGATCTGGAAGGCGCGGGCACCGTCGATCGGCGTCGGCGTCGGCGCAGGACCGGTACCGCCGCCGTCATCCGAAGAACATCCGGTGGCGAGTACGAGTAAGCTGGCTGCGAACAGGACGAGAACACGCTGGAATCGCATTGGAGACCCCCTGGCGCGCGCGTGCGAAATGCGACCCCTTTGCCGGTTCGCCGCTGCGCGCCCAAACCGTAACCGGGAGACACCCCTGCTGGCAAGTGCGAGCGGCGGCGCCGGCCACCGCTTCACTCCGTTTTCATGTCCTCGACAGCCCAGTAGCCGCGCAGGTTGGTGATCTTGCCCGCATCGTCGACCCGGTAGGTGAAGATTCCGTCGACGACGAAGGTCGGGCCGCCTGTGAAGGTGGTCCGCAAGGTCAGCCGATGAGCCGATTCGTTGCCGGCGGCAAACGACTCGTGTGCATTGATGACGACGTCCGTGGCGGCGAGGTTGTGGTTCCAGAATGCGAGCAGCGCCTCCTTACCGCGGATCCCCTTGCCGGTCGGATTCGTCGGTGCGACGCCGATCGGGTCTTCGATCTGAACGTCCTCGGCCATCAGGTCGAGCCACTCTTCGCGCGCCTTACTCTGGACGCAGCGCCACGAATTGCGAGCTGCCAGCAGTGCCGGATGATTCTGGTCCATGAGTGGGCCTCCTCAGGGTTCCGCGGTCGCGATCCGTCCGCGCCGATCGCGCAGGAGCGACTTCATTGGGTGTCGATGTGGAAACGGTCAACGTAGGATTCGAAGCGCGCGACTACCGTGTCGCGGTCGAGGCCGAACTCGCCGAGGCTGTATTCGTGTTTGCCGTGCTTGCCCTGCGGATTGGCGGCCGCGTGTTGCTTCATGGTGGCACGTGCCTCGGGGCCAAACCCGATCGCAAAGTGACTGTAGATGCGTTCGGCGACCGCCAGTGAATCGCCGACGAAGTCGTCGTGCGTGACGTCGACGAAGCGGTCCGGATCGGCGCCGTCGCGGGCGGCGAGTCCGCGTTCGAGCGAGGTGGCGTAGAAGTCCATCACCATCGGTCCGAGCCACTCCTTGTCGACGTCCATCTGTGGCGCCATGAGCATTTGCGTCATGCTGCAGATCGACGCGACGCAGAGCAGTGGATTGCGGTGGCTCCAGACGATCGACACGCCGGGGAAGGTATCGATCAGCGCGTCGATGCCCCACATGTGAGCCGGGGCCTTGAGCAACCAGCGCTCGCCGGGGCGCTGCCAATCGAGCATCTTGAGAATGTCGCGGTAGTACGCGTACAAGCCGTGCAGGTCCTGTGAGCGGTACCATGAGGCGTACGGCTCGAGGATCACCTCGAAGCCCATCTGCACGCCGTGCAGCGCAAACGCCTGTGCGAGTACGCACTCCTCCGGCGTATCGGCGCTGGTGAAGTGTATTTTGGTGAATTCCGGATTGCTCTTGCGGCCTTCCGCAAAGCGCGCCTCGAGGGCGTCGCGGCGCGGATCGGGCTGGCCGGGTTCGGCGTCGGCCAGAGGATCCGGGTGGCGCGCTTCCCACAAGCGCAGCGGCCGGGTGACGGGATCGCAGGCGAGGAAGTTGAACAACGCCGAGGTCCCCGAGCGCGGCAGTCCGGTGAGGACCATCGGACGGCTGATCTTTCGTTCGAGAATCTCGGGATGGCGGCGCCAGCCATCCTCGATGCGCAGCCGCGTCGACAGCAGCTCGACCAGCCGGCGGTGATTGCGCCTGCGGCCGCGGTCGTTGAGCGGCGCCGCGTTGTACGTGGCGACCAGCGCGGCGAGCCCGTCGCGAAAGTCATCGGAGCCGAAATAGCCGAGGCCGGTCAACTGCCGCGCCTCTTCGAGCAGCGCGTCTACTTCGAGCGGAAACATGGAGATTCCTGCTGTAGGACCTGAGTGGGTGCGAATCAAGGGATTGCCGCCATCAAGGAAGGGCTGGCGCCACGAAGGTCACGAAGAGCACGAAGGAAGATACGGGCCCGTTTGGGCAATGCGGAGATTGGTGTCTTGTTGCGCCGGCGAGACGGCTGGTGCATGGACAGGGGACGAGACCGGTGCGATGGAACGAGACGAGATAGATGCATTCCTGCGTTTTGCCGTCGACGCGGTCGAAGCGGTTGGTCCCATCGCTCTCGGCTATTTTCGCCGCGGCGTCCGTGTGGCGGACAAGGCGACCGGCGGCTTCTACGATCCAGTAACGGCCGCCGATCGCGAGATCGAGACAGCGCTTCGCCACTCGATTGAGCAGCGCTATCCCGGCCACGGCATCATCGGCGAGGAGCACGGAATCAAGGAAGGCGTCGAGGCGTTGCAGTGGGTGATCGACCCGATCGACGGCACGCGCGCCTTCATCACCGGCATGCCAGCCTGGGGAATCATGCTCGGTTTAGTCGACGCCGGCGAGCCACGCCTCGGTGTCGTCCACCAGCCGTTCATCGGCGAGACCTTCTACGGTGACGGCCGTGGTGCATGGTTGCGCGCCGGCGGCGCCGCCGTCGAGATGCGCGCCCGCGCGACGCGCGACATCGCCGACGCGGTGCTGTATTGCACGCATCCGTCGATGTTCGCCGCCGCAGAGCTGGCGGCTTTCGAACGCGTCGCCAGCGCCTGCCGCCTCTCGCGCTATGGCGGCGATTGCTACGCCTATTGCCTGTTGGCCCTCGGCGAGATCGACATGATCGTCGAGAGCGGACTGCAGCCGTATGACATTCTGCCGCTGATGCCGATTCTCGAGGGCGCCGGTGCCGTCGTCACCGACTGGCAGGGCCGGCCACCGCTACAGGGTGGTCGAGTTGCCGTCGCCGCCAACCGGCAACTGCATTCCGCGCTCCTCTCCGTACTTGGCTGAAACTCGCTTCGCTCGTAGGCATCCCCCTTCGCTCTTCGAGCATCGGAGGACAGGGGGGGCAGGGCATAATACTACCTAGCGAGAACTCGATGACGCGGTATTTCGTACGGCTGCGCCGAGCGTTTTATCCCCCTCATCCTGGCTTATCCCATCCGGGAGAAGGGGCGCCGGGCTAGACAGGGGGCAGGGGCTGACACAATTCTCCCGGATGGGAGAAGCCAGGACGAAAACGGCGCCTTACGCCGCCGCTGATTGCGCGCCTGCTCTGCGCAGTTCGGCGATCCTCTCGTACCAGGCTGCGACGTTTGCCTCCTGCATCACTTCGGCGAAAATGGGGAACTCCGCGACGCAGGTGAGGGCGCCGTGCATCGCGATGTCACCGAGGCAGGGCGCGTCGCCGAGGACGAATGGCTTGTCGCCGAGCCAGGTCGCGAACTGAGCCGTGTTGTCGCGCACCCAGGCGTGCGCGTCGGTACGATCGTTGCGCTTGAGAATCCGCTTCGAGATCTGCTTCATCACCAGCGCGCCGGCGAGTTGGACGAGCAGCTTCTGCCCGCCGCTCAGTTTCGAGTTGCCGGCGACGATTCTCGCTGCCTTCACCGCCTCGCCCCATGTGCCGTAGATGACCGTCGGCAACGCCTCGATGAACTGGGAATCGACCCACTCCTCGATTTCATCACTGCGCACGCGCGCGGCCGGATCGGCGGGCTGCAGGGATAAGCGGGAGGGAAACTGTTCCTCGAGGTAATTGAGGATGATGGTCGAGTCGGCGACCGTGTCGTCGCCGCACTGCAACACGGGGACCTTTTTCGGGGTACCCTCCGGCAGAGGTGGCAGCTCAACCTTGGATCGCGGGCTCACCTCGACGCTGTCGAAAGGGATACCTTTGATCTCGAGGCCGGCGCGAACCTTGTTGCAGAAGGGGCAAAGCGAGAACTCGTACAGCTTCACGTTTGTCATCGATCCACGGCTAACCGTCGCCGCGGGGAACCGCAAGGGTCGTCGGTCGCTCGACGCCCTTTCGCTTCGGACGATTGCCGAGCCGGGCGTTTCAGTCCGGCGTCACGTAGGCGGTGCTGATGCCGCCGTCGACGAGAAAGGTGCTGCCGGTGACGTACGACGATTCGTCGCTGGCGAGGTACAGCGCCGCTCGCGCCATCTCGACAGCCTCGCCGAAGCGACCGATCGGGATGTGCACCAGGCGCCGCTGCTTCTTCTCCTCGGTGTCGAGAAATTTCATCAGCAACTCGGTGCGCAGCGGGCCGGGGCAGAGGGCGTTGACGCGGATATTCTGACGCGCGTGGACGATGGCGAGTTCCTTGGTCATAGACAGTACGCCGCCCTTGCTCGCGGTGTAGGCGAGTTGCGGTGTTGCCGAACCCATCACCGCGACCAGAGAGGCGGTGTTGATGATCGCTCCGCCCCCTGCGCGCAAGAGCGCCGGGATGCCGTACTTGCAGCCGAGAAAGACGCTCTTCAAGTTGACGGCCATGGTCAGGTCCCACACCTCCTCGTCGGTGTGCACCGCGTCGTCGTCGGCACTGTGCATGATGCCGGCATTGTTGAAGAGAATGTCGAGTTTGCCGAATTCGCTTTCGGCGGTGGCGATCATGTTCTCGCAGTCGGCGGATCTGGCGACGTCGGCGTGGACGTAATGCGCGCGGCCGCCGCGGCGGGTGATCTCCTCGACGCAACTTCGGCCGGCTTCGTCGTTGAGGTCGACGGCGACGACCGCTGCCCCTTCGTCGGCAAAGAGAAGTGACGATTCGCGGCCGATTCCGCTGGCGGCCCCCGTGATGAGTGCGACTCGATTCCTCAGGCGCATTACGATCCTTTCCGGCTTGGCGAACTAGCGAGGACTGCGCGACGCCTCGACCAGGGCGTCGAATACCTTCTGCTGCAACGGATCAATGGCCGCGGTCAACTCGGGATGCCACTGCACGGCCACCAACCACGGATGATCGCGCATTTCGACTGCTTCAATGGTGCCGTCCGGGGCGAGGGCGGAAACCGCCAATCCGGCTCCCAGGCGGTCGATCGCCTGGTGGTGCCAAGAGGCCGCGGCGAACTCACGGACGCCGAATACCGCGTCTGTTACGGTGTCGGGGAGAACGCGGATGGCGTGTGATGTCGGCTCGCGCGGCGGCAGTCGGTGGAGAATCGCCTCGCCGACGACGTCCGGCAAATGCGGGTGCAGCGATCCACCGAGAGCGATGTTCAACACCTGTGTACCGCGGCAAATGCCGAGCGTCGGGTGGCCGGAGACGAGAACCTCACGCGCCAGCCGCAGTTCGACCGCATCGCGCTCGTCGTCGACCATGTAGATGGCGTCGTGTCCGGCACTCTCATAGTGGCTCGGCGCCACGTCGCCGCCGCCGGCGAGGATGATTCCGTCGGCGATTGCCAGCCACTCGTCGACGTTCGCTTCGCCAGGGGGCAGCAGAAGCGGCACGCCACCGGCGCGGCGGACCGCGTCGACATACTCGGCTGGCAGCAGGAAGTGGTTCCGCTCGTCGCGCCCGTAGGTCGTGATGCCGATCACCGGCCGCTTCGCGGCAATCATGTCGTTCGAGTCCGTGCTGGCCTCAGACGCGCTCGAAATAGCGGCGCCGGTCCCAGTCGGTGATCGCTCGCTCATACGCTTGGTGTTCGACGCGAAAGAAATGCGCGTAGTGTTCGACCACGGGCTCGCCAAAGGCCTGCCGGGCGAAGGCGCTCGTCGCGAACAGGTCTGTGGCGTCGCGCAGGGTTGGTGGCACCGCGGGCACGTCGCTGGCGGAATAGGCGTCGCCGCGAAACATCGGCGGCGGCTCGATCTGGTTGGCGATGCCGTCGAGGCCGG
>JBGTMF010000646.1:0-15408 GCA_041743795.1 Thermodesulfobacteriota bacterium | reverse complement strand
GGCCAGAACCTGCTGCTGCAGATCGGGCAGCTCTTTGTGCCGTCCCATCCTCACCCCCTCCACGTCCGCAACGTCCTTATCACAACGGCGACCGCATCGGTGGCAGAATCAAACAACTCCCCCCAGAAAACCGACAGTCCCATTCGCCGGCATGACGGTGGGGCTGGCGCGCGATCCGGGGGGCGATCCGGGGCCGGACCAACGCAAGGAATTGAAACCAAACGGCTTCTGTCCGATCGAGCCCTGGCTTTCGCGCTCAGGCGGCCCATTTCGACCCCGGAATGGTGCCGTACTCGTCGGCTCCGTCTCGCAGCACCGATGTGCCGTCATCCTCTGCGATCCGCCGGTACCGCGCCCGGCCCGCCAGTTCGCGCTTCACCTCCTCTACGAAGGTGCGCCGCCCGATGGCGACAGACTCACTCCACTTCGCCTCCCGTTCGCGATCACCGCTACAGCGGCATCGAAGTTGAGAAGGGGGACCATATGGCCTCCATCTACAGCGAACAGCTCTACTCGGCTCAAGAAGAGCTGCTTCAAGCGCTAAAGTACCGCGCCGAGCGGCGAGCCATGATCAAAACACGCATGCAGCCGGATGATCTGGTGGACTCCGTCCGCGTAAAGCTGAGACTTCTGGGGTTGAAAGAAGAGCAGATCGCCGAGATCGAAAGGCGGGACAAGCCCGCGGACCGAATGACGATCTATGCGCCGCTGGGCGGCATCGTGATCGAGAAGCTGAAACAGCTGGGCGAGCGGGTGCAACTTGGCGAGCGGATCTATACCATCGCGGACTTGAGCCAACTGTGGGTCCATCTGGACGCTTACGAGTCGGATCTGCCGTGGGTTCGCTATGGTCAAGATGTCACGATCACCACCGATGCGTATCCGGGTGACGAATTCCACGGCCGGATTGCGTTCGTTCAGCCAGTTCTCAATGAGAAGACGCGCACGGTCAAGGTGCGGGTCAATGTCCCCAATCCGGATGGCAAGCTGAAACCGGGGATGTTCGTGCATTCCGTGGTGCGACCCCAAGTGGCGGCGGGCGGGAAAGTGATGGATCCGAGCCTGGCAGGCAAGTGGATCGGTCCCATGCACCCGGAAATTGTGAAGGACGGACCCGGCACATGTGACATCTGCGGCATGCCGCTCGTGCGCGCGGAATCGTTGGGCTACAGCACGCCGGAAACGGGTGCGGAGAGACCGCTGGTCGTCCCGTATTCAGCCGCTTTGGTCACGGGGACGCGAGCCATCGTCTACGTCCAGCTGCCGAACATGCCGACCGCCGCGGAACCAGCATTTCAGACGCTGTCCGTCGTCGTCCGAGGAGGCGACGTGACGAGATTCCGCGAGGCGTACGCCACTTACTCCACTATGCTGGACCTGCCCTACGACCATCCGGGAACCGACTATGCGCGAAGTCTGTGGAACAAATACGCGGACAAACTTTCCGAGCACGCGTTCTGCAGGTGCGCGCATTACCTGATGGAGCCGGGCCGTATTCGTCGAGTTGGACATTCCGGTTCACCTTTCGAATCAGGCCGAGTCAGGCTAGTGTCCTGAGTCAGAGATTCGTCACATTATTCGGCGGCCCTTGGCGCCCATGCCGGCGTTGCTCCTCCTCGAAATATCGCAAATATTCCTTCGTCGTCGCGCCTTGGCATAGGCGCCAATTGCTCGCCGACTAATGCAACGAACTTCCAACTCAGGACACTAGGCGGCATTTACCTGGTTGACGATCCAGCCCGGCGGAAATCGACACCCGCGTTGGTGGATCGCATCTTGAGGTGACGAGGGGCGAGGACGCCGTGGTGGGCCCGGTCGGCGTCAGACGGCAGTCCAGTCCGCAGTGATCAGGCTGGGTCGAGGCTGTCAGCCACTCCACCGAACGAGAGCGGACCCTGAGGAAGGGCTGCCGCTTCCCAGCGGCGAGACAACGCGTCGCCGGATTCCAGCGCCCGCGAATTTTCGTCATATGGCGCTATTCTTGATTACACTTGTTCACATGCGCACATCGATCAGCGGGACGGTAACTTCTGAGAGCAATCGCATCGGACTTGTTTTCGCGTCGGAACTGGATGAGCCAAGCCGTAGCGGAACCCGGAGAATGAGGCGAGGCCGGTCGGCGCCTTGGCATATGCTGTCGCTGGCCACGGTCGCCTTGGCCTTGCACGCTTCCGCCCCCGCGCACGCCCTCTGTGAGGGCGACTCCGACGGCAACAACTCCGTGAGTATCGCCGAATTGATTCGAGCTGTCGGCAACTCATTGCGGGGATGTCCGCCGCCGGAAACTGCCACGAGCACGCCGACCCCGACTCCCACCTGGACGGCGAGCCCGACCGCCACCGCCACCTCAACCGCTACGCCGACCCTCACCGCGACACCGCTGCCGCTTTGTGGTGACAACCGGAATAACGACGAGGGCGAGGCCTGCGACGGAGTCGACCTCGACGGCCGTACCTGCCTGGAGGAAACGGGAGGAGAGTTCGGCGTCCTCACCTGCACCGCCGGCTGCGCGTTCGACACCAGTGGATGCTCCGCCACGCGCTTTGTAGACAACGGTGACGGCTCGATCAGCGACTTCTCGACCGGCCTGGTGTGGGAGAAGAAGTGCGCCGTGTGTGCCAACCCCCACGACGTCGATTTCCGGTATCCTTGGATTGGAACCTGCGAAGGCACTGCGACGCCGTGCCTTCGCGATACCGACTGTGACGCAACCGAATGCCTGGCCGACGACGGCCAGAATACGAATCTGACGATCTTCGGCTGGGTCGACGGATTGAACGAGGTTGCCTTTGCCGGCGCTGACGACTGGCGGATTCCGACGATCGACGACCTGGCGACGCTGCGAGACCTGACGACCTTCGACCCGGCGATCCTCGAAGTATTTCATCGCAACGCATGCGCCGACTTGACCAATCCGTCGTGCACGCGGACGAATTCGTCCAACTACTGGTCGTCCACCATCCACGCCGGCGATCTCGAAAAGGCGTGGGACCTCAACTTCGACGAGGGCTCGATCGACAGCAGCGACAAGGCCGCGCTCAGCTACGTCCGAGCGGTGCGATTCCTGCGCATGCCATTGTGACCAGGCGCGAGTGTCTTGGCGTTGGCCCGCGGGCATCGTAGGGGAGGCGGCCGATCTGTGGCGTGTTGCGTGGCCAACCGTGCCCTGCTTGCGAGGGTCTCGAGAACCAACCCTGGTTGAATGAGCCGTCGCGAGAGCTTTCTCTTGACCGCCACGAGCCGCGCCGTCCAGATCCGTTGGTGAGCGCTCCGCTCATTGTGGACTTTGCGTAGGTAGTTTCCCATTTGTAGTTCCACGTGTCCTCATAGGTATAGGTTCTAAGTGTTTAGAGGAGATAGGCGCATGGTAGTTTGCGCGTATGTCAACCTCCTTGCACGTCAGGCTCGCGTTTCGCCCCGTCCACCCGGGCCACTCGACATGGTGTCGCCTCGTTTCAGTCGCCGCCATAGTCGGCGCCGTAGTTGTGCTGCCGCCTGCGCACCTTCGGGCCGAGAGCCCGGACTTCGTCGCGTTCGAGAGCGACCAGGTTCGACCGCTGGCACTGTCGGCGGACGGCACCAGACTGTTCGCCGTCAATACGCCCGACGGGCGGCTCGAGATCTTCGACGTCACCGTCGATGGCCTCGTACCCGCCGGCAGCACACCAGTTGGAATGGAACCGGTCGCTGTCGCCGCGCGGTCCGACTCCGAAGTATGGGTCGTCAATCATCTTTCCGACAGCGTCAGCATCGTCGACGTATCGGCGGCTCCGGCAAGAGTCACCCGCACACTCCTTCTCTGCGATGAACCCCGAGATATTGTCTTCGGTGGCACCGCCGGGTCGCGCGCCTTCATCACCTCGGCGCGCCGCGGGCAGAATTGCTCCGTGTCCGCAGATACGACGACCCCGGGCATAGGGCGCGCCTTGGTCACTGTCTATGACGCGGCCGACCCAGGCACCGGCCTTGGGGGGACGCCGTTGACCGTCCTCGAACTCTTCAGCGATAAGCCGCGCGCTCTCGCCGTATCGAGCGACGGTTCGACCGTTTACGCCGCCGCCTTCCACTCGGGAAACCAAACGACGTCGATTCACGGGTTGGCCGTTTGCAATGGCGGCGTCGCCGCTCCGCCCTGCGAGTACAATGGCGTCGAGTTTCCCGGCGGTCTTCCGGAACCCAACGTGAACTTCGAGGGATATCCGCAGCCCGAGATGGGGCTGATCGTTCGCTACTCTCCGTTGCTAGACGACTGGCAGGACGAACTCGGCCGCAGCTGGAACGACGCCGTGCGTTTCAACTTGCCGGATCATGACGTATTCGCGATCGACGCAGCCGCCGATCCGCCGATCATCGCGGACAGCTTCAGCGATGTCGGCACGATCCTCTTCAACGTCGTCGTAAATCCCGTAAGCGGAAAGGTTTACGTCAGCAACACGGAGGCTCGAAACGAGGTCCGATTTGCAACTCCGGTGGCATTCGGGCCTTCACCATTGCGTGGTCGCCAGCACGAGGCGAGGATCACCGTGCTTGACGACGCGACGGTCCATCCCCGCCATTTGAACAAACATATCGACTACGCCGAGGTTCCGGTGCCCGGTGGCGTGCGCGAGCGAAGCCTGTCGACCCCGCTCGGCATGTCCGTCAGCAGCGACGGTGCGACGCTATACCTCGTCGCCATGGGTTCGGACAAGGTGGCGGTGTTCCGCACCGCGGAGTTGGAAGACGACAGCTTCGTCGCCGACCCCGCGGACCATATCTCGGTAGCGGGTGGCCCGAGTGGTCTCGCTCTCGATGAAAGCCGCGACCGACTGTACGTACTGACGCGTTATGACAATAGCGTCGCTGTCGTCGACTTGGCGTCGTCGGAAGAAACCGCACGGCTGCCCCTGCACAACCCGGAGTCGTTCGCCACCGTCGCGGGCCGGCCGTTTCTCTACGATGCGACGCATACGTCCGGTAACGGCGAAGCCTCCTGCGCGTCCTGCCACGTCTTCGGCGACCTCGACGGCCTGGCCTGGGACCTCGGCGATCCAAACGACGCAATGCTACCGAACCCAAATCCGAGCGAAGGGGGAGCGATGTTGCCCGATTACCACCCCCTCAAAGGCCCGATGGTCACGATGAGCCTGCGTGGCATGGCGACCCATGGACCGCTCCACATGCGCGGCGATCGCACCGGCCTGCACGACACGCCGCCCACGGACGCGATGAACTTCCGCTCTTCCTTCCGAACCTTCAACGCAACATTTCCCGGATTGCTCGGTCGCGACGAAGGGCTGATCGACGACGCGGACATGTCGAAGTTCGCCGCCTTCGCGGAGCGCATCGCGTACCCGCCCAATCCGATCCGCAGTCTCGACAACTCTCTCACCGCCAGCGAGGAGCGCGGTCGTGCCCTCTTCCACGCGCCGATCATGTTCACGCCGAATCCAATTCAGAAAACCTGCCAAGGCTGCCACACCGTCGATCCGGCCGCGGGACGCTACGGCAGCGATGGATTGGTGCGGCCGAGCGTGAATGATCGCTTCAAGACCTCGCACCTTCGCAATCTCTATCAGCGCGTCGGCATGTTCGGCATGGTCGCCGTTCCTCTGACCGTGACCGTGCCGCTGTTCGAGCCTGGCGGCAACCAACACATGGGCGATCAAATGCGTGGCTTCGGTTACGAACACTCCGGCGCGATCGATACAATATTCCGCTTCACTCGTCTCACCGTCATCGGGATTCCGGAATCCACTGTGGAGGGAAGGGACGCCGCGCGGCGCGACCTCGAGGCTTATCTGTTGGCAATCGAGTCCGATCTCGCGCCGATCGTCGGCCAGCAGGTAACACTGAACCAGTCGAATGCCGCCGAAGCCGGCCCGCGCATCGACCTGATGATCGCGCGCTCGGCGTCGATATACCCGAACATCGATGCTGCCGC
Organism: Thermodesulfobacteriota bacterium; assembly: GCA_041743795.1. GTDB lineage: Bacteria > Desulfobacterota > Binatia > HRBIN30 > CADEER01 > CADEER01. The sequence goes on along the minus strand of JBGTMF010000646.1, from coordinate 9,485 downwards.
GGCAAAAGAGTGCGAACTCGTCGTCAAGGGAACGATCGGCGGCCAAAGCCGCGGATGGCTGCGGCGAGGCTCGCGGTTTTACTCCGATCGCGCCGGAGAGAGCCTCGAGGATGCCGAGCTTCGCGCGATTGCGTCTGATCCGGGCCAGGAGCTGACCTACACCTGCGCGCCGCCTGGGTCGGGTCTGCGAATGGCACTCGATCGCGACGCCGATGGGATCCTCGACGGAGACGAAGTCGACCTCGGATTGGATCCGAATCGCGCGGATCGCATACTGGGCAAAGGACCCAAGCGCAATAACTGCATCGCCGCGTTCACGGTGGTGAGCCCGTCGAATTTCCCGTCGCTAGATCCGCGCGGCAAACCGAATATCCGTCAGAGTTGCACCGACGGCGACCCGCTCTGTGACACCGATGGCGAAGCCAACGGACAGTGCGTGTTTTCCGTTCGCACCTGCTTCAACGCCGTGTCGGAGGAATGCACATCGAATGGAGTCGCGAACTGGGAACTGCGGCTGCCGCGGCCCAGAACTTTTGATCCGATCAGCTCCGCAAACGCTGCGTTTCTCAGCGAGTCCGTTCGTGCCCTCGACTTTGCCGCCCGCGCCGCCGCCGAGCGCATCGCCTTCGAGTTTCCGGAGGCCGTCGCGGCGACGGACGTGTGCACGGACCCGGTCCCGTTCACCGTTCCTCTAGCGGGGAGGAATTTCAATCGAGCGGCGACAGGTCGGATCGCCACTTTGGTGACCGACGCTACAGGGCGCAGGGACTCCGATCGCTTACAGCTGACCTGTATACCAGCCTCGTCCTGAGCGTGCCGCGTTGCGTTGGAGAGCCGGTCGAATGGCTTTTCCCCGCTCTCCCACGCGTTTACAGGAGGTAGTGGCGCAGCGTCTGAACTTGGGCGACCAGGTGCTCGGAACCGAGGTAGACGTTGCTGTAGATTCGCTCGACCGTGCGATGGCAGTCGTGGACCAAGATGTGGACGTCGCCGTTTCGCCCCGCCAAGTCGGAAGCGGTGTAGATGCTCTGCATCCGCCCCGGGGCGCGGTACGTGTGCCCTTGCGGAGAGTCCACGAAAATGATGTCCCAGCGCGCGGCGGTCACGGTCGAGGGGAGGCCGGGCAACGATAGGTAGCGTCGCCAGGGCAGGAGCCCGAACCACATGAAGCGGCGCGTGCGATAGCGGACCTGGTGGATCACGGCGGCGGGCAGAAGATCGCGCGTGGCCGCGATCCACTCGGGCTCGTGTTCGATGAACTCGGTGCGTCCGCCTTGATTGGCGGCCAGCCAGATCGCCGAGTCGCGGCCCACTCCGAAGACGAGGAGGTTGCATGGGGAGAGGGCGCGGATGAGGTCGCGCAGGTGCTTATACTCTTCGAAGCTCCCCTGGCCGGGATTGTCGCGGACCAGGTCGCGCAAATCTCGATCGGGATCCTGATCCGGTGCGGCAGGTGCCGAGGGCCGAGTGGCTTCGGGGTCCATTGTTGGAGCTGTTGTATTGGGCCAAGCTTTCGTTGGCTAGACAAGCGGGAAGGGGAGACGGGATCCCCTAAAGCGATTGCCGCTCGAGTGGCTTTTCCCCGAACTCCCACGCCACTACAGCAGGTAGAGGAGCCTCGCCGGAACCTGGACGACCAGATGCCCGCCCCCGACGTAGCCGCAGATTTAGACTTGCTCGACCCTGCGATGGCAGTCGTGGACCAAACGTGGACGTCGCCACTGCACCCGCGGTAGAGTCGCGCGCCGATGTCGCCGAGCTCAAACCAGCGAAGCTTGGAAGCACTCGGGGACCGCCCTGGTCCCTGCTACCCGCGGCTGCTCGCGCTCATGGCGCTGGCGAAGTTCTCATTCCATCTCGCCACCAGTAGCGGGTACGGCATCTTTCGCGACGAGCTTTACTACATCGCGTGTTCGGAGCGACTGGACTTCGGTTACGTCGATCACCCGCCGCTCTCGATCGCACTCCTGTGGGCGGCACGGCATCTGGTGGGCGACTCACTGCCGGCGATACGCTCTCTAGCTGCGCTCGCCGGCGCCGCGACGGTCGTTCTCACGATGCTCATCGCGCGCGAACTGGGCGGCCGCCGCGGTGCGCAAATTCTCGCCGGTCTGACCGTCTTCTTCGCGCCGCAGTACCTCGCCGTCAGTCACACCTACTCCATGAACGGCTTCGACGTCGCCTTCTGGGCGACGCTTCAGCTGATCGCCGTACGCGCCTTGCTGCGCGACGAGCCGCGGCTGTGGCTGTGGTTCGGCCTCGTCGCCGGCGTCGGCCTGCAGAACAAGTACAGCGTCGCGTTCTTGGCCGTCGGATTGTTGCTGGGCCTGTTGCTGACCCGGCAGAGACATCACCTCGCCTCACCCTGGATGTGGGCCGGCGGAGCGCTGGCGGCGGCGATCTTCGCGCCGCACCTGGCGTGGCAGGCGCTGCACGAATGGCCGACGCTCGAGTTCATGCAGCGGGCCAGTGCCGAGAAGAACCTTCCCATTGGGCCGCTCGACTTCTTCGCCGGCCAGATCCTGTTGCTGCACCCCGCCGCGCTGCCGCTGTGGCTTTTCGGTCTCGGCTGCCTGTTGTTGGCGCCGTCACTCGCCGCGGTTCGACCCCTTGGCGTCGCCTACCCGGTGATCTTCGCGCTCCTCGTCATGCAGCGCGGAAAGGTCTACTACCTGGGGCCGATCTACCCGATCCTTCTCGCCGCCGGCGCCGTCGTTTTCGACAGCGTCGCCGCCCGCCGCCGGCGAGGATGGCAACTCCCCGCGTATGCGGCGCTGTACGTCGTCGCCGGGATCGCCATTCTTCCGATGGCGGTGCCGGTCCTTCCGGTCGAGTCATTCATAGCCTACCAGCGCGCAATTGGCGTCTCGGAGCCACGGATGGAGCGCCACGAACTCGGTGCACTGCCGCAACTCTACGCCGACATGCACGGTTGGCAGGATCTCGTCGACACCGTCGCCCGCGTCCACAACGCCATGGAACCCCAGCTGCGCGAACGATCGGTCGTGCTCGTGCGAAACTACGGCGAGGCTGGCGCGATCGAATTCCTCGGCAAGCTGCGCGGCCTGCCGCGGGTAATTTCAGGTCACAACAACTTCTACCTGTGGGGTCCGGGCGACTTGCGCGACGGCGACACTGTGATCGCCGTCGGCCATCAGCGCGGCGATCTGATCGAGGCTTTCGAATCAGTCGAGGAGGTCGACCGCGTCGAGTGCCGTTATTGCTTACCGCTGCAGAACGATCTGCCGGTACACCTGGCCCGCGGCTTGAAGGTACCGGTGAATGAACTCTGGTCGCGGCTGAAGCGCTTCATGTAGGCGAGAGACTTCGGGTGTGGGCGGGAGGAGCGATCTTGCCCGCGAGAATTCAAAGCGCGAATGTCTAGTGCCTCGGAGCGCGCAGATTGAGGTACGATTGTTCCTCAAGATCGGTCTAAACGAACACAGGAGGACCGATCGAGCAGAAGTTGCGGTGACCTAGTCGCGCAGGTAGTGGCAGGTGTAACCGTTCGGATTTTTCTGCAGATAGTCTTGGTGATACTCTTCGGCAGGCCAGAACTGGTCTGCGGCGGTGACCTCGGTGACGATCGGATCTGGCCAATTGCCCGAGCGATCTACCTGTTCAACGACGCGTACGGCCGTCTCGCGCTGGCGCTGGGAGTGGTAGAAAATCGCCGACCGATATGACGTTCCGACGTCGTTGCCCTGGCGATTCAGCGTCGTCGGATCGTGCATGCGGAAGAAGTATCGGAGCAACTCCTCGTAGGTGATCGCGCTGGGGTCGAAGACGATCTCCACTGCTTCCGCGTGTCCGGTGTCGCCCGCGTGCACGGCCTCGTAATGGGGAGCGCTTACCGTTCCACCCGTGTATCCCACTTCTGTCGACACCACGCCGGGGATTTTTCGCAGGATCTCCTCCATGCCCCAGAAACACCCGCCGGCGAGCGTCGCGACCTCGCGTCCTGCCTGGACGGGAGTCGTTGCCGGGGCTTCGCCGGACGCCGGCTTCGCCGCGAAGAGATGGACGTATGCTGGGTAGCCGGCACTCTCGAGCTCTTTCGCCGGAATGAAGCGCAGTGCCGCGGAGTTCATGCAGTATCGCTTGCCGGTCGGTGGCGGCCCATCGTCGAAGACGTGACCGAGGTGCGAGTCGGCGTGTTTCGAGCGCACCTCGGTACGGGTGAAGAAGAGGGAGGAATCTGGCGCGGTGACGATGTTCTCCGGCGCCAGGGGGCGGGTGAAGCTCGGCCAGCCGGTACCGGAGTCGAACTTGTCGAGCGAGCTGAACAGAGGCTCGCCGGAGACCAAGTCGACGTAGATACCGGGCTCGTGGTTGTCCCAGTATTCGTTCTTGAACGGCGGCTCGGTGTCGTCGTCTTGCGTCACTCGGTACTGCAGCGTCGTGAGCCGTTCGCGCAACTCCGCGTCGCTCGGTTTCTCATAGGCGCCACGCTGCGACGGAGTCGGGTCGGACGTATCGGCCCAGCAACCGCCGCTCGCAAGCAGTATGGCAATCAAAAGCGACGTCGCTCGTTTCATTTGCCTGCATCCTACCCCTGACGAGGGCAAATGTTACAGGGGGGGCAAATCGAGCGGCCGCACAGTCCGGAGCCGAACCGCCAGCCGTCGCGGCAGCCCGCGGCTACGAGCCGACCGTCAGTGAGAACGACTAGGTGGTCCGACGCCGCTTGTTCGAGCGCCGCAAAGGCGACCCGACAGGAAGGTTCTTCAACTTTCAGGTATTCGATCGCCGGCAGATCCTACGGCGCCCTGTAAGAAATACCCGGCAGTAAGCGGATCTCGCGTACGTAGGTGGAGTCTCGGCCGGTGGCATGCGGGTTGCGGTCTCGTAGAGAGAATACGCGAAAATGACTTCGCAATTGGAGTTTTAAGGAGGTGCCAATCTCATGCCGATTATCGAGAAGGGAATTGAAGTAGGCGTTCCGGCCAGCGTTGCGTACGACCAGTGGACGCAATTCGAAGAGTTTCCTAGTTTCATGGACGACGTCGAGGCGGTCGAGCAGATCGACGATACGCACTTGCGTTGGCGGGCTAAAATCGCCGGTAAGGTCGAGGAGTGGGACGCCGAGATCACGGAGCAGATCCCTGACAAGCGAATCGCCTGGCGGGCGACGTCGGGCGCCAAGAACTCCGGCGTCGTGACGTTTCACAGGCTGTCCGACGATCGGTCGCGGGTGATGTTGCAGCTCGACTACGAGCCCGACAGTGCGGTCGAGAAAATTGGAGATTTTCTCGGTGTCATGAAGGGGCGCGTCGCGCAGGACCTGGAGAATTTTCGCAAGTTCATCGAACACCGTCAGGTAGCGACCGGAACTTGGCGCGGAAGCGTCGAAGCGCCTCAGGAAAAGGCGCCGCATCGCGGCGAGGAAGGCGTCACGCATCGAACCGATCCGTATCGCACGCCGGGCCATTAGCCGCTTCAGACCACACCCCAGCTGGTCATAGTCCCCCTCTCCCTACTGCCTGCCGCCGCCCCTCCAAGTGCAGTCCGAAGGCCGTGTCGATTCGGCCGCGGACGGTGCGACAGGAGGGGCGGCCGGCTTACGATCACCATATGAGAATGTGGTTCGCGGAGTAGGCCGGTCGATCGTGGCAGGGACCCCAACCGGTCGACACCGAGCGGCGAGGCCTTGGCTGAGGATCGCCGTTTGGTTGCCGCTCGTGCGCGATGCGGACTATGGAGTCGGCTCGGGGCGGCGACTGGTCCGCACGTGAGATGGGGGTCCAATGTTGGCGAGGCGAATTTCGATCGTGGCACTACTCGCTATCACGATAGTGGCGTGTGGTGATGACGTACGTACGGTGACGAATGGCACGGCGTCTCCGACTCCTACCTTGCAGACTCCGACCAACACGCCAATCGCGCAGGCGGTTGCCAAGAGGATCGCCGATCCGAGTGACCTGATCGGCGGCACTCTCGCCATTGGTCGGGTCGGCGATTACCTCATCGCCAACGACAAGGTGCGCGCCATCGTGCGCGCTCCTGGGCGCGTAATGAGCCTGGCGCTCCTCTATGGCGGCAACATCGTCGATGCAGATATCGTCCGCGCGCCCGGCGAGCCGGGGCGCGACAACTTTGGCGGGATGCAGCCTAACATCAACTTGTCGCTGACGGTCAACGTGCAGGAGGTCGTGGTCGTCAACGACGGCGCCAATGGCGAGCCGGCGGTGCTGCGTGCCATCGGCGTCGACGATCTGCTCGATGCGTTCGATCTGGTCAACGCCATCAAGGCGTTCGGTTTTGGTATGGTTCCGCTCTCGGCGCAGGACCGCGACTTGCCGCTCGAGATCGCCACCGAGTACACGCTCGGGTTTGGCGACGAGGCGATCCGCATCGAGACGATGATCAAGAACGCGGGCGGTGAGGATCTGCGTGTTTACGTCGGCGATCTGCTGAACGCCAGCGGCGAGGACGACACCTTCGTGCCGCCGGTGGGCTTTGGCGATGCACTCCTCTATACCGATGTTCCCCACGTCGCCTACACGGGGCGCGGCTCCAACCGCGGTATCTCCTACGGCCTCCTGCCGGTGCCGATTGCCGGCACGTCGTTGACCGCGAGCGGCTTCGGTCAGGCCGGGATCATGGGCGTCCTGATCGGGCAGAGTTTCCTCGATGTGCTGCTCGCCCAGGAGCCCGGTATTCTGCGCATCCCGGCCGGTGAGACGCGGTCCTACGTCCGCTATTTCGCAATTGGGGACGGCGACGCGGGTTCGATTGCCGACATCCACAGCGCTGTCTTCGATGTTCCGACGGGAACCGTGCGCGGTCGCGTGACTGCAGGTGGCTCGCCCGCGCCAGGCGCTTTCGTATCCGTGGTCGAGAGGCCGGGCGAGGTGGATGCTCCGTACGATGTCCGGAACGGCTTTCGCACCGACGCCGAGGGTCGATACGAGGGTTCGATGCCGCCGGGCGACTATCTCATCATGGCCAAACTCGATGGATATCCGTACGATTCGGGAACGAGTGCACCCGACGCGCACCCGATCACCGTCACGGTTGGCGAGTATGTGGACCAGGATATCGCTATCCCGGAGACCGCGCGCCTGCGCGTCACCGTCGCCGACGCTGACGGCAATCCCCTCCCAGCCAAGGTATCGGTGGTGGGTTTCGATCCTGTCCCGGAACCGGTCACTGGCGGCGGCGGCTTCGTCTTTCGTTCCAATGTTTCTGAGCAGGGCAGCGAACTGTTCGGCATCACCGCGGTGCGTTTCATCGATGCGTCAGGCGACAGCGGAACGTTTCCCCTGCCGCCGTCCGACTATGAGATCGTCGTCTCGCGCGGCCCCGAGTACTCCGTTTACCGGGAGCGGGTGAGTCTGACTGCTGGCACTACGGGAGCGGTAAACGCCCGGCTCGCCCGCGTGCTCGAAACGAGCGGCTTCGTCGCCGCCGACTACCACGTCCACCTGGTGCATAGTTGGGACTGCTCGGTGACGCGAGACGATCGCATCCGGACGATGGTCGCCGAGGGCGTCGACTATTTCGTTGCAAGTGATCACGACGCCGTCACCGATCTACGCCCCGATATCACTCGCCTCGGCCTCGACGAGTATGTCGCTGCCGCGGTCAGCTCCGAGGTTACGACTTTCAACCTCGGACATTTCAACATCTGGCCGCTGGTGCGGAACGCCGACAGCTACACCGGCGGTGCGATCGACTGGGGGAGGGCGGGCGTAGCCGCCGGCGAGGACTTCCCTGCGCTCGGTAGTTACGACCTCTCCGCCGCCGAACTGTTCGCGACGGCCCGCCAGCGCGCCGTACCGGAGAGCGACGGCGGTGTCATCCAGCTCAACCACTTCAACAGCGCTACCCTCGGCCATCTTTCCTTGGCCGGCATCGATACCGCGTTCGATCCGCCGCAGTCCTTCACGCCACCCGAGGTGATCCGGCAGGATCCGATCATCGACAACCTTTACGACGACAACTTCGACGCCCTCGAGGTATGGATTGAGGCGAGCCGCTCGCAGACGAGCTTGTTCCAGAACGCCAACCTCGGGGACTGGTTCAACCTTCTCAATCAGGGCCGCATCAAGGCGGCGATGGCGAACTCCGACACCCACTCCACCGCCGTCGTGCAAGCGGGCGGACCGCGCAACTTCGTCGCCTCGTCCTCCGATGCGGCGCGCGAGCTGGACGACGCTGAACTGGCCGCCAGCGTGCGCGACGGCCGCTTGATCGGCTCCAATGCGCCGTTCCTCGATGTGACAATCGAAGGCGACGGCGGTGCGGTTGCCGGCCTCGGTCTCGGCGATTCGAGGCTGGTTGCGGCCACGGCGGGCTCGGCGACCATTCGATTGCACGTTCAGAGCGCCGCGTGGGCGGAGTTCGACACGATTGAGGTATTCGCCAACGCCGTCCCCTTTGCCGTACCGGAAATGAACATGCACGGCGTGCAGGTGCCGCGGTACGATGTAGAGCCGACGCTGGTGCTACGCGCGGGCGCCGACTTCACTATCGCGAACGTGGTCGTCGACGCGACAGTGCCGGCCGCGAACCGACTCGAAGCCGACGTAGAGATTCCTCTGGCGGTGGAACGCGACACGTGGGTGGTCGTCCTGGTCAAGGGAACCGACGGCGTTTCGCGACCAATCTGGCCGATGAACCCACAGGACCTGGTGCAGGCGGGCAATGCGACGCTCGACGATCTCAGCGACGGCAACCTCGGTGAAGGGGGCAACCCCGCACTGGCCTTCTCGAACCCGCTCTTCATCGACGCCGATGGCAACGGCCAGTTCGACCCATCGGGGGAGATGCCATGAGTCGATTTGAGTACAGACCCCGGCGGAGGCCGACGGCCGCGCTGGTTGCGATTGCCTGTCTGCTCGCCGCCGCTCCGTGCTCGTCTGCGGCGCGGGCGCCGGAGGATTTCTTCGCGATCGTCGACGGCGCGCCGCTGGTTGCCGGCGCAACCATCCGCGGGCGTCGCGAGAATGCGGCATCGGGAATCGCTCTCTTCAACGTGACTGTTGGGCAGGAGATAAAAGGAACGGCTCCGGCGCGCTTGGTCATCGTGCAGGAGATGGTGTTTCCGTCCGATCGTCCGATGTTCGATCGCGGCCAGGAGTGGCTTGTAGCCCTCGAGCCTCTGCCGCCCTCGTCCCGTTACAACGCCCTGCCGCAGGGGGAGTCCTACTACCGAGTTCGGCAGGGCGTACATGGGGTTCGCCGCGTCGCTGCAATGCCCCTCCTGCAGCGCTACACGGCAGCGCTAGGTGAAGCGCCGGCGCAGCGGCGCCGCGCGCGTATCGTCTCTCTCGTCGCAGCCCTGGCGAGCGATGATGTCGGCGACGACGCCGTGCGCGCCCTCGCCGCCGAACCGAGCCTGACGAAGGACCTTTCAGGTGCTGGTGCCGACCGCTTCGCAGCGACGATGAGCGATCGCGACCTTCCCCTCGAGCGGCGGCGGGCGCTCCTTGAACTCGTCGAGGCGAAGCGCCTTTCCAGGTTTCTCCCTGCCGTGCGCC
>JBGTMF010000645.1:0-2704 GCA_041743795.1 Thermodesulfobacteriota bacterium | reverse complement strand
CAGCGGCGCACGGTCGGCGTCGGTGATCGCACCCATCGCCCGCACCAGGCGCGAGTGGATCTCGGGCTCGGGTAGCGTGCCCGGCAGCGGATCGAAGAGCGGCGGCCGCAGATGGGCGGTGTTGTGTGGAAATTCCAATGTGAAGAACGTCATCTCCCACTTCTCGTACTGTGAGCTGGCGGGCAGGACGTAGTCGGCGCAACGCGCCGTCTCGGTCATGGCGACGTCGATCACCACCACCAGCTCGAGAGCTTCCAGCGCCTGGCGCATGCGCTGGCTATCGGCCAGCGAGTGGGCGGGGTTGGCGCTCTCGATCAGCGCGGCGCGAAAGCGCTTCGGGTGGTCGGTGAGGATCTCGTCGGGGATGACGTTGCACGGGATCAGTCCAGTGATGATGCGATGCCCGCCGACCGGCGACACCGGCTCGACGGCCGGCGAGCGACCGCCGCCGAGACTGGCGAAGCGACTGTGGATGTTCATCGCGCCCTGCTTGGCGAAGTTGCCGGTCACCAAATAGAGCAGCTTCTCCAGATAGGAGTTGAGCGTGCTGTGCGGTGCCTGCTGGATGCCGAGGTCCTCGAAGATCGACATGCTCGCCGCCGCCGCCATGCGCCGCGCCACCGCGCGCAGCAAGTCCTCGGCAACGTCGCAGCGCCGGCTGTACTCGGCGATCGGCACCTCGGCGATGAGCGCCGCGATCTCGTCGAAGCCGCTGGTGTGATCGCGGATGAAGTCCTCGTCGAGCAGATTCTCTTCGAGCACGATCGCCAGCAGGGCGCTCAGACAGAACGCGTCCGTGCCCGGGCGGACCTGCAGGTGGTAGTCCGCCATCTCCGCCGTCTCGCTGCGCCGCGGGTCGATGACGATGAGAGCGCGCGCCGGATCGCGGGCGATCTCCTTGAGAGTCACACGGGCGCGCGGGAAGCCGTGCGAGTGCCAGGGGTTCTTGCCGAGGAACACGGCGACCTCGGTCTTGTCGAAATCGCCGGTGGTATGGCACTTCGGCCGGCCGAAGAGTTGGCCGTCGACCCAGAACTCGCCAGTCTTCTCCTGCGCCAGCGCGTTGGAAGCGAACACCGATCCGATGGCGGCGCGTGTCGAGCGCCCGTAGCCGCCACACAGGTGATTCCCCTGGCCGCCGCCGCCGTAATAGAGAATCGATTCGCCGCCGTGTGCGTCACGGACGGCGAGAAACCGCGCGGCGACCTCGGCGATGGCGGTATCCCAATCGATCTCCTCAAAGGTGCCGTCCGGCCGCCGGCGCAGCGGCGAAGTGAGCCGATCGCGGCCGTTCTGGTAGTGATCGAGTTGGTGCGGCTTCTCGCAGGCGTAGCCGTGCGAGGCCGGATGCGCCTTATCGCCCCGCACCTTGGCGATACGCCTCCCCTCGGTTTGAACCTCGATGCCGCAGTTGATGCTACACAGGATGCACGCCGTCTGCCGCCAATCCATCGCTTCTCCTCCAGGTGGGTTCTTTAGAGGCACTTACTGAGTTCAATGAAAGAACGCAACTGGAAATTTGCGAGGGGTGGGGGGCGAAGGGCGCGGGGCGCGGGGGGCCGCCGGGTCGAGTAGTGTACGAGTACGAGTACGTGCATGGATTCTTTGGTGATTCGTACTCGTACTCAGCGAAGCGGTACACGTGCACGTACGCGAGCCTGGTCACCGAACCCGCCAAGCCGCCCCGGTTCGTTCACGGATCCAGCCACCAGCGTACGATCTGGAGCTCCGCCGCCTCGAATGGTTCGGCGCGCATCAGTTCGTCGCCCGCGTGCGTGCTGGCCACCACCCATCGCCCGGTTTCCAGGCGGTATACCTCCACGGTCTTGTCCAAGGGGTCGACAAGCCACAGGTGATTGACCGACTCGCGTGCGTAGATACGCATCTTGCGCACACGATCAATACCGGCGGTGCGTGGAGAAACGACTTCGCATATCCAGTCGGGAGCTTGGGTGAAGGCGGTGACGTTCGGCAGCACAGGCATCTTGTCGCGTCGCCAGGCAGCGACGTTCGGCACGACAACGTCGGGTCCAAGGTGCAGCTCAGGTTCGAACAGAATCCACCATCCGCCAGGCCCTTGCGGACCATTGAGCGGGCCGTGAAGGTGTCTGAACAGATCGCTGCCGAGACCGGAAGCGGCCAATACGTGCGGCGAGGCCGGACGGGGTGTCGCATACAACACGCCTTCGAGAATCTCGGCCACCATGTCGTCGGGGACCTTCTCCAGGTCCGCGTAGGTGGCACGACGCCCTGCCGGCTGCATGAAGAACGTGTAGCACGGCGTCGCCTCCCGCTCCAACTTTCTTCCGGCGCGCTACCGCATGGAACCCGCAACTTTCGAGTGGTTCTGAATTGACTTCCGAGCCGCTCCTTCACTTCATCGAGAAACGATTGCCGCCCAACCGCGATCCCCGCGCTCCACTGCGCCTCCCGCTCGAGTTCGCCTCGCGTGGCGACGCGGCCGAGTTCCTCCGCTGGCGCTGGCGCCACGGCCTCAGTCTAGCCGCCGCCGCAGAAGCGCTCGGCGTATCGCGACGCACTGTCGCATACTACGCCAGCGGAACGCGCGAGGTGCCGCGCACCGTTCTCCTCGCGTGCAAAGGCTGGGAGCGCGCGAGGGAAGAGGGCCGTACCGCGGCCGCCTGACCCGTATCGAAGATCGAGGAACGACCGGCGCGGCGGCCGCCCGGCCTGGGAGAGCACG
>JBGTMF010000644.1:0-18781 GCA_041743795.1 Thermodesulfobacteriota bacterium | reverse complement strand
GTCGGCGTGGACGCTACCGTTCGCGTCCGCGTCGGCGTGCGGCTCGGTGTGTGGGTCCGAGTCGGGGTCCACGTGCGGGTCGGCGTTGGCGGCCTGGGCGCGCACACACGACAGGTGCCGGTAAGGACATTGTTGAACGTCCCTCCTGCCATCATCGAACAGGCGCCCCTATCTGACGTAACGTCGCACTGGGCAGCGAGCGAACCGGTCCCGGTTGCAACCTGCCGCACGACCTCGAGATCGCTGCCACATCCAGGGTCTGGAGCGGTCGACCCCGATCTGAGGGTAGTCGCCGCGCACCGCGAGTACGTCGGCCCTACGGGTGCGGGGTCACATACGCAACATGCAGCCGGATTCTTGTTGTTGAACACCGTGCAGCTTCCGGTCTGCGATGCGGCCGTGCAGCTCCCGCGTTGGCGGCTCACGACCCGCGCCGATCCGCAACTGCACGCGTTGGTGTCGTGCGACGAGCACACCGCAAACGTCGCGGCATGGCTCGTGGCGCCCACGGTGACTGACGCGAGCACGACGGCGAGCACACTGGCGATACGCCAAGAACCAGAGGCTGCGCTCGTAACGGACGCAGCCATGCGCCGGTTACCGCAGACTGAGCCTGCGCGTTGGAGTCCTCGCAGGCTTAACTTTGATACCACTTTCTCGACCATCTCGATCCTCCTCCTGTCATCTCGTTTGCCCAATGAGATCTCGGGAACGAGGCGGTCACTGAATGGTGCCGGGTAGATCTGCCTCCATCGCGTCCCGACGTAGGTACGGCGTCTGGGCGCGAATCTCGCGTTCGCCGCGACCGCGGCAGGAATCTCGCGGCAGATCGCAAGATTCCGCCCCGCGACCGGTACTTCCAGGCAAACGGACGCCGGCAACGATGCCAACGCGGTGCGGTGCCCGGGAAAAGGGGGGTCGAATGCCGGCTCGAAACACCGACCTTTCCCGGAACTGCCAACAAGAAGCGAAAGGGAGATACGGAGATGAATAAGGGACTCGAATCGATGAAGACCCAACCGGTCGCGATGGTCGGAGTGGTGCTGGCGCTCGGATCCATGTTGCTCGGCAGCTCCGGTTGCACGGCCGTGGGTCGGGGTATGGGCAGCATGACGGCGAGCAAGTACGCCAGACCGGAGGCTGGTTTCACCTGGAATATCCCGGCCCCCGAACTCGATCCGCCGCCGGCCAACCGGCGCACCGTGTTTCTCAGCGTGCGGAACATCTCGGCGGCACCAGAGATCGACATCAACGGACCGCTGCGGCAGGGGATTGCGAACCTCGGCTACCAGATCGTCAACGATCCGGACGAGGCGAGCTTTCGCATGCGGGTCACGATCCGCTACTTCGGCGAGAACGAAGCGGCCGACGGCGGTCAGTCGCAAGCGCGTATCCTTGGCGGAATCGCCGGCGCTGCAACTGGCGTGACCACGGGCGTGATGGTTGCGCGTGGAACCGGAAGCGCTTGGGCCGGCGGTATCGGCGGGGGCGTCGTCGGATCAGTCGTCGGTATGGGCGTGGCCAACGCCACCAAGCCTCGCGAGTGGAATCTCATTGCCGATGTGCTGCTCGAAGAGCGGCTCGACAGGGCGATCGAAATTGCCGTGACGTCAGACCGCGACACCGTCTCCACGACTGGATCGCAAGCGGTCATGGAGCACGACCGCACCCAGCGCCAGGACGTCGGCGGCCGTGCCCGCGGCACGACGACGGCATCGGCCAGCGCCGTGAAGACGACCAACTACTTCCCGCACGGGGTGCGCGTCACCGGCTGGGCTCGACAGATCGCCATGACCAGCGACGAGGCAATTCCGATGATCCACGCCAAGCTCGCCGCCGCCCCGGCCGGGTTGCTGCCCTGAGTTGAACCCAAAGGTGTCCGTAAGAACGAGTTCTCCGGGCTCCAAACAATCCAACCCAAGCCCCGGCGTGTGCCGGAGAAAGGCAACAAATGACTCTGTTTACCCGCAACCTCGGAGTGTCGGCAGTTCTCGTCGCACTCGTCGCCCTGTTGATGGCACCGAGCAGTGCCACCGCGCAAAACAAATCCCTGGCGCTGGAACTCGGGGTGCCAGAAAGTGTACGTGTCAACAGCACCGTTACCCTTCGAGCCCTCGCAACGGATGCATGGAATGGAACTCCTGCCGTGTCTCGCCCTGTAACGTTCGGCGTCGGAGACGAATACTCTTTGGCAAATGGCGGTCGAGTGTTCACTTCGAACGCCGGCATCGCAGCGTTGAATTGGCGATTCACGCAGCGCGGGATCTTTCGAGTCGTCGCGTTCGTCGATAACGGCGCCGGTTACTTATCCCAACGCACCACGGTGTTTATCCGAGTCTACTAAGGCAGACGTACTGGTGACCGCGACGCGTGATCGACACCGGTAGCCGGACCGGGATCATCTTTCCGGTCCGGCTACCTCGCAGTCACTACCGGTCGCCTGACTTGACAGTCAGGTGACCGCGGTATTGGGGTTTGCGAAGCGTTGTCAAAGTCGAGGTGTAGTATGAACAAACGACTGAACAAACGAACGTCCCGAGATGTACAAACGGCCAGCGCCGCGGCGGTCGCAGAATTCGCGGACGCGGGGTTCGAGCTACACGGTCATTCTGAGGAGATCCTCTCCACCCTGAACTGCGACGTAACCTCTCGTTCGGCGCAATCGATCTTGCGATTTGTGCTTTGCGTGCTGGTGCTCGTCGTGAACAGTTGTGGTTTGGCCGCCCATCAACGAGTCCCTTCGTGCAACCGCGTCGAGGGTCTCGGCCCGAGACTCACGTGTAAAAGTCAGGCCGATGCGCTGACGGCACTCAGCCGGGAGCTGGATACGGTAGACCGTACAGCGCTGTCGAGCGACGAGAAGCGCTTGTGGCTGACACGGATCGGCAAGGAGGCGGCACGAAATCAGGGCCACTTCCTCCAGGCAGAAGCCTACTTCCGCCTCGGCGAGCTAGAGGAATCATTACAGCAGCCCGAAGCGGCTCTGTTGGCTTACGAAACAAGCGCGATTGCGGCGGCCCACGCCAGAGCATACGAACTGATTGGGACAGCTCTCGATGGCACGAGACGTGTAGAGCCGGCTGCAACAGCGGCTCGCGCGGAAAGGGCCGAGCGCAAGCGAGCCGAACAAGCCCGGCGCGAAGACGAGAGGCGCCAGCGAGCGGAGCAGGATCTTGCACGTCGACGCGCGGATGCGAAGCGGGCTACCACTTCAGCGCCGGCGCAAGTCGATGCGAGGGAGGTGCGGTCCAAGAAAGGGCTGCCGGAGACGGTGTCGCAGGATAATATTCCTGAGCTACTCCGGCAGTTGACGAGCGGGGACATGGTTCTCGGGCTGCTGGCTCAGGGCCAGCTCATCGCCATCGGCAAGCCCGCCTTACCGGCGCTCGGAAACTTGTGTCAGCGGCTCGCTGTGCTCGAGCGGCAGCTTCGGCACGCGGACGCGGCGCTTGCGGCAAAGACGTACCACCCTGGTTGGGAGGCGCAGTACCAAGGGCGCCCCGTGGGGGTGAGCCGAGACCTTGAGAGTACGATTCGGTCGCGGCTGCTTTGCAGCGAGGCGGTTCAACGTATCAAAGCTGGCGAACGTTGACCAAGAGGGGAATGTGGTTCGCGTTGACCAGTCGGATCGAGCGCAGCTTGTCTTCGCTTCGGGTGAGACGTGACTAACATCTAATCAACTGTGAGTTTCGGGCAGCAAACAACGGTGGGGGACGATTAGAATGACAGGAAGTGTCCGGGCAGCCGGGTTGGCAGGCAAATCACTTATGACGCTGCACCCGGCAATTTCTGCTGAAGCTTTCCGAGTCGCTTGCCAAAACGTCGCGCTACTGGCTGTGTGCCTCGTCGCGGTGGCCTGCTCACGAGATTTGCCGCGGTCGCCCGTACAGTCGATCGGTAACAAATCGCGAGGAGCCGTCATTCTGGAGGAAGGGCCATTTATATGTCCGCAGCAGAAGTAATCATCGACGTGATCTTAACTGCTACTATCGAGTCTCTTGGTATCACCTGGTGTGCACGGCCTCCGGACGCGGCTCTCGATCAACCGCCGAGAACGACAGGTACACTGGCGGACATCGGCCGAGTGTTTCTCATCGTCCTCTTGCTGCCCCTGCTCTGGCTGGGTGAGATCCAGGGGCAGGTCTGCAGTGGCCGGGGTGTCCAGCTTCAAGGGCTGCAGCTTAACATCCAACAATCGATCGAGGTGAGCGCTCGGCTTGGGGTGCCACCGCGTCCCTTTGTCGTGGCCTTCGACGTCGCGCCGGCGATTCAAGCTCTGGGCGTCAACCCCATCTCGTTCGCGATCCTGGACGACGGGTTGCCTGCCGTTGGCCCCGCCCAATCAGGCGGCCCGGCAACCGGGATTGACGTTGACGCAATTGGGGCGCTCGGGGTGTTCGGAAGAAACGCAATGTTCGCCGACCGCGTCGTCGACGCGGCCTTTGGCGTGATGATCGCACCGAGCGCTGGGACGTGTGCTGCGTTGGCCGCGACGTGCACCGAGCACTTGATCGGGACAACGACGGCGACAGGTTTTCCGGACACCGTGTTGGGCCCGCCGGATGGGTTCTTAACTGACTCGCTGGAGAACTGCGCCATATGCCCGTTCAGAGGCTTTACCTCGATAGGCAGCGGCGGCAGGCTCAGTCTTACCTTCCCAGAGCCGATCGCGAATTCGGACCTGTTCGGTCGGTACGATCTATTCTTGTTCGATATGGGTGGGGCCAACGACAACGCGTTCTTCTTCGTCGACGTCGAGCCGATTCCGGTGTGTGGCAACGATTGCACCGATCCGGGGGAGCAGTGTGGTGAGCCGGGGCTCCCTATCTGTGCGCCCGGGTCAGAGTGTTCTGACTGTCGTTGCGTGGCTTCGCTTTCAACCCCAGTGCCTTCGCTGACGCCGACACCGACGCCTACTCCCACTCACACTACGACGCGCACCGGCGGCGTCATCGTCTCTACCGCTACAAGTTCCCCAACCGCAACAACGTCAGTGGCGACTGCGACCCCTCAGAGAATTTCGACTCATACCCCACGGCCGCAGGCCTGCACCACACGCACCTTTCTCCCCGGCACGATCGGCGCTCCGCGCATCCTACTAGTGGTCGACAGGTCCGGCTCGATGGGAGCAAGCGCGCCGGGATTCCCGAGTTCAAAATGGGCTGCGGCGCGGACTGCGCTCTCAACAGTGGTTCAGAATCTCGATGAAGAGGCTGAGTTCGGTCTCATGGTCTATCCTGCAGGCGATCAATGCGAGCAAGGCGTCCTGCTCGCTGAGGTGGCTCAGCGCTCGGCGGGGACTATCGTGTCGTTGCTCAACGACATTTCTCCCGGCGGGTTCACGCCCACGGCGGCCACACTCGGCATGGCCCACAACCATGTTGCCACGCTGACCGGCGACTCGCCGCGTGCCGTCATCCTCGCGACGGACGGCGCCCCCAACTGTAACGGCTCACTCGATCCGGGTGACTGCCAGTGCGTGGGGAGCCCATGTAGCGATCCGCGCGCGTGCCTGGATGACGACGCATCAGTTGACGCCGTTCGCGCCCTGAATGCGAGCCGTATACCCACCTTCGTGGTCGGCATACCTGGAGTGGAGAACTTTACGGGTGTGCTGAACGGTTTAGCCGAGGCCGGTGGCACCGCGCAGGGCATGGGGGTGCAATACTACCAGGCAAACGACGCGGATAGCCTGTCATCCGCTATTGAATCCATCACGGAGCGGGTCGGGTCATGCCGCTTTGACCTTCCGATCTCCGTCGTGTCTGCCGATACAACTTCCGTACGGATCAACGACCTGGTGGTTGCGCGTGATGTCACCCGCAATGACGGTTGGGACGTGGTCGATGACGATACTGTCGAGCTGTTTGGAGCAACCTGTGACTCGGTCATCGAGATGCAAGCGACCGTGGCGATCGACTTTTGCAGCTTCACCGAACCGGCAGGATGTCCAGGCGATTGCAACGGCGATGGCAAAGTGACAATCAACGAGCTCATCACGGCTGTGAGGATCGCCCTTGGCCTGGCAACGCTGTCGGCCTGCCCTGCCGCGGATGTAAACGCCAACCAGCAGGCGGAGATAAACGAACTGATCGCTGCCGTCAACGCCGCCCTCTACGGATGCCCGCATACTGGAGGCACGCCTACGGTCGGCACACCGGGCACCCCGACGCGAACCCCGCTTCTTGGCAGTACCGGCACTGCAACCCCCTTTCAACCGCCTGCGACCCTTGCGCCAACCACCAATGCGACGCAAATCCGAACCCCGACCCCGTCGGCGACAATCACTCGCACTCGCACCGCGACGCGCACCCCGACCGGGACCGCAACCGCGACGCGTACACGAACCCCGTCGCCGTTGGCAGACACCACGCGCACCCCCACCGCGTTACCGACAGGCACCGCTACACCTTCATCGACGCCGACGTCCCCGCCGTCGCAGGCGCCAGTATGCAGGCTGGGCGAGGAGAGCTCCCTGATCCTGAGCACGGGTCTCCTGAAGCTTCCCCTGGCGCCGAGCGGCCAGATCGAATTCGATCCCTCGGAGACAGACGGCGAAGATCTGGCGTTGGGCTGCAGCGTGAGGAGCTTCCAGCCAGTCGAGATCATCGGCATCGGCGAGGTGTGCGTCGCGGCCGCGGATTTCGAATGTCCCGAGGGCAGAGTCGACTGCGACGGCAACGACGGCAACGACATTACCGTTCGGGCGGATCACAACATCGGCGCTTGCACGGGCAATCCGAACTGTGCCGAACTCTGCAACGCGCGTTGTGACAGCCTGGGTGATGGCTTCTTCCGCCAGGCGTCGACCTGCGAGGGCTTCTGCACCGGCGGCAGCAACGACGGCAGTGCCTGCACTTTGGACTCACAGTGTCCTGGCGGGTCGTGCGGCGGCCCCGATGGACTGGCCGACGGGAATATCTGTGAATGTGTCTGCGTCGAGCCCGGCACGGGCGAGGGCACGGTCGGCGGGCTTTCTTGTGCACTTGGCCTCGCCCTCACCGTCGAACTCGACGGCAGCGGTATCTGTGGCGACGTGCCGCCGTCGATCACATTGCCGCCCCTCTGTGGCGAGTTGACCACCGGAACCTCGGTCGCGAGCCTCGACAACCTCGCGAACATGCCCGGCCTGACCCTCGAACTCGGCCCGATCACGGGTGTGGCGCGTAGCTGCGAGGACCTCTTGGCGTCTCCACCTTCACTGAGTGGCACCACTCTGGTCGGCCACCTGGCATTCTTCGGCTCCGCGATCGGAGACATCCTTATTGAGAATACTTTCGTATGCGAGTAGACGCGTGCTGCGGGTAGAATCCAACTTTCTTGGACTTGCTGGACGAGTTTTACAGTACAGCAACCGGAGGCATCCGAGGCCCGTCGTGTGGCATACGGCGCTCTGAGCCTCGACTGTTTGCCTCAAGGTTGCAGGTTTGCGGGGAGTCGGTTACGAGACGGTGGTCCCGGCTCTAGGGTAGGCACCATCTGGTGCTTGCCGGGAGCCCAAATGGGTCCGACCGCAGCCGATGGCTACTCTGACAACAGGCGACGACCTCTCACAGCTCGTTCATCAGCATCAGAAGCAGCTCATCGGCTGGTTTCGTGCGCGCCTGGGGGCTCGCTCGGATGCCGAGGACCTTGCGCAGCGGACCTGGATCGAGGTGCTCGGCCGAGCCGACACCTTCGACCCGGAGCGCGGTTCGTTCTGGACGTTTACCAAGATCTGGGCCGGCTTCGTCCTGCGTCGATACTGGGCCGAGGCGTCGGGCGATTCGCTCCTCATCGACGGCGACCTCGGCGAGGGCGACCTGGATATCGATTGCGTCGGCGGAGATGCGTTGGGGTCAACCGCGCCGCTGACCGCGTTTAACATCGTATCCGCTGTGTTGCGCTGCGCGCTTGGCTGTCGCCGGCTTCCGCACGAAGTTGCCGTGTTCGGCTTCGTCAAGCTGTTGCAGTGGAAACCAAGTCGCGTCGTCGAGGAACTGTCTGCCCACACCGTCGAGTACGCCGTCGATTGTCTCGAGGCGGAGTACCTCAAAGACGTACCGCATCCCGATGTACGAAGCGCGTTCGAGGCGCTTCGCGTAAAACTCAAGCAGCCGTTGCGCGCGTGCGGTGTGGATCGCCGCACGCTGCAGCGTTACGCACCGCTGCAGGATCGCCCGACCGGTACGATCCTCCTGAACGATCTCTACGGCGGTGACGACCGCGAGGCCGCCGTCACTCGGTGGTGGGCCGCCGTGGCGCGTGTCGTCGAGGAGGATCTGCTGCGCACGGAGGACGGCCCACTCGGAGAATGGCTGTCCGAGCAGCCAGTGGTGAGACTGCGCCGCGCAGCCAAGTGAGCGGCTACACAATTCTGTCCGGGGTGATTTCGGCTATCGCGGCGATCTCCGGGGCGCGCTCATAATGAGATGGCGTCGGTGGCTACTCCTGCGACGGTTCGTCGAACTCGACCTTCTTGACGGTGTGGTTGAAGGTGTCGGCGATGTAGACTTCACCCGACGGGCCGACGGCGATGCCGATCGGTTTGTTGAACTGTTGGGTCGAGCCCCACGAGCCTTCGAGTTTGTCGTCTCGGTAGCGAGCGAAGCGGTGGTGGTGGGAGTCGGTCGTGTAGATCGCCTCGCCGTCAGTCGCCAGGTAGGGCTCGGAGTAGAATTCCTCCCAGCCGAAAATCTTCCACTCGCTTTCGAAACCGCCGTCGTTGTCGAAAAACTGTAGGCGCCGGTTGCCGGTGTCGGCGACGACGATGCCGCCGTTCTCCATGACGGCGATGCCGACCGGCTCGATCAGTTGCCCAGGGCCCGATCCGTCGCCACCCCAGCTGTCGATTTGGATTCCGTCACTGGAGAAATAGACAATCCGCTTGTTGCCCGTGTCACTGACGTAGACCCTGCCGTCGGCGGCGACGGCGACGGCCCGCGGCCCCCAGAAGCTCTGGTCGGTGGCGTTCCACGCCTTGATGAATTTCCCGTCCGCATCGAATTTCTGGATGCGGTGGTTCCAGGTATCCGCGACGAAGACAGAGCCGTCGGGGCCGACCGCGATACCGTGCGGATCCTTGAACTTGCCTTCCTCCGCACCCTCGCCTCCCCACGACGCGACGAAGTTACCGTTGGCATCGATCTTCTGGATGCGGTGGTTGCCCTTGTCGACGACGTACAGATTTCCCTGCCCGTCGACGGCCAGCGCGCGCGGCTCCTTGAACTGCTCGCGCCCGTTCCCCTCGCCTCCGTAGGTAGCGACCACCCGCACCGTGTCGGCCGGGCGCGGATAGTTGCGCGACGGTGGCGGCGGATTCACCTCGAGCGCGGCGTACGTCGTTACCCCCGGTTCGAGGTTCTTGCGGACGTACATGATGGCATCGCTCGAGCCGAGCGGGCTCCACGCATCGCGGTAGATCAGCCAGCGGTAGAACTCTGGGAAGGTCGGCTTGGTGCCGAGCTGGAACGGCGGCTCCCACCATCCACGCACCTGAAACGGTACCTTATCGTAGTCGTCGAGCAGGGCCTCGTCGTGCATCTTGCCCAGCTTTTTGTCAACGATGAGGATCGGTTGATCGATCTTGCGCAGGTTCGCCGCCCAGTTGACCGGGTAGTGTCGGACGTACCAGCTGAACGGCCATGTCGCGTCGCCGGAGATCGCCAAGCGCGTCTGCGTACCGGTGCCGATCGTATCCGCCACCGCCTCGATGCGCTTCATGATGTCGTCGGTGACGTCGTACGTCGACTGCACGTACGACAACATCGTCTCGCGCCGCTGCTTCGCAGGTTGATCGCTGCGCGGCGCGTCGTAGAGGAAATTCGCCTCCACCAGCGACCATAGCGTCAGGGCGCCGAGAGCGGTGATCGGCAGCGCAACCGCCGGCTTGCGCAACGTCCCGCGCTCGATCAGACGGCCGAAGAATCGACCGGCAAGCACTGTGATCGGCAGCAGTTGCGGGATCAGCAGCCACGGCACCTTCTCTTGCGCCCAGGCGTAGATGCCGAGGGTCCCGATCGACCAGATCACGGCGAATCGCGTGAAGCGGTCGGGGCTCGGCCGCTGCAGGAAGGCCATGAAGATGGCGATCAGCGCGGGAAACGTGATCAGCGGCTCGTAGAGGATCAGCTCGGGCAGGTAGTAGTGCCACGCGCCGCCGATGCGCTTCACCTTGTGCTGGCCCCACCAGTATTGGATCGCTTCATCGACGGCCAGCCAATGCTCCGGGTGGTAGCCGAACGATGTGTAGAAGACGACCCAGATGATGCAGAAGATGACGATTGAGGTGAGGATGGGAATCGTACTGCTCTTCAAGACGGTGCCGATTTCACCGAGTACGTCGCGCAGCTTCTCCTCACCCCAGGGAACCGTCCACAGCATCATGGTCAACAGGGAGAGCAGGAAGATGGGACTGGTGAGGTACATGTCCTCTTTGTTGCAAAACGCCAGGGCGAGGAACGCGGCGCTGAGGTACAACTTGGTGGGCTTGCGCGTCTCGCCGTACTGAAAGGCGTAGTAGACGGCAGCCATGTTGAGCGCGGCCAGGTAGATGTCATGCCGCACGAAACGCGTAAAATACGTCCAGCTCGGCGAGAACACCATCAGGCCGAGGAAGCAGAGTGCGCCCCAGCGCCCGAGGTAGCGTCGCATCGGCCATGCCATCGCCATCAGGCCAAAGCCGAAGAGCACGGCGCTGAGCCTACCGGTGAAATCGTTGTCGCCGAGCAGCAACATCACCAGCGCCGATGAGAAGTAGAGTACCGGTCCGTGATAGACCGGGTCATAGCTGTAGCTGGTAAAGCCGTCCTTGAGGATCTTCCACGAGAAGACGGCGTGGATCGACTCGTCGTGGTGGTAAGGGCGGACACCTAGGTCGTAGAGGCGCAGGAAAACCCCGATCGCAAAGAGGCCCAGGAAGATCCACTTTTCGACGGTCAGGCCACCGAGGGAGACCCGGTCGAGGGCGGACGGCATCCCCGCTGGTTTAGTCTCCGGCGCCTGGCCGAGGAGCGTTTCCTTTGCGTCGCTTTCAGTCACAATTCAACCTGTCCCGTGAGGCGCGGAGGAGCGCCAAAATTCCAAAGTACCTATCGGCGGTCATCCGGCGTGTCAATGTTTCCGGGGCGCACCCCCACCTTTCCCCGGGCTAAAGCCCTTCCTCGAATCCGTACTCCCATTCGACGCCGGGGACTCGCTTGCCGTCGTCACCGGCCAAGCGAAAGTAGAAGCTCCAGCCGCCACTGACGTCACACGTCTTGACGGCGATCGCGTTCCGCCCCTCCTGCAGCTCGGCCGTGCCAAAGCTGGTGTCGACCCATGTCTGAAACGGATTGTCCTGCTCGAAGAGGGGGATGCTGCGGCCGTTGACCCAAACCTCACCGGCATCGTCGAAGCCGGCAAACACATGGACGGACTGGTCTGTATCGCTGTGCAGGAAGTTGAGGGCCCAGGCACAGGCATCGTCGACTTGTTCCTCGAACAACGTATCGACATACACAGGCGCCTTGCGCAGCTGGTAGCGCAGCCACTGTCGGCCACCGGGAGCCTCGCTCGGAGGCGCCGCGGGGTCGTACGCTGGTAACGGCGGCGTCCCTGCCGTGGGGTACGGCCCCGCCACCATCCAGACGTGGACGAAGTCCTTGACCTCGCGGACTTCGACGATGAGGAAGGCGATGCCGCCGTCGGGGGCCCGAATCGTCTCGAGAATCGTGTAGTCGGCCATATAGAGGAGATCCTGCGGCACCACCGCAAAGGCGATGCGTTCGCCCGGCCGGTAGAGGTGGAGCTCGAACGGCGTGCCGCGGTCCATTTTCGCAGGCATTTCGAAGGGCGGAGCGCCGGCGGACGGCGGCTGCCGCAGGCCGGCGAATACGCGCAGGAAGATCTCCGGTTGGTTGCTCAGGTTGGTGGTCAAGATGAGGCGGTCGAACTCGTCGTAGTGCCGCATGAACCATTCGACGACCGCCTGGTGGCCGTACTGAAAGCCGATGAAGTGCTTGGCCGAATAAAGCGGGTAGTCCTCGGTATAGTGATTCCAATAGCGCACGGATTGGGCTGTCAGAACGATCAGCAGCGCGGCCGAGGCCACGCTGCGAATCACCTTCGGCCGGATCCGCGCGCCGGCGACGACCGAACACCGCTGCCAGATCCAGTCGGCGCCGAGAGCCGCCAGCAAGCAAAACGCCGGCACACCGATGATGCCGCGCGAGGCGCTGGGAATCTCGCGCACGATGAGGGCCGCCGCAAGGGGATAGAGCAACAGCCACAGCAAGAGGAGGGCGGCTCGCCGCGAGCGCGCCTGAACGATGGCGAGCAACCCGATCAGCAACAGTGGAGCCATCGCTGGGTAAAGCTCTCCGTGGTTGCGCACCGCGTGCCGCAGCACCGGATCCCCGTGCCGGAAGAGAAAGATCGGCGAGAAGAAGTGTATGTAGTTGCCGGCCAATTGGACCGCCGTTTCGACCACCCCGGTGTCGCCGCCGAGGAACGTCATGTTGCGCGCGTACTGCGTCGATCGAGAGTGATTGGCAAGATCGAAGACGACGACGGGCATTGCGACGACGGTGAAGACGACGGCGGCGATCGCTACTTCACGCCTCCGTGCCCACATTTCGCGGTAAAACAGCAGGGCGAAGCCGCAGAGAAACGCCGGCACGAACAGCTTGGCCGGCACGTACGTATAGAGGCTCAGTCCGAGGATCGCGGCCGCCCACGCCAGGGTTCGCCGGCCGTCGACGAAGCCGACGAGGGCGGTAGCGCCGATGAGGAAAAGCGTGGGAAAGGCGATCAGCTCGAAGGCTATGCGGCTGAAATGCAGGTGCCACGGCACGATGGCGAGAAACATCGCCGCCATGAGCCCGACCACGGCGCCGCCAATCGCGCGGCCGAAAAAGAAGATGGCGACCACGGCGCCAATGCCAAACGCTGCCGCCGTCGCGCGCGCCGCGAATGGAGTCGGGCCAAAGAGCGCCACCATCGCCGTCGACGCGTAGACGAAGACGGGATTCTTGTAGCTGGTGTCGAACGACCAGACATAAAGCGGCAGAAACGTCCCCGTCTCGTCCCGACCCGTGCGCAGAATGGACGCGGCGTTGTAGAGGTTGCCCGCCTCGTCGCAGTAAAAGCCGGCGGGCACCTGATCGAGATGGCTGAGCCGCAGCCACGCGGCGACGAAGACGATGAGGAGGAGGGCCGCAACCTGCATTGCCGGCGACGGCGCGGGCGCCGCCGGTGGCGCAACCGCCGCTGGAGGCGGTCGAGCGAGTAGATTGCTCTCGCCCGGCGCGGGCTGCGGTTCTTTGCGGCGGCGCTGGAGAATCGCCGCCAGGGCCGAGACCGACGCGAGAAATGCAATCAAAGCGAGCCACGGGTGTGCGCGCTGCGCATCGACGTCGCCGCGGGGTGAGGCTTTGCCGCGAATCGCGCCCTGCACCCGGGCGCTGTAGAAACGCACGTGCCCGTCGCGATTCCTCTGCACCTCTATGTCGAGGGGGCCGAAGTTTTCCTGCAATCGCGTCAGGATGCGGTCGCTTCCCTCCATCACGATGAAGAGACTGCGCCGCGCGTCGACGTTGGCATTGGAAAAGAACCCATCCACATCGTGCACGTCTTCGCGGTCGAATGGACCGACAAGAAAACTCAACGTGCCGTGCCAGATCGAGGCGCGCCGGTGGACGTCGAAGAGATAGGTTTTCAGGCCGCTTCCGTCGCGGATGATCCGTTCGGCAAGCTCGGGCAGAGGCGAATGACGGTGTTCGACGGCGTAGTGCCGGAAATATGTCGCCGTGTTGAAGGCGGCGACAATCGCCAGCAACAGAGACGAAACCACGAGCGCCGTCCGCGATCGGCGGGCGGACGATACGAGCACCGCGCTGACGGTTTCGGCAACGCGCAGAACGCCGACACCGACGATCAGCGCGACGAACGGAACGATACCGCTCAGCCGTGGAAAGAACGGCGTATCGATAGTCAGGGCTCCGCCGAGGATCAACGGCGCCGCGGTCCAAAGCAGAGCGATGACGCCCAGCAGTGCCGTCGGATGGGCGAGCACTGTCCCCAGTCCGGCCAGGAGAAAAACCCCACTGGCGAGATCGAGCAGCGGCGCAGCGTATCCATATTGCACCGATGTGTCGCCGACGAAATGGAAGACCGAGAGGGCGCGCCGCAGTTGCATCGCCAGCAGCGGGCGCAGTTCGGTAGTTCCGTAACCGCCGGCCAGGTGCTCGCGCGACTCCGCGTCGAAGATGCTGGTTTCCTGCACACGCCCGAAGAATTCGTCGAGGTTGCCGGCGAAGTAGGCTCCCATCGGCGCGCCTACCGCCAGCGCGATGACGGCGACAAGGGCGAGGTCGCCCATGTGTCGAAGGCGCTCCCCTCGCACCGCGCGGGCGCCAACCGCAAGCGCCGTCAAGGCGAGGAGGAGGGGGACGACGCGGGTGGCGAAGTAGGTGTGCATCGCCAGGCCGAGAACGATGCCGCACCAGATCGCCGAGCTGCGGCGGCGATCCTGCCATAGCCGGATCATCAGCCACAGGGCCAACAGGCTGAAGAACGGCGGGTCGATGTAGTGGAAACCGGTGCGGCCGATGTGGATGAAGTAGCGCTGCGTCGCAAGCACGAAGGCCGCTGTGAATGCGAGAGGCGTTCCCGCCAGACGGCGCACGATGGCGTAGAGGAGAAAAACCGAGGATGTGGCGAGCACCGCACTGGTCGCACGCAGGCCGAAGAGATCCGCACCGAACACCATCAGTCCGAGCGCCGTCGGCCCGGCGTGGAGGATGGGCAAGCCGAACCAGCCGGCGGAGAACAGACCGCGACCCGAATCCTCCAGCAGCCTTAGAGCATCGAGTCCGACTTCCGCCTCGTCGCCGTGCACTTCGGCCGGTACGGTCGCCACCTGCCAAAAGAAGATGAGGCCGCAAACGCACGCGAGCACAGCCAGCGCCGCGTGGTCGGCCCTGTTCAGGTGCCTCGTCGGCGGCGAAGTTACCGCCGCCGCCGTCAGGCCGAAGAGCAACATCGCGATTGCCCATGGAATGTGCTGCGCGGCGGACGACGCCCCGGTGGCGACCGCCGCAGCCGAGGCGCCACACAGTGCGATACCCGCTACAACCGCGATGCCCGCCGGCAGCGACCAGCGAGTCCGCTCCCCTGTCGCGACATTCTCCTGCCACGAAATCTGCCCGCCGCCGGCGTCGACCCGTTCGGCCAGGAGAAACAGCAGGATCGCCAGCATCATCCCGGCGGCTACAGAGAATGTCGGCGCGGTGCCGATCACCGCGGCGCTCAGCGCCACCGCAACGCCGATGGAGCGCAGGAATACCGGGGGCCCGATGACGGCTGGGGAATCCACTCTCATGCCGGAGGAATCATGCCCTGCCCAGGCCAGGTGGGAAGGGGTTCGCCGCCGCGCTCGAAGTCAGATGGGCCTCTGGAAGTTCGCATCATCTCGAAGCGAACGACCGCCGGCCGCAGCGGGTATGGCGGCACGATCGCGCCGCGCATGCTTGCATTCGAGGTTTCGCCGCGCAAGGGAAGCGGACGAGTCCCGTCAGGACAAGTCCGCCGGGCCCAACTTCGAGACCTCGAGCGCAGACGGTCGCCCCCTCGCCCAGCCGGGACTGCGAGGCGAGGTGCTGGGGCGCGACGCGGCGCAGCCGTGCTGGTGGCATGCACGCGCCGGCGAATCGTGTTAGCAAAGATGGTTTCGAGGCGACGCCCACCTGTGATTGCATGATTCCCGCGGAGAGAATTCAACATTGGGCGACGCGCATCACGCCGGTGGATCTGGGCGCCGCGATCATCCTCGCCGCCGTCGCCTGCACCTTGTTGGTGGGGTTGATTCGATCGCGGCCGGCGGTGTTGCGCAGCTTGCCCGGGCTCCTCTACGTGGTGCTGGCGACGGTCACGGTACGCTTCTGGGCCGACATTTCGGCGCCAGCGCTGCGCGCAATTTCCGTGTTGATACTCGCCGCACTGGCGCTGCACTTCCGCTACGGCACCCGCGACGACGATGACCTTCCCCTTGCTGCCGCGGCCGGCAGGCAACCTGCGACGGAACCGCCACCACGGGGAGCCTATGCTCCCAGCATTGAGGACCCGTTTCGTCCGGCGCCGGCGGCACCGCTGCGAGCCGGTCCGGTCCGGCCCGCGGTCCCGCGTGCAGGGTGGGCGATCCGATGTTTCTCGATCCTGGTTGTCCTGGCGACGACCGTGCTGCTGCTCGATGACCTGAACGATTTCGCCGGAACGCTCCTGGCATGGGAGAGTCCGGTCGCGGCGCACGGAATGTCACCCGCCTTCGAGAGTAAGATCGGATTCTGGCAATTCCTGCGCGAGCGCCTGCTGTGGGACGACGGCGTACTCAGCGCCGGCCATACGAGTCTCTTCTTCGGCCCGCCGACGTACTTGCTGTTCGATCACGTCACGGCTGCGCCATGGACGCTGCGCCTGTCCTCGGTGGTGGCGACGTTGCTGGCACTGGCGGTGCTGTACTCCTTCGTCGGCCGCTACTTCGGCCGGCTCGCGGCAGTCGCGGCGACAGCCTGCTTCGGCCTCAGCACTCCGGTCCTCTTTTACGGTCGCTACGGCAGCTCCATTGCCGGTACGATTCTAGCCGTCACGCTTGGCTTCTACGCGACCTGGTTCTTTCTCGAACGCGGCCGCTGGACACTTCTGCGCGCCGTCCTCTGCGGCGCGGCCCTGTTTGTCGCCACGCTGCAGTACTCGCCGGGCCGATTGGCCGTGCTCTTCCTGCTCGCGACAATTCCCTGCGTACTTTTGATAGATTTGCGGCGCACCAAGTGGGCGCACTGGGTCGGGATGCTGCTGATCGCCGCCATGGCCTGGGGAGTCTGGTCGTTCGAGGCGGCGAACCAACGCCATCAATTCTTCCTGCACGCCCGCGGTGAGCATGTTCTCGGATTCTTCCACAATCCCAACACGATCCCCGCGCTGGTCGGCGTCGATCAACAACTTCCACCCGGGCCAATGGATCGGCAACGGAAGCTGGAGATCATCCGCCTCGTGATGGCGAAGACCTTCGCCGAACTGGTGACACTGATCTCTCCCAACCCGCAGCCGCGGACGCGCGGCGCGGTCATTCTCTACGACCCGCCGCCGATGACGCTGTACTACGCGCCGGTCGCCGTCTTCGCGCTGCTGGGCATCGCCCGCTCGCTGGTCGCCTGGCGTTCGTGGCATTACGGGAGTCCGCTGTTGTTCAGCCTCGCCTATGCGGCGGTGCTGCTGTTCACCAACCGCATCGATCCCCACCGCGGTGCACTGTTACTGCTGCCGTTGGCAATGTGGTTTGGCATCGGCGTCACCGAGTTGGGCAGGCTGGCACGGCGCCTGCGCGTGCCGAAGATCCTACTATTGGCGCTGGCACTCGCCCTTGCCGCCGCCGCGGTGTTCTCCGACATTCTCATCCGCTACGACAGCAGGCAGCCGAACAGCGGTCGCATCGTCGACGCCCTGCGGGCGCAGATGGCAGAGATTCCCGGCCCTGTCGCGTTCTGGTTCGCCCGCGATCACCGCGAGCAGTCGTGGCTCGGTCTGGCATTGCTCGACAAGGGATTGCGGAGCGGCGAGTGGGCGGGGAAGGTGGTGCCTCAGTCGATCACGGACGGACTGCGACAAGACAGGGACGCGGTGCGCCCGCTGGCCTTGCGCCAAGCGGCGCGGCTGGCGCGGCAGGGAACCCTTCTGCTCGGGCCGCGCTCGCTGTTCACCGATACGTCGCAACAGCTACAGGCGCAGGGACTCCGGGTGGCGACGCGCGACGCCGTCGGCTATCCCTACCTCCGCATTGACGGCGGGGCGGCTGCAACCGGGGTAGCGGACAGTCAGTTGCAGCCGATGGCTATCGATACACCGCGGCCGACGCCGACGGCGAGTGCGCTGTCGATCGGCAGGCTCGTGTACCTATCCGATCTGGACCCGGCAGCAATCGATTTCGGTTTCGCTCCGCCGCGGATGAACGCGACTTGGCATGGTAGCCGCGTGCAGATGGGCGGTATCGAGTTCGCCAAGGCGATCGGCACGCACGCGTGGTCGACGCTGCGGTTTGCCGTCCCCGCCGACGCCTTTCTCTTCCAGGCGATCGTCGGCCTGTCCGACGATATGCGAAGCTGCGACGCGGCTAGTGTCGAGTTCGAGTTGCGCGGCGACGACGACTCCGTCTTGTGGAAGAGTCCGCTGATCGATTCTGCTACGCCGCCGCTGCCGGTCGAGATATTGGTGGCGGGTCAGCGTCACGTGACCTTGATCACCGGCGAGGCCGGGGATGGGCGCGACTGCGATCACGGGAACTGGGGCCGGGCGGCGTTTGTCTTCCGCGATGGCGTCGAGTAGCCGGTTGTGAACGAAAATGGGGTGGCTCTCTAGAGGCGGTGGGCTGGTCGTACTGGCCGCGGGTTTGCTCGCGGCGTGGTACGGCCAGGCCCAACTCGTCGACGGTGCGAACATCGAGAGCGCGGCGTGGACGTTGATTGCCGGCGGTGTCGTCGTGGCAATCGCGATCGCCATCGAGCGGCGCGTTGGTGCCGGTCGCGTCGATTGGCGTCCGCTGCCGCGATCCGTCGAGGCGTTCGCCGTCGTCGCCTTGCTGGCGGTCGGGGTGTGGCTGCGCGTCGCCGGATTCGGCGAGGTGCCGGACGGCATGAATCACGACGCCGCTTGGAACGGCATGTACGCCCACCACATTCGCCAGGGTGCGGCGTACACCCCGTACGTGTCGGCGGCTTGGGGTCGCGAGACCCTCTTCATGTACATGGTCGCGGCGGCGCAAAGCCCCTTC
>JBGTMF010000643.1:0-13577 GCA_041743795.1 Thermodesulfobacteriota bacterium | reverse complement strand
CGGCGGCGCCGACGGCATCGCGCAACGTCAGCCCGCCGCGCGGCTCTACCACCGCCGGCCAGTCCGGATCAGCGGCATCGATCCGCGCCGTCGCGGCCGGAACATTGTCATATCCCGCGACGAGCTGCGCGGGTTTGGCTTCTGCGTTGGCGAGCGACGAACCCAGCAGCAGACAAGCCACCGGGATCCACCGCGCGCGCGGGGTATCCGTGATCATGTTCATCCTCACGACGAGAGCGAGATCGGCAATGGCACTTCGCCCGATCTCACTGTGGCGACTCGGCCGCGATATCGTCGCGGCCGGCGGGCGGGGAGGATGCGTCGATCAGACGATCAGGACGACGGTCCGCCGCGAAGACAGCGTCTGGATCTCGATGGCTCGCTGCCTCGCGTGGCGCGCGATCGCAGCGGAGCGCGCCAACGGTCGCTGCAAGACTGCTGCGTGCGTCGCCGGTGGTGGGCCGAACCAGCTCGCCTCCGGCGCACGACTGGCGCGCCCGGACGAAATGAGAATGTCGGTGCAAGGGTGGTGGGCCAATTCGTGCGGTTCCAGCGACGGCTGGCTAGCGTGGTGCCGCCGCACTTCGCTCCAGCACTCCGCATCGGCGTGCGACAGTTCTATTCCGGCGTGGCCATCTTCGCCGATGCACAGGTTAAACCCGACCGACGGATGAAACCCCGCACCCATCTGCAACAGGGCGCACAACAAAACAGCGCTGGCGTGCATCGATCTCATCGGCATCCGACTGGCAAGGCGGTCGACGCTAACACGGCGGCCCCGCTCGGTCGAGCGCGAGTGGAGTGAGCGCCATCAAATTCAGCGGGCGCGACTGCGTTGGCCGCGCACGGCGAGACTGACGGCTAACGGCCTTGAGGAATGAACTCTATTGCGTGTACTTCTTCAGGCCATGAGCCGAATGAACCGCCGCATTTCAACGTTGCCCGCGACAACCTGAAGGAGTTCAACATGGCACGCCTACCGCTGCACCCCGGCGAACACCTCGCCGAAGTGCTGAAGGAGCTCGGCATGAGCGCCTCGGGGCGAGCGGGATGAAGTTCAGCGAGCTAGTGCGACTGCTGGAGCAAGACGGGTTTACGCTCATTCGCGAAAAGGGATCGATCCGCTATTATGGGAAGCCTGGAATTCCTCGATTGATTCGTGTGGACTACCATGGAGCCAAGGAAGTCCCGACGGGAACCTGCAACGCCATCTTGAAGGCAGCAGGACTGAAAGGAAAGCAGGGATGATCGCCTTGAAGTACTCGCTCGTCATTGAAGCCACGGCGGATCCCAATTTTTTCGGTTTTTTTTCCCCTGAATTGGAGGGATTCAGTGGTGTTGGCCACTCGATCGAAGACTGCCTGTACAAGGCGCGTTGGGGAATGGAGGAGCATGTGGCGCTGTTGGGAGAGAGTAATCTGCCGATCCCGGACCCGAGCTCCAATCCCACGGTGGTCATTCAAAACGAGAGGCGCGCGGAGGCGGCGGCCTGAGGGGGCGCTTTTCGGGACGCTTGCACGACTGCACGCGTCCCGAAAGCGCCGACTGAACTCTATTGCGAGCGAGCAGCGTAGATTCCGTAGCACGCGAAACCTCCGTGCCTCTGTGTCTCCGTGGTGAAGGAAAAAATCTACGAACCCAGCGCGCAGCCGGACAGCGCCGATCGCACGGCGGCGATGATCTCGTCAATTTCGATCGTGCCCGAGGAGTCGGTGTCCATCGGGGTACAGGCCGAGGCGGCGGCTTGGCCGAGGGCGATACGGACGCCGGTGATCAGCTCGGCGATGGAGACCCGCGAGTCGCCGTTGCAATCGCCCGCGCAGGGCGGCGGCGTTTCGGTCGCGGTCGGGGTTTCGGTCGCGGTCGGGGTGTTGGTAGCGGTCGGGGTCGAGGTGGTGGTCGGCGTGAACGGCACGACGTCCTCCACCACGGCGATGCCCATTGGCGCCATGCCGACGGGCACGGTGCCGATCACGGAACGGCTCTCGACGTCGACGATGCTGACGTCGTTCGATCCCGAATTGGCGACGTAGAGGAACCGGCCGCTGCGGTCGATCTCCACCGCCTCTGGCAGCGTGCCGACCTCGACCGTACCGACGATCTCGTCTTCCAGGAGGTCGATGAACACGACGCTGCCGGCGCCGGTCGTCTCGTCGTAGGTCGCGACATAGGCCGCATCGTCGCGCGGCGAGAGTACGGCGTCGTGGGCCTGGCTTACCCGCGCCGACGCATTGCGGCTGGTCAGCGTACCGCTGTCGACCAGACGTGACGACCCGGTGAGGGCGAACGTGACGAGGCCTCGTTCGCTGATCCTGCCCAGAGCGATGCCGGATAGATTGCGGCCGTTGTCCGGATCGATCGCAATGAAACCGAGCGGGAAGTCGAGCTCGGCGTCGATCACCGCGACGGTCTGGTCCGCCGAGCTGGTGACGAAAGCGCGGCGGCCGCGTCGATCGATGGCAACCGATGACGGATTGCGGTCGGTCGGGATGCGGCGCATCACCTCGCGGGTCGCGGCGTCGACGACGACGAGGGCGTCGCCAAAGGTGTCGACGACGTAGATCAGGTCGCCTCCGGCGGTCGTGGCCACTCCGTTGGGCGCCGCATCGAGCTCGAGGGTGTCGATCTCGGTCCTGCCGGCGACCGAGAGGATGGAGAGCGTGCCGTCGTGGAAGTTGGCGACGTACGCCTCGTCTCGGTCGGGCGCGACGGCGACGCCGATCGGGCCGGCTCCGACCGGCACCGTGGCAACGACCTCGCGTGCGACCGGGTCGACGAATGAGACCGTGCCGCTGTCGAAGCTCGTCACCAACAGCATCTGGCCCGTGCCGCTCGGCTCCCGAGTCGGAAACGGCCTGGGCGTGATCGTCGGGAACGGTGTGGTCGTGCGCGGCGGCTCGGTGCGTGCGGGGTCGGCGGCCGTCCACCCCAGATCCAGTAATGCCGGGAGCAGTAGTCCTGGTTCGTGGTTTGCCTCGAGATAGAAGGGTTCGATCAGCTCGTTGGGCTCGAACGACGGATCCAGGTGCCCGATGCTGGCGCCGCCTTGGAATACGCGCGGCGCGTACATCGGCGCCGGACCGCCGAGCTCGGCGCGCACCGCGGGACCGTTCCAGAACAACTCATCCGAAACGATCGCGGCGCGCCGCTCGGCGCGCCGCAGGACGTCGGTAGTGCCGACTCCGGGCCGGATCAGGTTCACTTCGAACACGCTCGGCGTGTCGAGAAAGAGGAAGCTTCCGTCGGCTCCGAGCGTGGCGCCAAATCCCAACCCGTGCCCGAGCTCGTGCAGGGCGATGGTGATGAAGTCGATGTCGACCCCGGGCTTCGCATCGAGGCCGTAGTACCAGACGACCGAGCCGAGAACTTCGAAGCCGTCGACATCGGAGTTGAACGTGATTCCGATCTCGGCAATCTCCTCGCCGTTCAGGTCGCGCCCACTGATGTGGTTGGCCAGCGGCGCCGGATAGAAGAGATCGCGCTCCGGGCTGAACGGAAAATTCAGATGCAGCGTGAGCGCGCCGGCCCGCGCCAGCAGCGCCCCGCCGCCCGTCCCGCCGAGCGGATCCATCTGCGCATCGATAGTCACGGGAAAGGCGGGAACGAGGACATCCGACCAGATCGCGACCGCTCGCTCGAACGCCGCCCGCCGCAATTCGCCCAGCTCCGGATCGTTGAAGCCCTCGGACGCCCCGTCCCTATACTCGATCACGAACCCGGCCTCGCCCGCCCCGCCGAGCGAAGCAGCCGGCAAGACCGCGATCCCCCCGAGACCGACCAGGACGCGCGCCACCCAAGACACGGGATTTCCTACTCGCCGCGCGTCCGACACTCGAGCTCCAGGCCTCGCTCACCCGACCGGCTCACGGACGCATGGTGCATCCGTTCCGGTTGAACGATCACCATCTCCCCGCCACCAGGGGCCGGCAACAAGGTGTCCTCGGTCGTCGCCCGCGATGCCTCTTCGGTGTTTGCCGTACGATCCCGCGCGATCGTGCTCAGGGGGACACTCGGCCGGCCGTCGGCATCGAGCGACACGGTGCACGCAGCGCCGTCCTGCGCAGTGGCAGCCGACCCGGATACGATCGCCAAGAGGCAAAGGATCACGAACAATCTGGCTCCGAGTGGACCTCTCATCAATGGCGTCAAAGTATCCTCCAAGTGTATTCCCGCCGGCTGGAGAGCAGCTACCGCCGGTCCGACACGCGCGACGAGAATAGTGCCAAATACGACGTTCGCTCGGGAAGAAGCTACACTGCATCGAAAAATGGCGCAGTAGAGCATTGCCCCCGCCAGGACGTAGGCCGGAAACATCGAAATTCTGGTGAAAACGACTGGGACGATTGCCATCGATACCAACACACACGCGGCCAGCGAAGCCGGCGCCGCCGCGAGGGGGGTCGCCCTCATCTGCCTCACCGCGATTTCCAGAGCGCAAAACATCGGAAAGGCCGCCAAGGACGTCAATCCCGAATCTCCGACGAAGGCCTACTTACCCTGTCAGCAATAGTTGATCAGGTGGAGGTCGCCACTTTCTCGGCAACGATCTCGGGTGTGAAATTGTCTGGGACGTGGCGCAGCGATCTGGTAGGGGACGAAGGAGATTGGAATGGCGAGTTCCTTCGCGAATGAGTGGCTTGGTCGCAAGCGACTGCCCGGGCCTCCAGCCCCTTCCCGAGAGCACTGACGCGTGTGACACCCTACCTACGACGAGCGAAACTAGCGGCTGCACTCGAGTGTCTCTCGATCTGCATGTTTCTATTGACCAACGACCTGCGGCGACCGGCAGAGGCCGCCCTCGTCGCGCAGATCGAGTCTCCCGCGTCGGGCACCAAGCTGTATGATCGGCAGTCACTCGATGTCGTGATTTCGGTCCGATCGGACGAGCCTCTGGAGGGCTGGCTCCTATTTCTCATGACCCCCGAGAGTCAGAAAGAGATCGCTTCAGGAACGACCTCGGGCACGGGAATGGAGGTCGCCAGTGTGTCCTCCGAGTCGGATGGCATCGAACCCGGCTCGGAGTTTCGGTTGCGCCTGGTCGCAACCGATTCGAACGGCGCACAGAGCCTCGCGGAATCGACCGTACGGGTTCCGGATCTGTCGTATCGCATCATCCCGCTCGAGGCCGGACAATTGTCGGAACCCGCTGTCTCCGGGTGGTCTCTTGACGAGACCGGTGTGCGCACCGCGATCGGTGGGAGGAGCCCCGGTGACTTGCTCTTGCTACACCATCCGACTTCTACCATCACCGAAGCGATCATCCCCCTTGCGAGTACTTCGGGGCAGCAGCTCAGCCGGGACGGAAGTCGATTTTACTTCCAAGGCCAGTTCGGTTCAGACCAGGGCGTTGCGTTCTTGGATACCGAGACGCTCGAGGTCCACGTCGTGGCGCCGGGAGCGAGGTTTGGGAGGTTTAACATCGATCGCGATGGTAGGCGGATTGTCTATCATGTACCCGTCCCCAATCCGTCCGCCGAGGACGTCCTGCAGTTTTTCTATCTCGACGAAGAGATCGGCGAGCCGACCCAGATTACCGACCACCCCGACGCGGTCGCACTCCCGGGTCGAGGAGCCTGCAGCGGGCGCGCACCGCTCCTCTCGGCCGACGGGAGCCGCGTCGTCCTGATGACCACATCGACCTTGGGAACAGCGCCAGAAGACCCGTCCGTCGGATGCCGAATCTTTCGATACGATCCGAGTACGGGCACGCTCGCCTTCGTAGTGGGGTTGCCGGTCGGCATGGTCCTGGCGCGGCCAAGCCTGAGCGACGACGGCCGCTGGCTTGCCTTCAACAACAATCAGGAGGCACCCCTTCCGCGTATCGGATTGCCCGCTCTCCTGGACCTGGGGAGTGGCGGGCTCGTCACGCCGGTCGGAACCGCAGGCGAGCGCTCCTCCGTGGATTCGATCATCACCGGGAACAGTCAACGCCTCGTCATCTCGACGCGCGAAGACCTCGACGCGAGTGTTGGCAATGAAGATGGGAATCTGGATCTGTTCGTCCTGGATCGCGACACCGCATCCATTCGTCAGGTCACCGATACGATCGGCGGATTCGGCTCGGTATCGGACGGGTGCCCAAGTTTGCCCCTCCAAGCAAGCCGTGATGGCAATGTTCTAGTTGCCGGCTTCTATCGATTTTCAACGGGCGAGTGCCAGATCCTAGGCCCGCAACGGAGCCTGGTGGACGGCTTCGCCTTTCGGCGGATTCGTATCGTCCGCAAGCGGCCCGGGAATGCATGGCCCGACTTTCCGTTTCCGGGGAATGTGCGGGTGATCGCCGGGCAGACCATCACACTGCCGCTCGCGGCGACCGACGGAGACGGCGATCCGATCACGTTCTTCGCGCAGGAGCTCGGCGGCATCGACGTGCCTTCGGGGTCGCGGATCGAGGATCACCGCGACGGCACTGCCACCTTCAGCTGGGTGACGACACCGGAGGCGGTCGGCGACTACACCCTGCGAGTCGCCGCCTTCGACGAGGGCGGCGGCGAGATCTTCCACGACGTGTCCATCGAGATCCTGCCCGCCTTCGCCTGCCCCGGCGACTGCGACGACGACGACGCCGTCGGCATCGCCGACCTCGTCCTCGCCACGGCCATCGGCCTCGAACAGCAACCGCTCGACCGCTGTCCCAGCGCCGACCTGGACGACAGCGGCTGGGTCACGATCGACGAGCTCGTATCGGCCGTGGGTTACGCACTCGACGGCTGTCCGGGCTCTTGATTTTCTTCTTCGCCACGGAGACACAGTTGTTGGTCAGAAAGACGAACCGCTTGTCGAGTTCGGTGGCGAAGAAGCTGACGCGAAGCAATGGAACTGGGTAGAGGCGAGAACTCTTCGGGCCTGTCAGCACGACTGTCTGATCGCTGCGGACTCCCGTGGAGTGGTCGAAGACGTTCGAGTATCGGCGCCGGAACTGCAGGTTGGATTTGGCGCGGATGACGAAGAAGTTGAGAAGTTGCTGCAACTGATACAGGCGTTCGAAGTCGAGGTAGCCACGATCCATCACGATGTACGAACCGGGTTCGGGCAGGAGCAGGTTGGGAGCGTCGACATCGTGCACTTTGCCATGAGTGGGCTCGGCCGATGTCAGGGCGGCGAGTTCTTCCCCGCCCTGATCAATAATGATATCAAGATATCAGATCTGGGAAGGGGTCGCGTATGGCTCAACTCGTGGTCAGAAATCTTGAAGACGATGTGAAGCTTCGCCTTCAGCGCAGAGCGAAGCGGCACGGGCGTAGTATGGAGGAAGAAGCGCGCGAGATCCTTCGCACCGCTACCAAGTCCGAGCAGGGCGTCGACGCGCCGTTGGGTAGCCGCATCACGAAGCGGTTTGTCGGCATTGGACTAGACGGCGAGATCACGCCTCTCCGCGGCCGGAAGGCTGAACCAGTGCTCTTCAAGAAATGACCGTTCTCGACACGAACGTTCTTTCGGCAGTCATGCAGCGCGAGCCCGAACCGACCGTCGTTTCGTGGCTCGACCGCCAACCAAGCGAATCCGTTTGGACGACGGCGATCACCGTCTTCGAGATCCGCTTTGGAATCGCCCTTCTCGCACCCAGCCGCAGGCGCCGACAGTTGGAAGAGGCGTTCCGGCGCACCGTCGAGGAGGATCTGGACGGCCGCGTTCTTGCCTTCGATGTCGAGGCTGCCCGGGAGGCGGCGCACCGAGCAGCCGATCGAAGGGCGGCCGGCAACCCCGTCGACTTTCGCGATATCGAGATCGCCGGCATTGTCGCCGCGAGGCGGGCGTCGCTCGCCACCCGAAACCTTCGCCACTTTCGCAACCTGGAGATCACGCTCGTCGACCCCTGGGCCGCGAGCTCCTGAGATACGGCCAACCTCTCGTCTCGCGGCCGACGGGGGCTTCAATGTTCGCCGGGAGCCCGGCAATCTCGAGTCGTACCCAAGGATCGATGGCACATCAAGCCAGCAAAGATCCCAGAAAGAGAACGTCAAGAAAGAACGTCAAGACACCCAACTTTGACGTGGCCCGTTTGCGACGAATGCCCCCCTCCTTGGTGCCGAAAGGGCATGCGGCGACCGCGCGGTAAAGGTCGCTGGATGCGGTGGTTCAGCTGTCAGCAATGGTTGACCAGGTGGAGGTCGCCACTTTCTCGGCAACGATCTCGGGTGTGGAATTGTCTGGGACGTGGCGCAGCGATCTGGTAGGGGACGAGGGACATTGGAATGGCGAGCTCCGTCGGGAGTGAGCCGCTTGTTCGCAACCGACTACCCCGGCTCTGAGCCCTTCTCGAGGGCACCGACGCGTGTGACTCCCCATCGACGACGAGCGACACTAGCGGCTGCACTCGAGTGTCTCTCGATCTGCATGTTTCTATTGACCAGCGACCTTCGGCGACCGGCAGAGGCCGCCCTCGTCGCGCAAATCGAGTCTCCCGCGTCGGGCACCAGGCTGTATGATCGGCAGTCACTCGATGTCGTGATTTCGGTCCGATCGGACGAGCCTCTGAAGGGCTGGATCCTGTCTCTCATGACCCCCGAGGGTGAGAACGAGATCGCTACAGGAACGGCCTCGGGCACGGGAATGGGGGTCGCTAAAGTGTCCTCTGAGTCGAATGGCATCGAACCCGGCTCGGATTTTCTGTTGCGCCTGATCGCAACCGATTCGAACGGCGCACAGGGCCTCGCGGAGTCGACCGTACGGGTTCCGGAGCTGTTGTATCGCATCATCCCACTCGAGGCCGGAGAGCTGTCGGGATCGTTCCTTTCTGGGTGGTCACTGGATGAGACTGGTGCGCGGACAGCGATTGGCGGAAGCCGCTCCGGTGACCTGCTCTTGATGCACCATCCGACGTCCTCCCTCGTCGAAGCGACCATTCCCCTTGCGAGCACCTCAGGACAGCAGCTCAGCCGAGATGGACGTCGCTTCTACTTCCAAGGCCAATTCGGCTCCGACCAGGCCGCTGCGTTCTTGGATGTCGAGACTCTCGAGGTCCACGTCGTAGCGCTGGGAGCAAGGTTCGGAAGGTTCAACATCGATCGCGACGGCAGCCGAATCGTCTATGAGCGATCCGTCCCCAATCCTCCCGCCGGGGATGTCCTGCAGTTTTTCTATCTCGAAGAAGGGATCGGCGAACCGACCCAGATCACCGACGACCTCGACG
Source organism: Thermodesulfobacteriota bacterium (assembly GCA_041743795.1). Taxonomy (GTDB): domain Bacteria; phylum Desulfobacterota; class Binatia; order HRBIN30; family CADEER01; genus CADEER01. The sequence goes on along the minus strand of JBGTMF010000643.1, from coordinate 4,444 downwards.
CGGTCGCTCCCCCGGGGCAGGGAGCCTGCAGCGGGCGCGCACCGCTCCTCTCCGCCGACGGGAGCCGCGTCGTTCTGATGACTACATCGACCCTGGGAACAGCGCCCGAAGACCCCTCCGTCGGCTGCCGAATCTTTCGATACGATCCGAGTACCAGCACCCTCGCCTTCGTAGCCGGGTTGCCGGTCGGCATGGTCCTGGCGCGGCCGAGTTTGAGCGATGACGGCCGTTGGCTGGCCTTCAACAACAATCAGGGGCCGCCCCTTCCGAGCATCGGATTGCCCGCACTCTTGGACCTGGACAGTGGCGAGCTCTCAACGCCAGTCGGAGTCAAGGGCGAACGCTCCTCTGTGGACTCGATCATCACCGGGGACGGTCAGCTTCTCTTCATCTCCACGCGCGAGGATTTGGATCCGACCGTTGGCAACGAGGATGGGAATCTGGATCTGTTCGCCCTGGATCGCGGCACCGCGTCCATCCGTCAGGTCACTGACACGATTGGCGGACTCGATTTTGCACTCGCCGGATGCCCGAGCCTGAGCCCCCGAGCGAACCGTGATGGCAGTGCCCTGGTCTCCGCCTTCTTTCGATTCTCTACCGGCGAGTGCCAGGTCCTAGGCCCGCAGCGGAGCCTGGTGGACGGCTTCGCCTTTCGACGGATTCGCATCGTGCGCAAGCGACTCGAGAATGCATGGCCCGACTTTCCGTTTCCGGGGAATGTGCGGGTGATCGCCGGGCAGACCATCACACTGCCGCTCGCGGCAACCGACGGCGACGGCGATCCGATCACCTTCTTCGCGCAGGAGCTCGGCGGCATCGACGTACCTTCGGGGTCGCGGATCGAGGATCACCGCGACGGCACCGCCACTTTCAGCTGGGTGACGAATCCCGAGGCCGTCGGCGAGTACACCCTTCGGGTCGCCGCCTTCGACGAGGGCGGCGGCGAGATCTTCCACGACGTGTCCATCGAGATCCTGCCCGCCTTCGCCTGTCCCGGCGACTGCGACGGCGATGCCGCCGTCGGCATCGCCGACCTCGTCCTCGCCACGGCCATCAGCCTCGAGCGGCAACCGCTCGACCACTGTCCCAGCGCCGACCTGGACGACAGTGGCAGGGTCACGATCGACGAGCTCGTATCGGCCGTGGGTCACGCACTCGACGGCTGTTCGGGCTCTTGATTTTCTTCTTCACCGCGGAGACACAGAGGCACGGAGATCGTGGGAACGGGATGCGGCGGGGCTCACTCGCCGTGCGGTCTTTTCATTCGTTCTGCTCACAGGGGTGTCTCCTAGTCTAGTGTCACCGATGCAAGTCCTTATGGATCTTCTGATTTCCGGGTGCTTTCGGCGTGGGGTGTCTATTGCGCACCGCGCGGCTGCCACAGGGCGGGGATCGGCACGGCGCGGAGGCGGTCGCCGAGGGCGAGGGACTCGCGGCCACCGTACAAAATCGTCCCACCGACGAAACGCTTACCCGCCGCTTCTCGCAGGTCTTCGAGCCCTTTCCTGTCGCTGCCCGCAAGGGCGGCGCCTGCCTTGACCTCGATGCCGACGATCCGCCGGCGCCGGTCCTCGAGGACGATGTCCACCTCGCGGCCGGCCGCCGTGCGGTAGAAGTACACCTCCGGCCGCAGCCGACTCCAACTCGCCTGCTTGCGGATCTCCTGCACGACGAACGTCTCGAGGAGCGGCCCGAGGTGGGTGCCGAGAGCGTCGTCGGCGTCGGCAGAGTCGAGGCCGAGGAGATAGGCCAGGAGCCCGGAGTCGTTGAGGAACGCCTTCTGCGTCTTGATCAGCCGCTTGCCCAGATTCCCCGACCAGGGCGCCAATGGCTGCAACAGGTACGTTGCCTCCAGCAGGGTGAGATACTTCTTGAGCGTCGGCTGCGAGAACCCCGTTTCACGTGCGAGGCTGGCGACGTTGAGGAGCGACGCCGATTGCGTCGCGAAGAGCGCCAATAATCGCGGTAGTTGCGTCAGACCCTCGATGTTCGCCATGTCCCGGACGTCCTTCTGAAGCACCGTGGTGAGGTACGAGCCGAACCAGGCGCGGCGCCGCTCGGGGTCGCTCCGACGAATCACTTCCGGATACCCGCCGGCGAGAATGCGGGCGAGCCACGTCGCGCGAGGTTCGTACTTTGGAAGTGCGACGGGAGCCTCCTCGAACAGGGCGTCGACGAAACCCTCGCGACCCTGTGCGATCTCGCCCGCCGAGAACGGGTGCAGCGTGACGATCTCCATGCGGCCGGCGAGCGATTCGGAAATCCTCGGCACCAGGAGAACGTTCGCCGAGCCGGTCAGCAGGAAGCGGCCGGGCGTGCGGTCGCGGTCGACCGAATGCTTGATCGCGCGAAACAGGCCGGGCGCGTATTGCACCTCGTCGATGACGGTCGGGCCGTCGAGCGCATCGATGAAGGCGTCGGGATCGTTGGTGGCAGCGGCGAGGGTGGCCGCGTCGTCGAGGGTGAGATAGCGAGCCGCCAGGAGAGTCTCGGCGAAGTGCCGCGCCAAGGTGCTCTTGCCGCTCTGCCGCGGGCCGTTGAGGAGCACGACGGGAGTGTCGGCCAAGGCCGCCTCGACCGTTGGGGAGACGAAGCGCTGGAGGATCATGCCCGAACGGTACGATCGGGTTGGGATAAAAGCAATCGTAAGTTTAGATTATCTAAATCGCGCCTGCCGAGCGCGCGGCGCCGGCGAGCCCGCAGGAGGCACCGCAGCAGGATCATCAGGTCGCGGCGGCCGGCGGAGCCGGAGACGTACGAAGAGCGCAACGGTGCCCGGCGCTTTCCGGGACGCGCCGGCGCTTTCCGGGACGCGTGCACCACTGCACGAGTTGCAGCGAGTCGTGCAGTCGTGCACGCGTCCCGTATCGGTCTCGGTCCAACTTTCGTGGCGCACGCACGCGTCCCGTATCGGTCCAACGGGTTGCTAACTCGGGGGCCCGCCTTTTTCGCGGGCCGCGGCCGCCCGAGCCCGCGCCACCATGAAGGCGACGTTCTCGTTCATTCCGATCGGATCGATCTCGATCTCCGGATGAGCGGAGGCGAAGACGCGAAACACCTCATCGCAGAAACCCTGCCCAACCATGTCAACTGCCGTGAAATCAAGTGCGGCTCGTCTGAAGTTGTGCAGGCGCGCAACCACGCGCTTGGCTTGCGATCGGGAAATCAAACTCGCCCCAACCGCTGCGAGTTTGATGGTCGTTCGCGTCTTGTCGAAAGTCAGGTCTTGCGGATCGGTGAATTCGGCAAACACCCGAGTGAGAACCGGTACGCGTCCGGCAACCACCTCCAGCGTCACCCGCGTCCCTTTGCGCACCTCGGACGATCCGATGGCGCTGTCGCCTACCAGATTGTCAACGACCCAGGCCGCACCTTGGCTCTCGAGCCGAAACCGCGAAACCGCTTTCGAAGAGAAGAAGAGTCCCTCGCCGCTATGATTCTTCGGGTCACTGGTCAGCTTGCCCTTCTCGAGCTGCACGATCGCTTCTTGGGGAGAGGCGTACGAAAAATCTTTGCAAATGCGGCGCAGGGCGCCGACCCCGTTGTCGAGCACCACGACCTCGGTCGAGCCGCCCGCCTGGAACGCTGCCGAAACCTCGACCCAACTGCCACCGGAATGGTCGATCGAGTTGTTGATGACCTCGCTGGCGGCATAGCCGAGGCTGTCGGCCTCGCCGCGATCCAGAGGGCGGACCGTATTGATGCGCCGTTCGACTTCTTGCCAGGCCACCGATTCATCCAAACCGCGCAGCCGAAATTTCCGGCGGACCGTAGCGAACCTGTAGCCAACCGAACGCCCCTTGCCGATACGATCGAGTACGCCGCTGGTCACGAACGCACTCAACAATCGATGACTCGTGGCCGACGATACGCCGAGGTGGGTGCACACGTCGCGGTTCGCCACCGTGCCACGCGCCTCGACCAGCTGGCGCAGCTTATCCGATAGATCCATTGCCGAGGCGATTATCACATAATCACCTCGCAGGTGCGAGGTGATTAACGGCGAATCACCTCACCGAAAGCCACTGACGCTCAGATCTAAGTGGCCTGCGGTCCTCGCCGAGATCGCCGGCAAGCGGCGCTTTCGGGACGAGTGCACGCCTGCACGAGTTGCAACGAGTCGTGCACTCGTCCCGAATCGGTCATATGGTCTTCGGCCGTTGCACAGTTGGTCTCACAGCCGTCCAGCCCATTCCCTGTGTCGCCAAGCTCCGGTTGCCACGTACGGCCGGCGAGCGCTACAAGCCGGCGCCATGGCAACCATTGCGCTGACCGGCTCGGCTTCTGGAATCGGCGCCGCAACACGGGACCGATTGCGGCGCGAGGGACATACCGTCATCGGAGTCGATCTGCGTGGCGCCGAGATCGAGGCGGACCTCTCGCAGCCGGGCGGACGCGGCGCGGCCGTCGAGCGAGTGCGCAAGCTGAGCGGCGGCGAGATCGG
>JBGTMF010000642.1:0-3001 GCA_041743795.1 Thermodesulfobacteriota bacterium | reverse complement strand
CGCCCAACTCCGCCCGCCTCGCCGCCGCCAGTTCGGCTTCGCGGGCATCGCGGCACTGCAGTTCATTTCTCAACTCGGCGATCTCTGCCGCGTCACCCTCGCCGCGCCGTACCACGGCACGCAGCTCCACTACCTCGGCCTCGAGCAGATCCAACGCTTCGCGCAGGCGGCGATCCTCTTCGCGCGCGGACGCCAGATCGGCTTCGCGGCGCTCGAGCTCGGCGCGAACACTCTCCAGCTCCCGGGCGCGATCGCGGACCGCCGGCAACTCCTCCTTCTCGACCAAGGCAAGCTTGCGTTCGAGTTCCGCCTTCTCCCGGCCGCTGGCCTCGAGGCGCTCGAGCCACTGGTCGCGCGCGCGGCGGGTGGCGATCAGCGACGCCTCGGCCTCATGCAACGCCTGGCGCAGTTCAACCTCGACGGCTGCGAGATCGGCGGCGCGTTGCTCCAGCTCCGCCAGCGTCGCCTGCAATTCGGCGACCTTTGGATCGACGTCGGCGATCGGGGCGGGGGCTTGAACCTTCTTCTGCAGTACCTCGATGCGGTGCTGCATCGCATCGAACATCGACCGCAGGTCGGCGGATTCCAGACGGTACCGTTCGGCGGCCTCGATTTGCTCCGCCAGCTGCTCGCGCAGCGCCGCCTGCTCGGAATCGGCGTGCCGCCCGTCGGCAGACTCCAACGCGGACTCCAACTCGGCGACGCGCTGGCGCTCGCGCTCGAGTTGGTCGAGCGCCTCGGCGAGTTCGTTCGGGCGATCGAGAACCGCCATCATCGCCCCCACCTCACGGCGCAGATCATGCTCGACAGCAACCGAATCGAGGGCCGCTGCCGGCTCATGGAATATGCGGTTTGCAACATCTCTCTACCTGCACGAATCTAATTACCATGCAGCACACGAAGCGAAAGCGGAAAGTTGGTTGTACATGGAACTGAGCAACGCTTATGAAGCCGACAAGCGCACGGACACCGACGCGGCGGGCCTCTCACATGCGTTGCACTCTATCACAAAACGCCGCATCCATTTACCTCGATAGGGGACCTGGCGCGGCGCCTCAGGTCGACGCCCCCGACACCACATAACGGCTCACCAACGCCTCGAGGCTGGCACCGACCTCGCTCAGATTCTGCACCGAGCTCTCGATCTCGCGCATACTCGCGACGTTCTCCTGACTCCCCTCCTTGATGTCGTGCATTGCCGTCGCCACCTGATCCATGCCGATCAGCTGCTGCTGGCTCGAAGCCGATATCTGACCGACCGCCTGCGCGGCGTCCGAGATACTATTGGCAAGCGCCCGGATCGATTCGCCCGCCTCGATCGACTGCTTGACGCCCGACTCCGCCGACTTCGTCCCCTGTTCGGTCACCATGACGGCGACGTTCGCCGCCCGCTGGATCTGCTCGAGCATCGTACGCACCTGTGCCGTCGCCTGCTTAGATTGCTCGGCTAGCGCTTTGACCTCCTGGGCGACGACGGCGAACCCCTTGCCGTGTTCGCCGGCCTTGGCCGCCTCGATGGCCGCGTTGATGGCGAGCAGGTTGGACTGCTCTGCCAGTTCGCTGACGGCGGTGATGATCTCGCCGATAGCGCGACTCTGGTCGCCCAGCTTGAGAACGCTCTCGGCGATGGACTGCATCTGGTCGCGCACCAGGGTCATGCCCTCGACGGCCTCCTGTACGGACTGCTCGCCGGTCTGCGACACCTGCACCGCGCGCTCGGCGATGGTCGCTACGTCCATGGCCCGTTGATTCGACAGTTGCGACGTCTGCTTGACCTCCTCGACCGTCGTCGCCGCCTCGGTCACCGAGGCGGCTGTCTGCGTCGCGCTCGACACCACTTGCGTCATCGATGTCAGAATGCGGCTGACGGCTTCGGAGACGACACCTACTCCCTGGATGACCTCTTGCGCCTGGGCGCGCAGGTCCTCTTCGATCTTCGATCGCTCCGCCACCTCGCGCTCGAGTTCGCGCTTGGCCGCCTCCTGCGCCTCGACGTATCGCTGCATGCCGGAGGACGACGAACGCGAACGCAGCAGCAGACCGAGAAGCCCGAGGGTGACGATGGAGCCGAGCGCGAGCAGCCAGAGGCGCAACCCTGGGTAGGCGATATCGGCAATCGGCTGCAGGGGAACCTCCACCTCGACGGCCGTACCGTCGCGATTGCCGTCAGCAGCATAGACCAACCGCGCCCCTCCCCTCCCTCGCTGCACCTCCCAGTAGCCTTCGCTCGGGTCGGCGCGCAGGCTCTCGCTGGCCGCGCTCTGGAATTCGTTCGCTCCAGCACCGCTGAAGACGCGCACCCGCGCCGCCCCGTAGCGCTCCAGGGATTCGACGAGGCCGGCGGCGGTGGGCATGCCGGCCAGAGCCGGCGCCACCGAAGGATTGTTGCGCAGCAGCGCCAATCGTTTCTCTACCTCCGCGCCGTACATCTCTTGCAGCGCCTCGGCCGTTCGGGCAATCGCCGCCGCATTCTCCCGCGCCAGACCTTCGACGACGGCGTCGCGCTGGCTCAGTAGGTACGACAGGATAGCCGCGACGGAACCGAGGACCGCCAACAACAGTATTAGCGTCGTCTGGTCGGTGAAGATTTCACCGACCGAGCTGATCAAGCCACCCTGCCCGGCATCCCGGTTCTTCCCCTTCACAGCCATCCTTCCACCTCCATTCTGGAACTCCCCTGCAGCGGGGCCGCGAACAGATTCATGACGCACCACCGCGACGGACCAGCGACGGCACAGGTCGATCGAGCGGTGCGCTCGTCACGCCACAAACGCGACACAGCAAATCGCCAATCTCGGCAGGCGGCAGGATGTACTGCGCCGCCCCGATTTTGATCGCTTCACCGGGCATTCCGAAAACAGTGCAACTGCGCTCGTCCTGCGCAATCGTAACCGCCCGCAGATCGCGCAGTGCCTTCAACTCGGCGGCGCCGTCGCATCCCATGCCGGTCAACAGCACCGCGGCGGCGCCGCCGCCGAAATGCTGCGCCACCGAGCGAAAG
>JBGTMF010000641.1:0-14720 GCA_041743795.1 Thermodesulfobacteriota bacterium | reverse complement strand
GGGCGGCGCCGCCGCCGCAGCCGATCGGCGAACTGCGAGCGGCGAGCGAGGACCGCTACAGCAGCGGCATCGACGAGTTGGACCGGGTTCTCGGCGGCGGTGTGGTGCCCGGCTCCGTCATCCTGATCGGCGGCGATCCGGGCATCGGCAAGTCGACGCTGGTGTTGCAGGCACTTGCGCATCTGGCCGGCCGCGGCCCCGCTCTCTACGTCTCGGGCGAGGAGTCGCCGCAGCAGATCAAGATGCGCGCCGATCGGCTCGGCATCGTCGCCCCCAATTTACTGGTCTTTTCGGAAACCCACTTGGAGACGGTGCTCGAGCAGACCAGGAAGATTGAGCCGGTGATTCTCGCCGTCGACTCGGTGCAGACCGTCTTCACCGAAGATCTTCAAGCAGCGCCGGGGAGTATTGGCCAGATCCGCGAGAGCGCGGCGCGCATCGTGCACTTCGCCAAGCGCGAGGACCTCGCCTGCGTCCTCGTCGGCCACGTCACCAAAGAGGGTGCGTTCGCCGGCCCGCGCGTGTTGGAGCACATGGTCGACACCGCCCTCTACTTCGAGGGCGATCGCGGACACCCGTTTCGCATCCTGCGCGCCGTGAAGAATCGTTTCGGTTCGACCAACGAGATCGGTGTTTTCGAGATGAAGCAGGAGGGGTTGCTCGCCGTCGAGAACCCCTCGGCGCTGTTCCTCGCCGAGCGCCCGGTCGATGTTTCCGGTTCGGTCGTCATCGCCAGCGTCGAGGGAACCCGTCCGATCCTGGTCGAATTGCAGGCGCTCGTATCGCGCACCGCACTGGGTACGCCGCGGCGCACGACACTCGGCGTCGACCACAACCGGATCGCGCTACTGGTCGCCATCCTCGAGAAGAAAATGGGGATTCAGCTGGGCGGACACGACATCTTCGTCAACGTCGCGGGCGGTGTGCGAATCGACGAGCCCGCCGCCGATCTCGGTGCGCTATTGGCGGTCGCGTCGAGCTTTCTCGATCGACCGATCGATCCGCAGACCTTGGTGATAGGCGAGGTCGGACTGGCCGGTGAGGTTCGCGCCGTCGGCCAGGTCGAGTCGCGCGTGCGAGAAGCGGCGAAGCTGGGCTTCTCGCGCTGCGTCGTTCCCGAGAGCTCCCGGCGGCAATTGCCGGCCGTACCGCAAGTCGAAGTGCGCGGTGTCCAGTCGATTCAGCAGGCTTGGGATCTATTGTTCTGATTGCCCGCGCGGCGCAGCCGCGGAGGCAGGTCGTTCAGCGGTTGCGGGGCAGGGGGGCCGGCGGCGCGGTCCTGACTCCGCCGCTCCGCGTCGATTTCTCGTGAAATCCAAGGCAGTCGCTCACCGGCAACGCCGGGTAGCGGCCGAACCGCGGATCTTCCGCCGCACGGCCGCAGAGAAGAAACTGTGAACCGCGAGCCGAGCGGATTTCTCGCGCGAACTCGCAGCTGTCACAGAGGCCGCGCGGCGGCTTCATCGCGCAGTCCGCCGCTCTCCCCCTCGCCGACTACGAATCGGCGGTGGGGAGCGAATAGCCTGCTCCGAGTTCGATCTTCGCCTGGTCGCGCAAACCGTTGATGAAATCCGCCAGCGTCGCGCCTTCCTTCTGGCCGCGCAGCCGTTGCGCGAGACTTTCCCGATCGTTGTCCAACTGGTCTGCCGGTGCCGGGATGCGCTCGCCGAGTTCGGCGATCACGGCATCGCCGTCGGCCATGTACACCTCCGACGCGACGCGGGCGTCGGCGGTCAGCTTGAACGCCTGATCCTTCAACTCCTGCAAATTGCCCAACTTGGGAATGTAACCGCCGAAGCGGCCGATCTCGCCCGAGTCCTCGACCTCGTAGCCCTCGCGTTCGGCGATGGCGGACAGCTCTGCGCCGTTGCGGATCTCCGCCAGCAGCGTTTCCGCCTTGGCCTTGGCCGCCTCGCTGCTGCGCGCTTCGCGCAGGGCCGCCTCCACCTTGTCGCGCACGTCGGCCAACGGGGGGATCCGACTGGCGATCCGCTCGGTGACCTGGAAGATCACATAGCCGTTGTCGAGGTTCATGATTTCGCTGATCTCACTCTTGGCGAGGGCGAAGGCGGCCTCGGCCACTTTCGGCTGATAGCCCAGGCCCGGGATCAGTTCGCTGCGGCCGAACGGCGCGCTCTCCTGGACTTCGACGCCGAATTCGCTGCCGACATCGGCGAAACTCGCGCCGTCGATAAGCTTTTCGAAAGCCTGCTCGACCGTGCGCAGCGTCACCTTGCGCGACTCCCGCTTCTGCACGGCGCCGCGAACTTCGTCTCGTACCTCGTCGAGCGGCTTGGTGCGCGCTTCCGTCTTTTCCTCGAGCTTGATGATGTGGACGCCGAACTGCGTCTCGACGAGATCGCTGATCTGACCGGGGTCGAGGGCGAACGACGCCTCTTCGAATGGGCCGGTCATCACTCCGCGTCCGAAGAAACCGAGATCGCCGCCGGTGGCGGCGGTGGAATCCTCGGAATTCTCCCGCGCCAGTTCGGCGAAATCCTCGCCTTCGAGAGCACGCTTGCGAATCTCGACTGCCCGTTGGCGGACGGCTGTCTTCTCCTCTTCGCCGACCTCGGGCGCAACACGGAGGAGGATGTGGCGGGCGCGAACCTGATCGGGAACTTCGTAGGAGCTGCGCTGTTCGTCGTAGTAGACCTGCAACTCTTCGTCGCTCGGCTCCACCTTGCTCTCGAATGCCTCCGGGCGAAACGCAAGGTATCGAATTGCCGAGCGTTCCGGCTCGCGGAATCGCTCGCTGTCCGCGTCGTAGAAGGTGGTGAGGTCGGCTTCGTCAATCGACACCTGGTCGACGAAGGCGGTGCGCGGAATTTTGATGTAACGCAGTGTCACGCGATCGTTTTCGAACTTGTAGTACTGCTCGATCTCCGTCTCCGTGACGTGAATTCCGGCGCGCACCATGTCGAGAGCCTTGTTCGCCATCAATTGACGCCGCTGCTCGTTTTCGAAGTCAGACGGCTTCAGCCCGTTCAGCTGCAGTGTCTCGAGGTAGCGGGTCTTGTTGAAGCGGCCGTCGATTTGGAAGTCGGGCATCGCGGCGATCGAATCGCGTAATTCTTGCTCGTCGACCTGTAGGCCGAGGTCGGCCGCCTCCTGCACCAAGAGCTCGGTATTGATGATCTGAGCCAAGGCCTGTTGGCTGAGCTCGTTTGCCGGCGGTAGGTTATCGGGCGCCGCATTGCGGTAGAAACGATCCAGGTTGGTATAGGCGCGGTCGTAGTCGCGCTTGGTGATCATCTGGTCGTTGACGTGCGCCGCGACCTCGAGCTGGCTGAAGCCGCCAGTGCCGACATAAAAAAACACGAAGACGATGGCGATGATGCCGAAGAGAATCTTGAGAAACAGCGACTCACCGGCGTTTTTGCGTATGGAATCAAGCACCTTGTGGGATCCCCCGAAAGCCGGGAACGATAGATGAGGGCCTGGGGAAAAGCAACTGGGACAAGTGCTGTAGGCGTGAACCGCGGCGGTTTCTTCGACGCATTGTTGCTCTGCCCGGTGAATCTTGTTATTGCACGTCGCTTATCTCTTTAGGTGGGCAGCGGTTGGCTGGTGGGTGATGGTTCTCAACTTCCTCTACGGAATGTTCTCGAACGATCTGGCGATCGATCTGGGAACCGCAAACACGCTGATCTACGTGAAGGGCGAGGGTATCGTCTGTAACGAGCCCTCGGTCGTCGCGGTGCAGAAAGATGACCGCGGTGGTCGTCGCGTCTTGGCGGTCGGTGCCGAAGCGAAGAAGATGCTCGGTCGTACTCCGGGCTCGATCGTCGCGATTCGGCCGCTGAAGGATGGGGTGATCGCGGACTTCGACATCACCGAAGCGATGCTCCGCTACTTCATCACCAAGATCCACAACCGCAAGGCCCTGGTGCGGCCGCGCATCGTCATCTGCGTCCCGTTCGGCGTGACGGAGGTCGAGAAGCGGGCGGTCAAGGAGTCGGCTGAATCGGCGGGGGCCCGCGAGGTCTACCTGATGGAAGAGCCGATGGCGGCCGCAGTCGGCGCCGGGCTACCGATCACCGAACCGACCGGCAACATGATCGTCGACATCGGCGGTGGCACTACCGAAGTGGCGGTGATTTCTCTGAAGGGGATCGTTTTCTCCAAATCGGTGCGCGTCGGCGGCGACAAGATGGACGAGGCGATCGTTCAGTACATCAAGCGCAAGTACAACCTGCTCGTCGGCGAGCGGACCGCGGAGCTGATCAAGTTGACGATTGGGTCGGCGTATCCGGGCAATGAGATCCAGACGATGGAGATCAAGGGCCGCGACCTCGTCGCCGGAGTACCGAAGACGGTCGAGGTTTCGGACGAAGAGATTCGCGACTCGCTGCTCGAGCCGATCTCGCAGATTGTCGACGCGGTACGCGTCGCACTGGAGCGCACGCCGCCCGAGCTCGCCTCCGACATCGTCGACAAGGGCATCGTACTGGCCGGCGGGGGTGCCCTGTTGCGCAATCTGGACACGCTTTTGCGCGAAGAAACCGGACTGCCGGTGGTGCTCGCCGACGATCCACTGACGGCAGTCGTCATGGGCGCCGGCAAGGTACTCGACGAGTTGGCCCTCCTCAAAGACGTGACGGTGCAGTAGCCAGCGTCGTGGAACGACCCGCTCCACGTCCGCTTGCTTCTGTAGATGAGGATCGGAGGGGAGGGTTGTTGCGACCATCGGTAGACGTCCGCGGCGAGCGGGTTCGTCCGTTTGCAGGGCGTCGCTGACGGATTGGTCGGGATGCGATGGACTTTCTCCGCCGGCATCGGGTTCTCGTCAGTGCGGCAGTGCTGCTTTTGATGTCGTTGTCCCTGCTATCCATCAGCGTCCGCTCCAAACCGAACCGCGACCCGCTTGCCGAATTCGTCCTTCTCGTCTTCTCGCCGCTGCAGGGGGCGACCGAATGGGTGCGCCGGGGACTGTCGAACGCCTGGTTTGGCTATGTCTACCTGGTCGGCGCGCGGGCCGAGAATGAGCACCTACGCGAGCGTGTTTCCGGACTGGAGGCGGACGTCGTACGTCTCGGCGAGTTGGAGCAGACCAATGCTCGACTGACGGATTTGCTCCGTTTTCGCCCGGCGCTGCCGATCGAGGTCCGCGGCGCGCGCGTCGTCGCCCGCGACCCACAACATTGGTTTCGCTCCCTGGTCATCGACCTTGGCCGGCAGGATGGATTGCGACCGGGTCTCGCCGTACTGGCGCCAAAGGGCGCGGTAGGGCGGGTCGTCGAGGTGGGACGCGCGGCCTCGCGCATCATGCTGCTGACCGACAACGACAGCGGAATTGCCGCGATCGTGCAGCGAAGCCGGGCTGAGGGAATCGTCCAAGGTGCGCGAGACCAAGGCTGCCGCATGAACTACCTGCGCCGCGACGTAGATGTCTCGGTCGGCGACAAGGTGGTGACGTCCGGACTCGATGGCATCTTCCCCAAGGGGATCCTGATCGGCGAGATTACGGAAATCTCCCTCGAGCACCGCGACCTACTCCTCTCGGCACGGGTGGAGCCCAGCGTCCGACTCGCCGATCTCGAGGAAGTAATGGTTGTCGATCCCCAACCGCCGGGCGAAGTGGAGGAGGAGTGATGCGGTCGGCCCTGGTCATCGCCTTGGTTGCCAGCGTCGGTCTTCTTTTGCAGTCGACGGTCTTCCACGAATTCGGCCTCGGCGCGGTCGTTCCCGACGTATTGCTCGTTCTCTGCGTCTATCTAGGCCTCAACCAACAGTCCGTTGCCGGCTCGTTCGGTGCCTTCCTCCTCGGTTACCTACAAGATGCGGCATCCGGCAGTCCGGCTGGGCTCAACGCCTGTGGAATGTTGGTAGTTTTTGTGATTGTTTACCTCACCTGTCGTCGACTGTGGGTGGACAACGTCGTGTCAAAGGTCGTGTTGGTATTTCTCGCCTCGTTGATCAAGGCCGCGGTAGTGGTGGTGCTGTTGGCATCCCTGGTGTCGCTCTCCGGGGAGTGGTCGTCGATTTCGGCTGATCTGCTGAAGCAGGCCACCCTCTCGTCGGCGGTGGCGCCGGCGGTCTTCTGGCTGCTCGCCATTACCGGTATCCCGCCCCATCGCGAGAGTGACTGACGGATGTTTGGCTCCCACGAAGTTCCCACCGAGCTGCGTCGGAGATTGGCAATCGCGTCGGCGGCTGTTTCGGTAACCATCCTGCTGCTCGTCCTGCGCATGTGGTCGTTGCAGATCCTGCAGGGCGAGGAACTGTCCATCCTATCGGAGAACAACCGCATTCGGTTGCGCCGCATTGCGGCGACGCGTGGTCGCGTCGTCGACCGCCACGGCCGCGTCCTGGTTGAAAGTGAAGCCTCGTACGACGCGGTGCTGGTGCCGGAGGACGCGATCGATCTCGAGAACACGGTCGAAACCCTGGCCCATTTTCTCCGCCAGAGCGCCGCCGAGACGAGTGCGGTATTGGAGCGCGCGGCCGGCCGCCCACGCTTTCAGGAGATCGTCGTCAAGCGCGACCTCGAATGGGAAGAGGTCGTCGCCATCGAGACGCACCAGACGGAGTTGCCGGGCGTCAGCGTCAACGTGACGCCGAAGCGATACTACCCCGAGGGCGAAACGCTGGCGCACGTCCTCGGCTATGTCGGCGAGGTGACGCGCGAGGACGTCGAGAACTCGGACTACTATCGGAGCGGCGACCTCATCGGCAAGTCGGGTCTCGAAGAGGTGTTCGACGAGCAGCTGCGCGGCATCAACGGCGGCCGCCATGTCGAGGTAGACGCCCTTGGTCGCGAGTTGCGGGTCCTCGACAAGGTCGAAGCCTCGGCCGGACAGACTCTCGTCCTTTCCGTCGATCTCGACCTGCAGCGGGCGGCCGAGGATGCGCTCGGCGACCGGGTCGGCGCGGTGGTCGCTCTCGATCCCAACAACGGCGATGTCCTGGCGATGGTCAGCCGGCCATCCTTCGATCCGAATCTGTTCAACGGCGGCATTCGCAAGTCGGACTGGAAGGACTTGATCGAGCACCCGCGCAAGCCCATGACGCAGAGGGCCTATCGCGGACAGTACCCGCCCGGTTCGACTTTCAAGTTCATCGTTGCTGCCGCCGCTCTGCAGGAGGGGGTCATCAACCCGTTCACTGGCATCCACTGTGGTGGATCCTATCGCATGGGCAAGCGCGATTTTCGCTGTTGGCGCGCCGGTGGGCACGGGCGGATGAACGTCGTCCAAGCTCTCGCCCAGTCTTGCGACGTGTTCTTCTACCAGATCGGACAGAAACTCGGTGTCGACGTGGTTGCCAGGTACGCGCGTTCGTTCGGGCTCGGCGCGCCGACCGGAATCGCCATCGGCAACGAGAAGGGCGGAGTGATTCCCGATCGGGCGTGGAAGCTCGAGAACATGAAAGAGCCGTGGTACCCGGGGGAAACTCTGCCGGTGGCGATCGGACAGGGCTACGTGACGGCGACGCCGCTACAGATGGCACATGCGGTGGCCGGGTTGGCGGTTGGCAGGCTGTATCGACCGCGCCTGGTTCTCAGCACCGAGGACGTCGAAGGCAAGGCGATCACGTCGTTGCCGGCGGAGCTCGTCGGCGGGCTCGAGATCAAGCCTGCCGTGCTCGAAGAAGTGCGCCAGGGAATGGTGCAGGTGGTGAATCACCCGGGCGGCACCGGTAGAAGCGCGGCGCTCGAGGGTGTCGTCGTCGCCGGTAAGACGGGAACATCTCAGGTGGTGGCGCTCGGGCGAAAGCGCATCAAGGCGCAGGACCTTCCGTGGCAGCACCGCGATCACGCCTGGTTCGTCGCCTTTGCGCCGGCCGAGGCGCCGGAGGTGGCGCTTGCGGTGCTGCTCGAGCATGCTGATGGCGGTGGTGGCAAGGTGGCGGCTCCGGTGGCCGGCGCGGTGATGAACGAGTACTTCCGCCTGAAGCAAAGTCGCGGCGCGGTGGTGAGCCATGTTCAGGATTGATCGCCGCCTGATCGCCAACGTCGAATGGCCGCTGTTGATCGTGACGGTGCTGCTGGTCGCCTGCGGCTTGATGACCATCCTCAGCGCGACCTACCAGGAATCGCAGCCCTTCAGCTCGTTTTTCATCAAACAGGCGATCTGGGCTGGCGCGGGGTTTGCCGGCCTGATGCTGGCGATGTTCTTCGATTACCGGTTGCTGCACCGCTACGGTTACGTCGTCTATCTGGCGGCCGTGTTCTCGTTGCTCCTCGTCCACGTCGCCGGCACACAGGCCGGAGGTGCGCAGCGGTGGCTCGGGCTCGGCCCGGTCTCGCTGCAGCCTTCCGAGTTCATGAAGATCGCTCTCGTCGTCGTTCTCGCGACCAACCTGCACCGCTGGGCAGGTGGTGCTCGCCTCGGTTTGGGCAGACTCATCGCGCCCATCGTCCTCTTTGCTCCGCCGGCGTTTTTCATTCTCCGGCAACCGGATCTCGGCACGGTGATTCTGTTGGGCTTGGTGGTTTTCTCGGTGCTGTTGGTGGCCGGCTTGTCGCTGCGGGTCGTCCTCATCGCCGCGTTGGTCGTCGGTCCCGCATTGCCTTTTGCCTGGCAGCAGATGAAGCCGTACCAGCAGGCGCGGGTCACCAGTTTTCTCAACCCACAGGCGGACCCACTTGGAGCCGGTTACCACGTCTTGCAGTCGAAGATCGCCATTGGCTCAGGGATGTTGCACGGCAAGGGTTATCTGCAGGGGACGCAGAACAGCCTGCATTTCCTGCCCGAGCAACACACCGACTTCGTCTTCTCGGTGTTCGCCGAGGAGTGGGGCTTCATCGGCGCGGTGATGTTGCTGGCTCTCTATGCCGCCCTGATTCTGCGGGGCCTGGTCATCGCCACCAAGGCCAAGGACAATCTCGGTGCGCTGCTGGCGGCCGGGTTGACCGCGACGGTTTTCTGGCAGGTGTTGATCAACATCGCGATGACCAGCGGTTCGCTGCCGGTGGTTGGGATCACCCTGCCGTTTCTCAGCTACGGCGGATCGTCCCTGCTGGCGCTACTGACGTCGATCGGATTGGTGATGAACGTGAGCATGCGCCGCCACACCTACTGAATTGGCGCCGCCACACATTCATCACCCACCTCGAATCACGCCAATACGCTGTCGATCGCTTTGACGAGTTGTGGTTTCGGCGCGGCTCCGACGATCTGTTGGGCGACGGCGCCACCCTTGAATAGAATCAGGTTGGGAATACCGCGCACGCCGTAGCGGGACGGCGTCTCCGGATTGTTGTCGACGTTCATCTTGACGACCTTCAACTTGCCGCCGTATTCGCCGGCCAACTCTTCGATGACCGGGGCGATGGCTTTACACGGGCCACACCATTCCGCCCAGAAGTCGATGAGGACGGGAGTCTTCGACTGCAGAACCTCCTGATCGAAAGAGCTGTCGCTGACTTCGGAAACGTTGGACACGGGGAGCTCCTTTCCACTCTGGCCCGCCTGTGTCCTCGACGATTCGAGGATTGAACTGGTCCCACCGGGCCGTGCTGGCAACGATAGCCACGCACCCGTGCCGGTGCAAGGTAGAGGATCTCGACGTCCGTGGGCGCGCCGGGGCGATCCGATGGTGCTCGCGGCGGGAATCGCGGCTACGCGGCCGGTTCCGCCTGCTGGTGAAGATCGGTCTCGACCGCGCTCATCTGGTTGAGGCGTCGGCGCAGTTGCAGCTGGTCGCGAATGGTTGAAAGCAGGCGTGCGCGATCGACCGGCTTGGGGATGAAATCGGCCATTCCGGCGCGCATGGCGCGTTGCTTGAACCGGGTCAGGTCATAGCAGCTGAAGGCGATGATCGGGATCGATTTGAGCGAATCGCGGCCGAGAATATTCTCCGCCAGGCAGTAGCCGTCCATGCCCGGCATGTGCAGATCGAGCAGCACCAGATCGACCGGCCTTTCCTCGAGCAGGCGCAGAGCTTCCCAGCCGCGGTCGGCGCAAATGCAGGTGAAACCTTGCGACTCGAGGAATCGACTGGTGATGATCAAGTGATCTTCTTCGTCGTCGACGAGAAGAATGACGCTGTCTTCGAGTGGGCTCATGGCTCAATCCTTATATCCGTTGGAGTTCGACCAAACGTATTGCAGGCGGCGTACCAACTCATGTGTCCAAGCCGCAGCGGACAGATGTTCCGGGTGTCAGACAACGTCGCGCGCGCAATCTTGCCGCATTTCACGGGAAGGTTGCCGGGATCGTCCGCGCCTGGCACGCGAAGTGCCATGCGCCTGCCGCGCGGTTTCAACCCGCGCGGGACGCCGCTGTTCGCAAGGCGGCGGAGGCGGTCAGGTGCGCGACATGGCGCACCCGTGCCGTCAGTACTCGAATTCCGGAATCGGTTGGGTGTTGGCGCGCACGTCCGGCGAGAGGCGATGGAGGAGCGTTTCTCCCGGCGGCTGCAGCGCCAGGTAGGACACTCCCGCACGCGGCGCGTCGGCGGCGGCGCCGACAGCGATTGCGGCCGGCTTCTCGTCGGAGCGGGTAATGGCGCCGGCGAGTAGACCGTGGGTCGCCGCAAAGCCATCGCTGCGGCCGGTGCCAAGAATCGCCAGGTCGCGCGTCATCGACGCAATCGAGGCCTCGTCGGTCGCCTCGATCGGCTCCGGGAACTTGCCCACCTCGACGCGTGTCTGCTCGCCCGCGCCGACCTTGAGGCTGGGGCCGATCAGGCCGATCGCGCCCTGGACGTCGACCGTCCCCTCGACGCCGTACACCTTGGTGACCTGCTCGGTCTCCGCGTAATCGACGAGGAAGACGGTTCCCTCGGCGCGGACGATCGCGGTCGGTGTCTCGACCTCGAAGCGAGCGTCGGCAGGTCGCTCGGCGTCGGAAAGGAAGACCTGTAGCCGCCCGCTGGTCAGAGTGAGAACGTTGGCACTGCTGGTGCCGTCGTAGTGCTTGATCGCCAGCGCCGACTGCGAGCCGAGATCGACGACGCAAGCGTCCTTGAAGAACAGCTTGGCCTGCCCCTTATCGTCGCTGCGGATTTCGTCGGCCGCGTAGATCGGCGCGCCGATGGTGGCCGCCTTCCATTCGCCGGCACTGGCGCGTCGCACTTCGACAGAGCCGCGAACGGCGACGAAGGATCCGATCTCGGTTGCCGCTGCGGCAGCCCAAGCCGACACGGTCGATAGGAAGATGCCCGTCAGGGCCAGCCGTAGGTTTCCGTTCTCGCGCATCGCCGGCCTCCAACTAGAACTGCATCCTGACACCGGCCGAGACGATATTTCGATCGTATTCGAACGGGTCGAGGTTCGAGCTGTTCAAAATCCCAAAATAATCGACGGCCGCCGTCAGGTACTGGGTGAGAGGCCGCTCGACGTGGATGACGATCTGGTGCTCGGCATCGTTGCGGCCGTGAACGAAATTGTTGCGGCTGTTGGGGTGTTCGAAGTCGTCGATCAGCACCGCGTAGCCGAGGCTGGTACGGAACCAGTCGCGCACCGCCGCCTCGATCTCAATGTCGAACTGATGCGTCTGGAACGCGAAATCGGTACCGTCCTTCGACAGCGGGTCGTTGTCCGACCACTGGTATCCGACCGACAGGACGCGATCGACGGCGCCGAGGAGAAACAGCTGGCGCAAGCCGATGGCATTGTTGACCGCATCGCGCGGGACGCGGACGTAAACGCGGCCGGGGACGAGACCGGCGGGATCGCCATCGCGCTCGAAGGGGCTGCGCGTGTAGTCGCGTGCACGAAAGCGATAGTACACCTGGGTCGCGGCGACGTCGCCTTGGTAGAATGCCGCCCACGGTACGACGGTGCCCTCGTGGAAGAACGACTGGTAATTCCTGGCGTAGTAGTTGTAGAAGCCGCTCAGGCCGAACTGGTACCAGCGGTCGGCGCGGCTGCTGGTGTCGACGCGCAGGCGATGGCTCGAGATGTCGAACTCGGTGTTGCTGAAATGCGTGCTCTGGTAGAGGTCGTAGCCGACCGAGCCGACGAACATGCTGGTGTCGAGAACGCGGTAACGGCCGCCGAGGGCAATCTGGAAACGGCCGTCGCTGCGGTTCCGGTAGCCGCCGTCGCGGGCCCCCGGTTGGCTGCGCGAGTTCCTGATGGAACGGCTATCCGGCGCCAATTTGACGTTCGAGTCATAGGCGAAGCCAGCCGCTCCATAGACCGACCACGGTTTGTCGTCGTCTTCGGGGTGGACTCCGCGGACGGCCGTGCCGTCGAACTCCTTGATGGCAGCGGCCACCGGCGTGCCGGGCATCGCCAACTCCGTCTTCGCCATCAGGCTCTGCGCCGGCGCGGTCTTCCCCTGGCGCAGAAGGGAAAGCGCTTCGTAGTAGTTGGCGACTGGCCGCAGGCGCGGATCTTTGGCCGCCTCGGTGAGGCTTGCCTGCGCGGCGACGTCGTCGCCACGCCTGTAGTTGACGACGCCGAGAAACAGGGCGGCGCGAAATCTCGTCTCGGGAATATCGTGGGCTCGCTTCAGCCACGACTCGGCGCGCTCGTACTCGCCCGCCTCGAGATAGAGAACCCCGAGGTCGAGCACGGCCTCGTGCAGGTCGGGGCGCGTTTGCAGGGCCAACTCGAGATCATTGATTGATTCTTGAACGAATCCGAGATGGGCGCCGGTGATGCCGCGGTAGTAACGCGCTACCGCGTCATCGGGGTCTGCCTTGGCGGCGTTGCTGAAGCTCGCATAGGCGCTCTCCCATTGTCCCGCCTGGAAGGGGATCAAGCCTTTGGCGTAGTGCTGTTGCGAGCGCGTGTTGGCGCTCGCCGCGGGAGGCAACACCGCTGTCAACACCGACCCGAGGGCGATGAGTAGGGCTGCCGGAATTTGTACTCGAATCCGTCGCACCGTTGCGTGCTCCTCGCTGGACCGCTGGGGTCGTCAATCGCGCTTGTGAGGCGGGCGAAGAAGGCGTGCCATCGAGGTCCATTCCACTCGAATGAATCACCCGCAACTGCGCGGCTGAAGGGCCATATACGCTCGACCCGGGGCCGTGGTCAAGCGGAAAGTCCCGGATCGCGCCCGAGAGGCGGTCGCCGGCGCCCGCGGAGGGCTTGCCAATCGGCGTGCCATCGGCGCTGCGATCCTTGGCGAGACGCGCGGCTCTATATATGTAGGAGGCGTGTCCCGAATTGGCAAAAAACTAGCCGCCGAAGTGGAGCGTTTGCGCGCCGATCTCGACCGGCATTCCCACCGCTACTACGTCCTCGACGACCCGACCGTGTCGGACGCGGAATACGACGCGATGTTCCGCCGGCTGGTGGAATTGGAAGAGCAGCACCCGGAAATTCGCTCGGCCGCCTCGCCGACTCAACGCGTCGGGGCGCCCCCCGCGGAAAAGTTCGAAAGTGTACAGCACGCGCTGCCGATGCTGTCGCTGGACAATGTGACCAGCGCCGAACAGTTTTACGAGTTCGACGAACGGGCCCGCCGGATCGCCGGTGCCAGTGCCTTGATCGAGTACATGGCGGAGCCGAAGATGGACGGCGTCGCCGTCGAGATCGTCTACCAGAGCGGCGAGATACAGGTCGCTTCGACGCGCGGCGACGGCGTCAATGGAGAGGACATCACCAGCAACGTGAAGACGATTCGCTCGGTTGCGATGCGGCTGCGGCAGAGCGACGAGCGCTGGCCGGTACCGCGCCGGGTGGATGTACGCGGCGAAGTGATCTACGACCGCAAGGCCTTCGCGGATCTCAATCGCCAGCGAGCCAGTGCCGGCGAGTCGCTTTTCGCCAACCCGCGCAACGCCGCCGCGGGCTCCTTGCGGCAACTCGACTCGCGTATCACCGCCGGGCGCCCGCTCGATGTCTACTTCCACGGAGTCGGCTTGATTGAGGGCGCCGAGATCGCCTCCTTCGTCGATCTTTTCGAAGCGTTGCGCTCGTGGGGACTCAAAACCAACCCGCGCAACCGCCACTGCCGCGATGCGGCGGCGGTGGTGCAGTACTTCGAGGAACTCGGCGCCGAGCGTGATCGGCTGCCGTTCGAAGTCGATGGCGTCGTCGCCAAAGTCAATTCTCTGGCAGTTCAGCGACAGTTGGGCGAGGTGTCGCGCTCGCCGCGCTGGGCGGTGGCGTTCAAATTCAAAGCGCAACAGGGCACCACGCGTGTCCGCAACATCGTTCCCTCGGTCGGTCGCACAGGTGCGGTGACGCCCGTCGCTGAGCTGGAACCGGTCTCGGTCGGCGGTGTGACGATTGCCAACGCTTCGTTGCACAACATGGACGAGGTCGAGCGTAAGGATGTCCGCATCGGCGACATGGTCCTCGTCGAGCGTGCCGGCGATGTGATCCCGTACGTCGTCAAGGCGATCGCGGAGGAGCGAACGGGCGCCGAGCGGCGTTTCGTCATGCCGAGCCGCTGCCCGGTGTGCGGTGCTCCGGTGATTCGCGAGGACGGCGCGGCGGCGTACCGGTGTATCGGCATGCAATGCCCTGCCAAGCTGCGCGAAGTCATCCGCCACTTCGCCTCGAAGCATGCGCTCGATATCGACGGTCTCGGCGACAAGCTGATCGCCCAGTTGATCGAGCAGGGGCTGGTGCGCGACGTCGCCGATCTCTACTCGTTGAGCGAAGAGCAGATCGTCGCCCTCGAACGCATGGGCGAGAAGTCGGCGCGAAACCTGCTGGCGGCGATCGAAGCGAGCAAGCGGACATCGTTGGCGCGGCTGATCCACGGACTTGGCATCCCGCACGTAGGCGAGCACGTGGCGGGGCTGCTGGCCGAGGAGTTCGGTTCGCTGGAAGCGTTGGCGGCCGCGGACGAGGCCGCCCTGGTCGGCGT
>JBGTMF010000640.1:0-10172 GCA_041743795.1 Thermodesulfobacteriota bacterium | reverse complement strand
TGGTGCCGAATCGCCGCAGGGCGGCGACCGCGCCCGCCAGTTCTCCGGGCACGGCGACCGCGAGACCTCCTTCGGTACTGAGCCCCGCGACCACCTCGCCGTCGCGGACGAAGAGATCGCGATGCGCAGCCGCCGGCGCCGCCTCGCGATAGTCGAGGGCGAAGACGCCGCCGGAGGCCCGCTCGAAGATCACCATGAAACCGCCGCCGCCGATACCACACGACGACGGATTGGTGACGCCGACAGCGAGTGCCGTCGCCACCGCCGCATCCACCGCGTTGCCGCCGCGGCGCAAAATCTCCAAGCCCGCTTGCGATGCCAGTTCGTGCTCCGACGCCACCATGCCGCGGCGCCCGCGCATCGCCATCCCGGGATCAGAGAGGAACGCGATCGAGGACAGGGTCAGCAGCGACCAGAACAACCTCCGAAGAGACATCGCGAAGTAACTAGCGCGCATCGCCGCGCGACACCACCGGCACTCTACACGCGCAGACTCGTATGCTAGCTTGCGCCGGATGCGAAAGGCCGCTGCCAAAGCGCGACGAAACGCGCCGCTCGCGGAGAAGTCTTTCTACCTCGACGAGTTTCGCGCTCACACCTTGTGCATCTCGACGCGGCTCTCCGACGGCGGCGACTTCGACGCGCTGTACTCGGTCATCCGCGACCTGATCGCCAACGATACGCGCGTCGTCCTCCTGCTCGGCGAATCACCGCGGCGGCCGGCCGCCTTGGCGCACATCCAGCGGCAACTGCGCAACAATCTCGTGACCGATGCGACGGCCGCTCTGTTTCCGCAGCGCGGCGGCCGAACGAGTTTTTCCGGCCTCGTCGCGCGCATCGACGCAAAGCCGCACGCCGCCCACCTGGCGAGCCTCTGGAGCGCCTTGCGGCGGTCGCCGGTCTTTGTCGGCTTGGTGCCCGAGGCACACTTGCTCGACGTCGCCCAGTACATCAGCGGTCGCCTGCGCATTCCGAAATGGGTGATCCTCGACCCGGGCGGCGGCCTGCACTCTCCCAGCGGCGCGCCGATTTCCTTCATGGACGACTCGATGTTGGTCGAGGTACTGCGCGATGGCGAGGCCGAGTGGGCTGGGCTGGACCAACGCCGATCTGTCCTCGCCGCCGTTCGCACGGCACTTCGCGCCGGCGTACAAGCCGTCAACTTGTGTTCGCTCGAACAACTCGCCACCGAGCTCTTCACCTATGAGGGGGCGGGCACACTCTTCACACTCGAAGACTACTGCCGCATCGAGCGCCTGGGCATCGACGACTTCGAGGAGGTCGAGCGATTGCTGCAGCGCGGCGAGCGCGAGGGGTTTCTCAAGGAGCGCGACGAGGCGCAAATTGCCGCCATCCTCCTGAACGGCTTCGGCGCGACCATCGGCCGGCATCACCTGGCGGGTGTCTCCGGCTTGCTGACCGAGCCGTACGCACGCGCCAAGGCCGGCGAAATCGCCGGGCTATACACGATGACCCGGTTCAAGAGCGAGGGAGTCGGCGCCCGCCTGTTGCGCCACCTGCTGACCGAGGCCCGCGGCGCCGGCCTCAAGTACGTTTTCGCCTGCACCACCAACGCCAACGCCGCCGAATTCTTCCTCCGCCACGGCTTCCGGCAGGTGAGCAGATCCGAGGTGCCGGCCGCGAAATGGAAGGGGTACCAGCGCCAGCGCCTGCCCCACGTCACCGTCTTGCGCCACGACCTCGGCTGAACTCGCTGCGCTCGTAGGCGGAGGCAGGGGCATAGGTATAGGCAGAGGCGTAGCAGCCTGTCGAAAAGCCCCGAGACGGCCCTTCGACAGGCGCCGGCAGACCGCTTTACTTTCGCCCTCCCTTCGCCTAGGCTGCACGACAGCGAAGAGGAGGCGAAAATGTTTTCGACAGAAGCTTTTGCGCAAGGACTCGAGGAGTGGCTGCCCGAAGGGACGGCACGGATTCCAATGCTCGGCGAAGTCGCCGCCGGGCAACCGCTCGACGTCTACTCGGTCGAGGAGACGCTCGACGTCCCGCAGTCGATGTGGAAGGGCCGCAAGGTCTTTGCCCTGCGGGTGCGAGGCAGTTCGATGATCGATGAGGGGATTCGCGATGGCGACTACCTGATCATCGAGCCGTGCGACTCGGCCGACGACGGTCGCACCGTCGTCGCCGAAGTGGACGGCCAGGTGACGGTAAAAAAGGTCTACCGGCAGGGGGCGCAGGTGCGCCTGCAGCCAGCCAACCCGGAGATGTTGCCACTGATGGTCGACGCCGACGACGTTCGAATACTCGGCGTCGTCGCCGGCGTCCTGCGCAAGTTCGGCTTCGGCGAGCAGAAGTCCGGCCCACGCAAGCCCGCCAAGCCTGCTGCCCGCGCCGCGGCTGCCGCCGATCGCCATTCACTCGACCTCGAGCTGAATGCGCTCGATTCGCAATTGACGCGCTGGCGATCGCTGCTCGATTCGGCGGCGGACATCACGCAGCGCGACCGCGTCCGCATGGCCGACATGGGGCGAGACCTGCAGGCCCTGCGCGACTGGTACCTGCGCACCAGTCGGCCGGGGCTGCGCCGAGCGTTGATGGCCGACGCCCAGAAGGTCATCCAGCGGATGAACCGCCTCCTCATCGCGCGTAGCCTCGAACTCCCCGGCCTGCACCTGCATTGAAACAGGACCCGTAGTCGGGATCCCAGCTCGCTCCGCCTTTGCGCAGCGGCGAACGCGTTGTAAGCTTCCGCCGATGCGCGCGACCGGGAGGTGTACGAAAACAATCACCGGCGCGCGCATCAGCCGTGCGGGGTTTCGCAGGTGATCCTGCCGATCGGCGATTCGCCGAACCCCGAAGGCACGGCGTTTGCGACCTATGCGCTGATCGCCGCCAACGTCGCCGTCTACCTCCTGACGCTGCCCCTCGCCTGGGTGCGCCCCGACGCATCCGATCCGCAACTCGCCGAGTACGCCCACCTCGTGGCGCGCCAGACCGGCTATCGCATCTCCGTGCAAGAGATCCTCGCCAACGCATCGGCCTACGACCTGACGGTCTTCCGCTGGGGCTACCGTCCGGTCGCGCCCAGTCTGGTGACACTTTTGGCGTCGATGTTCCTGCACGGCGGCTTCGCCCACCTGGCGGGCAACATGTTGTTCCTTTGGATCTACGGAGACAACGTCGAACACCGCGTCGGTCCGGCGCGATTCGTCGCCTACTACCTCGTCACCGGCGCCGCGGCCACCCTGTTGCACGCGATGTTCTTTCCCACCTCGGGACTGCCGTTGGTCGGCGCGTCGGGGGCCATCTCCGGCGTCCTCGGCTTTTATTTTCTCTGGTTTCCCGAGAATCGGGTCCACTTACTGCTGCTCTTTCCCTTTCTCATGCGCCTCTCGGTCCCCGCCCGCACGCTGCTAGGCCTCTATATCATCGTCGAGAACGTCTTCCCCTTCGTCCTGTCCGGTGGGGCCACCGGCGTCGCCTACGGCGCGCACATCGGTGGCTTCGTCGCCGGCCTGCTCATCGCCACAAGCAGCGACCGCCGCGCCGTCCGCTTGAGCAGGTCGTAGCCATTTCGTAGCTTGCGCGGCATGGGCAAGCTGAGCGGCAAGACAGCGTTGATCACCGGTGGATCGCGCGGCATCGGGCGCGGCATCGCCCTGGGATTCGCCGAGGAGGGTGCCGACGTCGCGGTCAATTACCGGCGCGATCGCGACGCGGCCATGGCAACCGTCGCCGCCGTCGAGCAACTCGGGCAGCGGGCCATCGCCCTGCAGGCGGACGTCGCCGACTGGCCGGCGGTGCGGGAGATGACCGAGCTGGCGATCGATCACTTCGGGCACCTCGACATCGTCGTCGCCAATTCCGGCGTCGCCTCGCGGCCGCAGGCGGTTTGTGACGTCGACGTCGAACACTGGCAGCGCGTCATCGACGTCGACCTGCACGGCGCGTTCTACACTTGCAAGGCCGTCGTGCAGCACATGCTCGATCGGCGGCAGGGTTCCATCCTGCTCATCTCGTCGGTCGGCGCCGACCTCTGCGCGCCGTTCGGATCGCCCTACTATGTGGCCAAGGCCGGGGTGAACGCCTTGACCCGCTGCCTCGCCAAGGAGTGCGCCGCGGCTGGAGTCCGCGTCAACTGCATCGCCCCCGGGCTGATCAAGACCGATATGGGGAATCGCCTGATCGACGCCATGGGAGAGGCGCTGATCGAAGGCATCCCGCTCAAGCGCCCGGGTTATCCCGAGGACATCGCGCGGGCGGCCGTCTTTCTCGCCAGCGAGGACGCCAGTTTCATTACCGGCAGGATCCTGCGCGTCGACGGCGGCCAGGTCGGCTAGCCCGCCCGTTCCAGTGGCACGGCCGCCGGGTGACGAGTGAGTCTCTTCGACAGCCTGGACGAGCTTCAACAGGCTCAAGAAACGGGATCGGCGCACACGGCGGAAGCCGGTGCGCCGGGGCGACTCGCGTCGCTTGGGGGGGTGGCCGCGGTGACGGGACGACTAACGTCGCGACCGATTCGGCAGCATCGTCACGTTGGCTTCGTCGACTCTCGCTTCGACCGGGCGGACGATTCCGGCCGAGGACTTCGACCCAATCACGTCGAATTTAACGAACAGCAGGACACCCTGCCGCCGTGTGACGAGGTCGGGCGAGGCAAACGCCAGGCGCACGAGTCCCGGCTCGACCACCCGGTGAGCGACGATGGCGCTGTCGCTGACACGGCGTCCCTCGGCTCCCGCGGGAGACAGCATCGCCGCGTCGTAGCGCAGGTCGAGGTCGAGAGACATATAGGGCTGCGAAGCGCGGACGTAGACCGGCACGATTGCCGAGGTGCCCTTCACCTTCGGGCGACCGACGCGCACCCGACTGCGGCGCACATCGTTCTCCGAGGCGAGCTGCGCCTGTGCGGACGCCCGCCAGCCGCCGTTGCAATCGCCGAACAGGACGGCCTCGAACATCAGGTCTGTCATGTCGTCCGCCATTTCGCTCATCTGATATCCACCCGTCGTGCAATCACCAGGCGTGATCTCGGGGGCAACCGCCATGTCGGTCTGCGAAGACGACGGCACGAGCAGCCAAGGACTGCCGCAGCGCGTCGCCACCGGGAACGTCTTGATCCCGCCGAGTGCGTACTGCAACACGCGCGTCGCATCGAGCGGGGAGATCGAACCGTCGCCGGTGACGTCGCAGCTGAGTCGCTGCAGCGGCGACAGTTGACGATAGCCGACGACGGCCTGCAGCACATAGGCCGCATCGAGCGAGGAGATAGCGTTGCCGACGTCACCCTGCTTGGCACCGTCGAGCGCGACACCGGCACCGTGCGGCACGTCTTCGAAGTCGAAGCCGCCATCGGCGCCGGTCATCATCGAGCGCGATTCGCTGCCGTTCATACGAACTTCAACGCCCGGCACGGGGCCGCCGTTCATGTGGTAATACACCAACCCGCCGAGGCGGTGATTGCTGCCACCGGTCGAAGGGGTGTTCGAGTTGGTCGTCGGGGTCGGCGTCGGCGTCTGGGTGAAAGTCAACGTCGGCGTCGGCGTCGCGGTCGGATTGCTCGGCACGTTGGTCGGGGTCTTGGTCGACGTACGGGTCGGACTGCTGGTGAAGGTTCGGGTCGGAGTGCGCGTCGGCGTATTGGTCGCCGAAACAGCCAACGCAGGATACATGAAGCGCATCGCGTCTTCGTCGTCGCTGCCCAACTTCGAGCAGCGGCCGTTGAAATACGCGGAGGCCCGCATGATCGCGTTCGTCTCCGGCGAATGCCCGAGACCGATCGCGTGGCCGATCTCATGCGTCGCGACTTCGGATAGGTTGCAGCGATTCCAGTCGAAGCAACTCGACCAGCCGTTGTTGAACGTGACCTTGCCTACGCGAATGCGGCGAAACGAAGTGCCGTTGACGACGCCGGTCTCGGCCGAGGTGCAGAATCCACCGACGGCGAGAACGCCACCGCAGCCACTGGGGTCGGAGATTTCATTGAAGGGGTCGTTGAAGACGATGCGGTTTCCGCCCGTGCACCCGGCAAAGGGCAGCGGCTCGGGCAGAGGCGCCTCTTCGGTGATTCGAAAGGAGGAGCCACTGACGCCCGACCACGCATCGAATGCATCGTAGATAGCCGCCACCGACTGGGCGGGACCGAGCAGCGGTCCCGGGTCACCCGTCGGGTCGACGCGAAAGAGCACCGGCTCTCCCGAATCCGACTCGAACCAGCGCGCCGGTGACGAACCGAGGAAGGTATACTCTTCCATGTCCTCGACGGCTTCGAGCGCAACCGGCACCAGCGATTCGCGGTCGCGTCGCCCGTTGCGGCTCTCGCGTCGCCGATCGCGGAGGGTGTCGGACATCGGCATCACTTCGGCGTCCGGATCGACGGTCAAGGTTCCCGTGCTGTCGAGGAGCTGAACGCCCTCGCCCAGCTCGCGCACCAACTCCGCCGCCCCGTACTCATCCGTCTCGACGCGGAACTTGCCGAGCGCCATGGCTGTGGTGCGGAATGTTCCGTCGCCGGTCGCCGAGAGGAAAACCATGATCCGCTCGCCGCGATGAAAGGATGGGGCTCCGTAATTCCACTCCTCTTCGCCATCGACACGGCCGCCGGCTTCGCGAATCACGACTACCGCTTCATCGATCTCACCGAAGAGAACTTCCTCGACGGCTACGTCGATGTCGGTTTGAATCGCGCCGGTATCGGCGCTTCGCCCCGACTGGATGGCGACAACAGTACCGAGAACGGCGGCGTCAGAGATGTCAGCGAGTTGTTCCTGATCGAGAGCAACAAACGTGGTCGCGTGGATGGGGGTGGCCAACAAGCCGGCGACCACCGCGGCTGTGCATACCAAGAAGTTCCTGAATCCTGTTGCTGTCGCTTTCATGCTCCAACCTCCGTTGGAGATCTACAAAGCGACTCGCGTGCCAACCCTTGGCGGGCGTATACCGGTCCCGCACTAACAAAGCGGATTTCATGCGTTTAGCGGATCATTCGAAACCGTCAAATGTGTGCCGGAGAGACGAAACCCCAAGTCGGACGGGCATTATGCCCGCCTTCCGCGGCCCGGAAACTCGCCGAGGAGCACCATAAAAAACCCCTGTGCCAGTTGCGGCACAGGGGTTTTACGCGATGCGGCGCGAGGATCAGGACTGCGGCAACGAGGGTCGGCGACGGGCCACGGCGATACGAGCGAGCCCAACCAGCAGCAGAACGCTGAGGCCCATGCCTCCCGCGCCCATCGTCGGCGCAGGCGAAGGCGGCGTCTCACATCCCACGGCGGTGATGCTATCGATGGCGAGGTCAGCGGCGTTGGAGTTCGTCCCGTCGATCGTCAGGGAGATCGAAGTCAGGTTCTGCAGGTCGACTCCGGCGAAAGCCGCCAGCGGGAAGGAAAGAACGCCTGCCGGGCTGTCGACCGTTTCGCTCACGCTGGCTGATACACCACCGATGAGTTCGAGAGTGATCAGGGCAGGTCCGGTCTGGGGATCAATACCCTGCGCCGGATCGTCGGCATTGAGGTAGACGACCTCGACCGCTTCAGCGCAGGCAAGTGCGAGGCCGATACCGCTGACCCCGCCCGTATATGTCACCCGGGCCAGCCCGGTCCCGATCGACATATAATCGAGGATCCCGCTCGGAATCACCCCAGCTATGAGCACCGCCGTCGCATCCGCTTGCACCAGCAGGTCTCTCGACCCACCGAGGACGCCGGGCAGATCCGTGTCGGAGGCCGATTCCGGAACTCCGAAGAAACTAGTCAGCTGCCCCGTGTTCACGAAGTCGTTGAAATCGTCGATCGTCACGTCGTAGGCCAACGAACTTCCCGCCGTCAATGCGAGAACCACTCCCGACGCCAGGAAACTTTTGAGTACTCTCACGATACCGCCTCCAGTTTGGCCACGTGTAACAGAACGCAGATAAACCCACCACCCCTATAAAAGGCGAGTCCCGGGCAACAAGCACCCGGGACTCCGGCTTCCCCCCAGAAGCCAGGCTCCACCCCTGCTCGAGCGGGTGGAGCCCCCCCACAAACTCCGTTTAGTCAGTCGCCGAATCCACCGCGATGACCGTCAACGTCTTACAGTCCTCTACCGTCGTTCCCCGTCCCACTGCCATCACACAACCCTCGACGTCGATGCTCGCAGCGCCAGCGGCGGTGCGGCGCCCGACGGGAACGGTGCACGAGTGCGCCATCGTCTGGCCGGCGGCAACCAGATCGATCGAGCGATCACAGGCCGGCGCGGAGGCGAACGTGGCGACTACGTCGTACAAATCCACCTCGCCGGAGTTGTGAATCGACACCTCGACACCGACCGGCCGCCTCGACGACGGGCGTTTACGCTGCGAGAGGCTTTGCTGCATGCGCAGTTCGACATCCGCATTCGCAATGACGGTCGGGGTCGGAGTCGCCGTAGCGACCCAATCGCTGGCGGCCGCCGCTACGCCCGGTGTCGGCGTCGATTCCGATACCGAGGAGGACGAGGCGCCGAATGACCCCGCAGCGAAGCCCGAGGAAGCCATACACTGGTTGGCGGTAAACTCATACCGCTCGTGTTTCTCTCCGGCCTTCACTTCGACCTGGATCAAATCATCCGGATCGAACGCACCCGCCGGCAGACGGTAATAGAATATATCGCTCGCACCGTGCTTCGGTCCCTCGTCCTTGACCTCGAACTTGATGCTGTAGAACGGATTATTCGTTGTGTTTTCGACGTGGTACTTGCGACCGCTCGGCGCTGTAAAGGTGGAATTGTCCGACGGCCAGGTAGCCGCCACACCTGGCAATCCGAAAGCTACATAACTCACCGCCCAACGGCACTCGTTCTTCACCTTCCAATAGAGCTGCTCGTTCAGCTTGCCGAGGTACTCCACCCGGAAGCATTCGCCTTCGCAGGCCACGTCCATCGGCGTCGGGGTCTTCGTCGGCGTGTTCGTCCTGGTCGCCGTCGCCTTCGGTGTATTCGTCCTCGTCGCCGTCGCTGGCGGTGTATTTGTCTTTGTGGGTGTCGGCGTGGACGTCGGCGGTACCGGCTCGATTGGAATCAGAGTCGAGGTGTCGCAGTCTTCCACCATCGTACCCGCGCCCCAGGCTTCGACGCAGGCCTCGTTTTCAAACGGCCCACTCGCCCCCTGCGCCGCGATGAATACGTTGTCGACCTTGAAAGTCTCGTCGCTGGCTCCGTACATGTTGGAGACGCGGAAGCGGATCGTCGTCGTGCCCGAGATGTACGCTGAGATATCGTAACTACGCGATTCGCTGCGATAGCCTGCAACCCCCGTAAACGTCTCGAGAACGGTGA
The DNA here is from genome assembly GCA_041743795.1 of Thermodesulfobacteriota bacterium. Lineage (GTDB taxonomy): Bacteria > Desulfobacterota > Binatia > HRBIN30 > CADEER01 > CADEER01. The sequence goes on along the minus strand of JBGTMF010000640.1, from coordinate 920 downwards.
ATGTACTGCCGTTGGACGATACCTCGACGACGACGGCGTCTTCCTTGTCGACGCCCGAGTGGGTCTCGTAGTCGAAACTCAATGTCGCCGACGCCATGCCGCTCAGGTTGGCGGTGCGCCGCGCACTGGGATCGGTACCGGTGTCCGGGTAGTCGTCCAACCAGAGCTTCTCGTTGCTTCCGATCAATACGTTGCCCGCCGTCGGTGACTGACTGTTGCCGTCGGCGACGTCGTATTCGATCCAGGGACCCGACCAGTCGGCCGAACCATCGTTGCGGTTGTAGCTCTTGGTCTTGAACCGATCGCCGAACGTCACCGTTCCGCCGGCGGACAACTGGCCTGCGGGCAGGGTGCACGTATACGTCACCGTCTGACCGGCAGGGATCGAGTCGATGGAGCGGTCACAAGCGGGAAGCAGCGGGTCGGACACGAGGACGTCGACCAGGTCGACCGATCCCGGATTGTGTACCGAGATCTCGAAGATCGCTGCTTCCGTCGGATCCACTTCGCGAGTGTTCGGCCCCTCCTCGTCCTTGCGGATATCGACCTCCACATGTGGGGTCATCGTCCGGGTAGCCGTCGGTTGAGCGGTATGGGTGCTGGTAGGCGGCGGCGTCACGGTCTTCGTAGGAGTCTTGGTGATCGTCTTGGTCGGGGTATTGGTATTCACCGGAGTCTTGGTACTGGTCGGCGTCCTGGTACTGGTCGCCGTGTTGGTGCTGGTCGGCGTCGGCGTCGGCGGCACCAGGCACTGGTTCGGCGTGAACTCGAACCTCTCATTGATCTGCCCGGCCTTCACCTCGACCTGGATTGGATCGTCCGGATCGAACGTCACCTCAGCCGGCAACGTGTACTCGAACACGTCCATCTGGCCGTTCTTCGGCCCCTCTCCGATGATCTCGAACTTGATGCTGAAGAAG
>JBGTMF010000639.1:0-14463 GCA_041743795.1 Thermodesulfobacteriota bacterium | reverse complement strand
TGGTGCAGGCCATCCAGCACACTTCGAAGTTCGGGATCGATGCCCACATCGATGCCATCCGGTGGCGCGACATCCGCGACCGGGTGTTCGCCCGCATCGACCCGATCGCCGACGGTGGCGAGCACTACCGGATGTTCGACTGTCCCAATGTGACCGTTCATGCGGGCCGAGGGCGGTTCGTCGGAGAGCGCCGCACAGCGGCACCGCCCGAATGTCCGCGCCGTCCGCTGACGACACCCTGACGACTCGATTGCCGGTGGTCCGCTCGCGCGCGCGGACCACCGGCGAGAGCAACGACCTTCTGCGAAAGCTACCTGCGGAACTTGTTTTGCAGCTGGAACTTCATGACCTTGCCGGTCGGATTGCGGGGCAGGGCTTCGACGAATTCCAGGCGCTCGGGAATCAGCTGCCGCATGACGTTGCGCTCGGTCATGTATTGCCGAACAGTGGCCGGCGTCGGTACCGGCATTCCGGCCCGCGCTACGACGACGGCACAGGCGAGTTCACCACGGGCGGGATCGGGCAGGCCGATCACGCAGACATCGGCGATGCCGGGGTGGTCGATGAGGATGTCCTCGATCGCCTTTGCACTCAGGTTTTCGCCCTTGCGAATGATGATGTCTTTGAGCCGACCGGTGACCTTGACATAGCCGTCTTCGTCGACGACGCCGAGGTCGCCGGTACGCAGGAATCCATCTCGAGTAAACGCCTCGCGGTCCAATTCGGCATCGAGGTATCCGACACAGAGCTGCGGGCCGAACGCTTCAATCTCGCCGGCCTGCCCCGGCACCACCTCGCGCCCCTCGCTGTCGACGATCCGCACCCGACAGCCGGGACTGGGGCGGCCATCGGTGTACATCCGCTTCTCCTCCGGGTCGTCGCCCACACCGGTGGTTAGCATCGGGCACTCGGTCAAGCCGTAGGAGCGAAAACAGGTTGCGCCAAACTTCGCACCCACCTCGCGCACGAGTAAGGGCGGAATTCCGGCCGCTCCGGTCCCCGCGCTGCGCACCGTCCTGACGCGGTCGCTCGAGAACGTCGGCGCTGCCAACAGCCCCTGCAGAATCACGGGCGGTCCCCCCGCCGAGGTCACTTTCTCCACCTCGATGAGGTTGAGGGCTCGCTCCGGCTCCCATGTATCGAGATACACCACGCTCGATTCAGCCAGTAGAGGTACGGCGACGAAGGCTACGAGTCCGCCTATATGCGTGAGGGGAAACTGCAACAAGCCGACGTCCTCCGAATCCGTGCCCATGGCCGCGACGCTCGAACGCGCGTAGGCGCCAATTGTCGCCGTGGTGTGCATGACACCCTTCGGGTCGGCGGTCGTACCGGAAGTGTAGAAGAGCATCGCCACATCGTGCGCTGAGCGTTCGCTGCGCGGAGGCCTCTGGGGCAACTGCAACAGCTGGTCGAAAGGAATCATGCCGCCCGTCGGCTCGCCACGCACTACCAACAGATGCTCGAGATCCCGGCATTCGCGTTGCACCGTGCGCGCCAGCTCACGGTAGTCGAAGCCGCGAAACGTTCCTGGGACCACCAGCACGCGTGACCCAGCCTGGCGGGCGATGAAGGCCACCTCTCGTTCGCGGTAAATGGGAATGATCGGGTTACTGATCGCCGCGATCCAATCGATGGCGACGGCCAGCGCCGCCGCCTCCCACCAACTGGGCAACTCCCAGGAAACGACGTCGCCGGCGCGAACACCCAATTCGAGCAAGCCGCCGGCGATCGACTGGGCGCGTTCGACGAATTCGCCGACTGTGAGGCGAACGAAACCGTCGATGAGGATTTCCGGCTTCGGATCGGCGCTGCGCCGCCGCTCCGCCAGTTCGGCCAGTCCCGGACTCGGCCATTCGCCCGCATCCTCGTGATGGCGGACCCTTTCGTCGCGCAAGTGACCCGTGAAACGATTCGCCGCCATTGCCATTCCGGCCAACGAGTCGACTAATCCATCCCGAGCTTTGCACGCCCTTCCGGAGAGATCATCTGCGGACTCCACGGCGGATCCCAGACGACGTCGACAGTCGCCTCCACTACACCCGGAATGCTCTCGATGCGATGTTTCGCATCCATCGAGATCGGTCCGCCCATACCGCATCCTGGAGCGGTAAGCGTCATCTTCACGTCGACGCGGCTGCGCCCCGATCCGGCATCCTCGATGCGCATGTCGTAGACCAGGCCGAGATCAACGATGTTGACGGGGATTTCCGGATCATAAACCCCGCGCAACTGATCCCAGATGGCATCCTCGGTGACCGGTCCCGCCTGCTCGGAAGCCGTCGTCGGACTGGAGACCGCCTGTTGACCGATCGCGTCGGCATCGGCGCCGGCAACGCGAAACAGCCCACCTAGCGCCGGAACCTGCAGCGTGAAACTTCCTCCGAGGGACTGTGTTACGAATCCGGCCGTTCCGGCGGGGATCTGCACCGAGTTCCCCTGTGGAATCTGTACGGCGGGGCAGTCGCGGGAGAACTTCACCTCTTCATAGGTCATGACTCAACCATCCCATCCCCATTTCTGCTTGTTTGCTTCGATCTGTTCGGCAGTCGGCTTCTCTGTCTCATTGTTCGGCGAAACTTCGAAATCGCCGCTGTGTTCGACCATCGCGTAGTTCAGCGGCGTGTCGGCCTTGAAGACCTCCGGCACCGTCTCCTCCTCGAAGATCGCCTGCCACGGGCATTCCGGCTCGCACGCACCGCAGTCGATACACTCATCAGGATGGATGTAGAGCTGGTTGGGAAAGGTTTCATGATCACTTCCCGTGTACTTGTAGATGCAGTCGACCGGACAAACCGCGACGCACGCGGTATCGACGCAATCCCGGCACAGACGGGTAATGATGTATGTCATCGCAAAGTCTCCTTAGTCGGTTCGGATGTCGCGACTCGACTCTCGAGTCCGATCAGCCCAGCCAAGATCCAAAATGACCTGAGGAAAGTCAACGGACCCCAGGCGCCGACTCGGGGAGAAGAGCCGACGACGCTAGCGGAAGCGCGGTTTGCCCAGGGTACCAGTGATCGATACAGGGGTGTCCGCGCTCGCCCCGCGCTCGCGTGGGATCAGCGACAGCAGACCTTTGATCTCAGGCCGAGCGTCCGCCGTCGCCTCGATCGTCACACTCAGATCGACGACGCTGGCATCGATCGGTTGACGCAAGGCGATCTGCCCGGTTGCCGAAATCGTCGCGTCGGGACCGATCGCCGTAAACTCTTCTATCTCGATCCGGCCACTTTGAATGTTGAACAGCACTTTGGTCTCATCCATCGCCACGTCGAGAATGGGTAGACCGCCGCGCACCAAGCCCTCGGATCCAGCGCGATCGAGATAGATCTCGCCGGAAGCCCGCGCCGGAGTCGTCGCCTCACCTCGCGCCTCACTCTCGATGTATCCAGAGAGAAGGCCGTAAATCTGCCCCTCATCGAAGAGCTCGCGCAGGGGCGGGTAGCGAGCGAGTTGGAGATCCTCGACCTGGACGATGACGCGGCGCAGGTCTCCGCCGCCGACCCACTTTGCCTTCGCCCGGCCGCCGTACATCTCGCCTCGGAAGGAAACCTTCGACAGCTTGCCGCGAACGAGGCCGCCGAATCCGGGCTTCAGGTACGCCCGCGGAATCTCGAGCACGGGGACGCGGCTCAAATCGAGCCGGCGCACGACCAGTCCACGCAGATCCAGCCCCTTCCAGAAAGCAAAGTTGGCATCCCCTAGCTCGACTTCGGCCGGAGTCAGATCGATGTCGTTGATGATGCGTTCGACGAGGAGACGGTACGGGAAGTTGACGACCAGGAACAACAGAAACAGAACGATCGTGTAGAGGGAGTAGAGAAGGACTCGGCGCGCCGGAAAATCCTCGAACCAATCGCCGACGTTGATCGCCGGCAAACGAAGCGCTGGCAGCTGCATCGACGTTATCCCGCCTCGACGTTGGCCTTGAGCATCGACACCGTCGCCATTACGTCGAACTGCTGGGGATCACGACGGCGCTTTTTGACCTGCAACCGGGTCACCCGCAAGGGCTGCTTCCCCTTCTCGATGCGCACCATCATCTCGACGAGTTGGTCGAGAGCGATCCCGTCGAGCCGAAGATCGACCGCCTCCTCGCGGTATGCCTCGTTGATCGCTTTGGTCTTCGGACTCATCGAGCGAATCTTCTCGCGCCCGCCGAGCACGGCACTGACCGTCGATTCAATGTGAGGAAAAAGGGAGAAGTCGTTGTCGACATTCTTCGGATCGATAATGCTGCGGCTGACCTCGAGCCTGGTGAGCAGATCCATGTACTCGATCCGCAACTCTTTGATGTCGGCCAGATCCTGTTGGCGGGATCGGATCAAGCGCTCCGCGCGGGCGCGATTCTCCGTAAGCGGCTCCCATACCAACGTGTAGAAGCCGAGCACCACCGCCGTGGTGATGGCCGCGCCAGCCAACGCGCGTTCGCGCGAGGACATTCGCTGGAAGAAATTCAGGATCTGTCGCCAATCGAAATTCATCGCGTCGTCGGGGGCCGGAAGTCCTTGTTCAACACCATCACCAAGCGAAAATCCACGCCCGTGCCCTGGGAGGCGGCGCGCGCATCCTTGACCTGTACGTCCGAAAAGAACCCGGTCTCGACGAATTTCTGTTTCAGCGAGTCGACCGACTCGAACGTGTCGGCGTTGGCCGTGAGACGAACCGAGTCCGTGTCCATCACGTACTCTTCGCTGTCGATGCGAACGTGGTTTGGCACCGCGGCGGAAATGGCCCGCAACAGATCGACACTCGTCGAATTGGCAACCGGTACGACGTCGTCGAGCATCTGGACGTCCTGACGCAAGAACCCGATCTCGTCCTGCATCGTGTCGAGGGGCCGGGCGACCCTGCCAGCGTTCGGCAGCGTCGCCTCGAAAACCTCCTGGATCTGCTGCTCGATTGTCGTCAGGCGTACCTGCGACTCCTTGTACTTCGCGTACATCTCGCCGACCGTCAAAACGACGACGACGAGAGCGAGAATCGCGGCGGTGCGCAGGCCCGCGCGCAGTTCCTGCTCACTGCGATGAAATGTGAACTCGCCGCGCCGGAAGTTGACGCCGAGGGTATCCGACGGGGTGATCTCACGCAGCGCGAGACCCAAACTCGAGCCGAACGCCGGCAATCGGGCGCGGGTGACGGCGTCGACGTTGGGCAGCGACAGGCGGTCGAGACGGCGAACCTCTACCTTCATCGACTCTTCGAGCGCGACGGCGACTGCCTCCACCCAGTCGGATTCCCCGGCGACGTAACAAACCATCTCGTCTTCCAGCGGGGCTCCATTGAAGGCGAGCAGCGTCCAGCGAACGGACCCCGCCAGCGCGGTGGCGGCGCCGGCCACCGGGCCTTTTCCGTTCGCCACCGGCGCCGGCCCGAAGGCCTCCGAGGCGCTCAACGAGCGCACGCCGACGAGCGCTCGGTTGCGGTATAACGCCACGGTCACCGCGCGCTCCGAGCCATCGACGAAGGCGAACGTCGGCGGGCGATCGGCGATCAGATTCAGCGTGTTCAAGGCCGTCAGCGGCCCGGCATCGACGATTTTCGGATCGACGCCAGCCGCCTGCATCATTTCGAGATGGCGCTCGACCTCGCGTTTCGGCGCCAGCGCCGCCAACACCGTCGTCCCCGAGGAATCCCGCGACAGCACCTGGTAGTCGACGACGACCTCATCGAGCCCGAAGGGGACGTTGCTCTCGAGTTCGTAGGGAACCGTCTGAGCGAGTTTGCGACTGTCGCGGAAAGGCAGATGCAGCGTGCGCCAGCTGACGGCGTCGGCCGGAAGAGCCGACACGATCGTATCGGCATCGGCGCCGTGCTCACCGATGAATCGCCCGATGCTCCTGGCCGCCGATTCCGCGTCGCCGTCGAGGGCCTCGTGGTAAAACCCCTCGATCTTGAAATCGCGGAATCCGGCCTCGACGATGGTCGCCCGCAGATCCGACGAGCTGATGTCGAACGATACGATTTTGCGCGGCATGGTGGAGCTGCCTACCGTGCCGCGACGGATCCCGGGTTTCGGGATTGGCAATCGTTCGGCAACTCTCGCTGCTGTTGTATGATCATCTGCTTGAACCGATCACCGCTAGAATCCCCCCGCGCTCGACGGATCGAACTCGCCATAATACTCCGATAGCGCCGAGAAGCGATTCCTCTCCTGAAAAAGCCGCGCCCCTCCTTCCTTTTGCCAGTCGAGTGGCGTCGAAGTCCAGCGCTCGCAGGTATCCGCGGTCTCCTCGACGCATTTGCGGAAGACAACGACGCTGAGGGTCTTGCCGACGCCGCCGTGGCTGGGGTTGTCGGGATTCGGGTTGGTGATGGCGCTGGCCTCGAGCCGGTAGAGGTTGCTGCGCGTGCCGAAAAGCGAAGTGACCAGCTGCGCGTGCTCGATTCCACCCAACAGACCACTGATGTCGGCGTCGCGGATCGGGTTCTCCGGGTCCAGCTGGCGCTCGAGGATATCGTTCACCTCGGGGGTGACCGCGCAGTTGTCCTCCGGGTTGGGGTTGATGATCGCGCTGAGAACCTCCGGTTCGGCGACGTTGATGTTGATTTTCTGCAATCGGCCACGCGGCTGGGCTGTAACGTAGTTGCGCAGATAGGGAATGTAGCGCGTCGGTATGCGAAAGGTGGCGGCGAAATCCTCGAGCGACTGAAACGTCGGCACTGCGGCGCGCTGCGTCCCATCCGCCAGGGAGGGGGGTTCGCGCAGCCAGTATTCCCGCAATCGGTCGATGATCTCAACGTCGAGCCCTTCGCGGCGCTGGAAGATGCATTTCAGCGCCGCCCGGAGAAACGCCTCGCGGGTTGGCAACGTCGGGTCGCTGCCGGCGCGGAGAACTTCGCGGGTGTTGTTGACGTTGATCTTGCCGCTCTCGTCCTTGACGTCGCAGCGGACCAGCGCGCCATTCGGCAGCGTCAGCTGTTGGCAGAACTGCAGCATGTTGATGTACCACTCGTCGGTGCGCGTATCGACTCGCGGATCGTCGTCGAGCGACAGGAAGCCCTCGGCCAGATTGACGCCGGAGCGAACGATCAACTCCGCTTGCAGGGAATTGAGAGAATTGCGGACGCGAAACTGATCGATCGTGACCGAATAGGTGAACTCGGTGACGACGATCGTCAACAACGCGATCACCGTGACGACGATGATGATGGCGATGCCGCTCTCGTCTCGGCGCAGACTTCTCCGTCGCGGCATCAGTGACTCCTGGTTGGCGAAGACCGGCACGGTGGAAGGTTATTGAACACCTTGGTCCTCCTCCTCGCCTTCCCCCGGGGTTGGATTGGCGCGCGCCAAGGGCAGGTCGACTACCGTGTAGAATTCGTGCTCGCGCAGCAACTCGTCGAGGAGGACGAGGACGATCTCGACGGCGGCGGGAATCCGGTCCATCGCCACACCCTGCTCTTCGAAGGAGTCCCACTCCATGCGCCATTCGCCGAAGGCGTCGTCGAAGAAGCGAAAGCGCAGCGCGACGACGCGCGCACACGACCCCGCAATACCGGATGCTTCCGCTCCCGGCGGGCACTCGAGGAGCGCGATGAACTGCTCCGCCGGCGCCTCGATGTCCGTCGTCGGGTCGAGGTCGAACTGAGTCTCGTCCTCCTGGTAGGTTACGCCGTCGGATTCTTCGAGCAGACGCTTGAAGTCGCGCTCGCCGCGGACCAGCACGCTGAAACCGCGGGCGTCGGGCGGGGTCACACTGTACTCCACTTGCACCTGTCCCGGCCGCATGCGCCCCTGGCCGTAGCCACCGCGGTTCATGCGAATGAACACCACCGAGGGCGGCAGGGCGCTGCCGATGAAGTGGATGCGGTCGCCGGACAACGGCAGAAGGGCGCCCTCCAGGTCGTCGGCGATCTTGAAGACCGTCTCGCGACCGAGCGAGTACAACTCGGCGCGTTCCTCGCCGACGGTGCGGGCGTGGATCGATCGCGACAGGACTCCGTACACGGTCAACACGATGAAGCCGAAGATGACGACTGCCAGCAGAAGCTCCATCAGGGTGAAGCCGCGGCGGCCGCCACGCCCCTCCCTCATTCGATTTCCTCCGGCACGACGCGGTCCCGCATGTAGTAGAGCAATTCGACCAGATCCGGTTGACGCTCGTCGAAGATGATGCGAACGCGGACCTCGCGGACGTCGGGAAGGAAGGTCGGACCGACCTCGCGCTCCCAGTAGAATCCCGGCTCCAACTCGCCACTGCTGAAGCCGAGCTCGGGAAACTTCTCGACAACCTCCATCTGGGCGATGAACTGGCGCGCCAACAGCGTCGCGCGCGTGATGTCCTGGCCGCGGCCGACGATGGTGAGATTGCGATTTTGCAGTCCGAGCAGGCCGATGAGCGCGTAGGCGACGATGCTCAATGCGACCAGCACCTCGATCAGCGTAAACCCGGCCGCCGACCCCCTGTCGTCTCGCACGGATTCGGGGGACGTCATTCGTTCCAAGAAAGGTAACCGGGGTCGACGAACACCTGTCCGGTGATCCCGTTGGGTACATACAACGTGAACACATCTTGTCCATTGTCGAGATGGACGACGCTGATGTCGACGAAACCGTCTGGGTAGAACATGGTGAAGACGACGCCTTCGAAGACTTTCCCCCACGAATGCGGGAGCTCGACGTCAGAGAAGCCGATCGAGTCGGGGAGTTTTCGCAGATTGAGCGGGCCATCGAGGTCGCGGGTGAATTGCTCCGGCACTTCCTGCGCGAAGGAATCGAGGCCGAGTTCGCCGCTGCCGTCGTCGAGCGGCAACTCCGGTGCCGCCACTTCCGCCACCTCGGCCCAATACGTGTGATTGTCGAGATCATACATCAGCCGATAATTACGCCCGTTGAGAATCGCGGCATGTCGCAGGTAGCGGTAGGCCAACGCCAGCTTGCGCGTCTCGGAGTTGAGCTGGGCATAGGAGCGATTGCCGAGTCGTGGCAAGGCGATCGCGATCATCACGCCGAGAATGAGAATCACCAGCCCGAGTTCGATGAGCGTGAACCCACCCTGACGGCTCGTCCGTGCCCGCCGTGCGCTGGGGGCGGCAACCGACTTCGTCATCCGAGGTCTCCACTCTGTCTCCGGTCGGACAGGTGGATCGAGCAATCCTCAGACTTCGCAATCGGATGCTTCATGACCAACTGCAACGCAGTGCGGCGCTCAATCTTCGTAATTGTCCAGATCCCGATCGTATCCCTCGCCGCCCTCGACGCCGTCCGCGCCGAACGAGAGGATGCGAACGTCACGCCCGTCGCTGATATAGGCGTACTCGTTGCCCCATGGATCGACCGGCACCTTGTCGAGGTAACCGTCCGGATTGAAGCGCCGCGCACGCGCCGGCGGCTGCACCAGCGCGGTAATGCCTTCGGCCGAAGTCGGGTAGAAACCGTTGTCGAGCTTGAACAGCTTCATCGCCTCCTCGATCGCCTTGATATCGGCCATGGCCTTTACCTGGCGGGCCTGGTCGGTGCGGCCGATGATCTTCGGGGCCACCAGTGTCACGAGCAGGCCGAGGATGAACACCACCACCATGATCTCGATCAACGTGAATCCCGATTGTCTTGATACTCGATTCATCATTCCCTCCGAAAAAGCAGATTTGCCAGGCGGCACAAGCGCTACAGCGACAGGGCGCTCGAGGTCCACCGATCTACTGAATGAACCCATCATCCCACGATTTCGTTCAATTCAAAAATCGGTAGGAGAATGGCGATGACGATGAAGGCGACGAGCCCTCCCATGAAAACGACCAAGAGTGGTTCCATGATGCTGCTCAACGCGTTGACCGACGCCTCGACCTCGTTGTCATAGGCGTCTGCAGCCCGCGACAACATCGATTCGAGCTCGCCGCTGCGCTCGCCGACCGCGATCATGTGCACGAGAAGCGGCGGAAAATGACCACTCTTGCGCAGCGGCTCGGCGACGCTCTGCCCTTCGCGAATGCTATTGCGACCATCTTCGATGGCGATCTGAATGACCTTGTTGGCGACCACGTGTTTGACGATGTCGAGAGACTGCAGGAGGGGAATTCCCCCATCGAGCAGGGTGGAGAGTGTGCGCGCGAATCGCGCCAGAGCCACCTTTTTGATCACCTTACCGAAGTAAGGCACCCGCAGCGTCCAGTCGTCGAAACGCAATCGCCCCTTGGGCGTCCGAATGGCCGCCTTCAGACCGGCAAACGACGCCGCGGACATCAGTAGAATGAACCACCAATAGTCCGCGGTGAAGTCGGACACCGCGAGCAGGACGACGGTGATGCCCGGCAGCGACTGCTGCGTCTCTTCGAAGATCTTGGTCACCTTCGGCACGACGTAGGACAACAGGAAAAGCAGAATTCCCAGACTCAACAATCCCATGACTGCTGGATAAGTCATCGCCGAACGGACCTTGCTGCGCAGCGCGGCGGCCCGCTCCGTGTAGTCGGCCAAGCGGATCAGAACGATGTCGAGCGCGCCGCTCGCTTCACCGGCGCGCACCATGTTGACGAATAGGTCGTTGAAGACCTGCGGGTGCAACCGCAGCGCATCGGCGAGATTGCCTCCCTCGACGACGTGCTCGCGTACTTGGGAGAGGATGCGCTTCTGGCGGGCGTTCTCCACCTGCTCGATCAACGCCCCCAAACAGTCGACCAGCGGCAGACCAGCCCCTACCAGGGTCGCCAGCTGGCGCGTCATCAGTGCGAGATCTTGCGGGGTGACGCGATCGAAATAGGACCGAACGTCCTTCGAGGCTTGAATCGAGGAGATCGTCTTGCCGCTCTCGCTCTGCTTCTCCTCCGACAGCGAGATGGGGAAGACGCCTTTGCCGCGCAACTTCTGCCGAGCTGCCTTCGGCGTGTCGGCATCGACGATTCCGCTGACGTTGCGGCCACTGTCGCTGAGCCCTTTATACGCATATACAGGCATTGATCATTTCCATCGACGCACGGGGCGGCGCGGCATTCACCGCGAATCCCGTCCCCTGCGGCACAGCGACTGCCGACAGCGTGGTCGGCACGTTCCAAGGTGTTGCGGACAACCAGCCCGCGTCGGGTCCTACGTCGGACTGCTATACTCCGAGATCGTCCTGTGTCACGCGGAGCACTTCGTCGATCGTCGTCAAGCCGCGCATGATCTTGTCGGCGCCGTCTTCGCGAAGCGTCGTCATACCCTTGGCGGCGGCGGCGCGTCGAATTTCGGATGAATCCGCCGAACGCATGATCAGGTTGCGCACTTCGTCATCGATGATCAGCAACTCGTGAATCCCGAGGCGACCGCGGTAGCCCGTAAGCTTGCAGGCTTCACAGCCAGGACCGATGCGGTACACCGGATTGTCCTCGAGCATGTCCATGGTCACGCCGAGCTGCCGCAGCTCCTCCATGGGCGGCCGGTACTCCTCCCGGCAGCTCGAGCAGACCTTGCGAACCAACCGCTGTGCCATGACGGCGATCAGCGATGACGACACGAGAAACGGCTCGATACCCATGTCCAGCAGACGTGTGATCGCCGCGCAGGAGTCGTTGGTATGCAGCGTCGAAAACACGAGGTGACCGGTGAGCGCTGCTTGGATCGAGATCTTGGCTGTCTCCGAGTCACGAATCTCACCGACCATGATGACGTCGGGATCCTGGCGCAGTACCGACCGCAGGCCACCGGCGAAAGTCAGCTCGATCTTGGGATTGACCTGGATTTGTCCGACGCCGTGCAACTGATACTCGATCGGATCCTCGATGGTGATGATGTTCTTGTCCGTCGTGTTGATCCCCGACAGAGCCGCATACAGAGTCGTCGTCTTACCGCTGCCGGTTGGACCGGTAACCAAAATGATTCCGTGCGACTGGCGGATCAGCTGCTCCACTGCACCGAGTTTGCCGCCGATCAAGCCGAGCTCGTTGAGCTGCAAGATCGTGGAGGAGCGGTCCAGCAAACGCATGACGACCCGCTCGCCGTGCACGGTCGGCACCGTCGACACACGAATGTCGATGTCCTTGCCCGCCAGCTTGATGCGAATGCGCCCGTCCTGCGGCAACCGCTTCTCGGCGATGTTGAGTCCGGCCATGATCTTGACGCGGGAGATGATCACCGGTTGAAAGCGCTTGGGCGGCGAAATGATGTCGTAGAGCACGCCATCGATGCGGAAACGCACTGCCAGGTCGCGCTCGTAGGGCTCAATGTGGATGTCGCTGGCGCGATCTTTCACCGCCTGGAACAGCAGCGAATTGACCAGACGGATGATCGGCGCCTCATCGTCCGCATCGAGTAGATCGCGCGTCTCCTCGATCTCGGACGCGAGCATATCGAGACGCTCTTCCTGCAGGCCGTCCATTAGATCCGACGCGTTGCCCGACGCCTGGTCGTAGACGCGGTTGATGCGATCGACGATCACGTCGCCCGGAGCGACGACAACGCGAATCGGCTTGTGCAGAAGAACCCGCAGGTCGTCCAGGGGCCCCAGCGAAGTCGGGTCGGCCATGGCGACGACGATGGAGCCATTATCGCGCTGGATCGGCAAAAGCTGGCAACGCTTGGCGAAATTGATCGGCAACAGATCGACGCATTCTGTCGCGGTTGGATCGTCCTCGGGCAGTTTCTCGAGAAACGGCAATCCGAAATGCGTCGCCAGGGCGCGCGCGTAGGTTTTCGAATCGATCGCCCCCATCTCGCGCAGGACATCGCCGAGGCGCTTGCCCTCGCGTTGGCGTTCGCGCGCCCGCTCGAGGATCGTGTCGGAGATCGATCCCTGCTCGATGATGCAGGCTTCGAGGGAGTTGATCGCTACGGCCATGAGGAACTCAGTGTAGCGCAGTCCAAGCCGAAGCGTTAGCCGAGGATGCGTCCTTCAGTTCGCGCCAGTGCAGATATTCTCCGCTGTCGGGGTCGACCGGCAGGCCCTCAGGATAGACCAACTGGGCTTCCCGCAGTCCGTAGTAGGCTCCCAGCACATGATACATGCCGTCGAACGTATCGCTCGAGAATCGGTACTGCTTGCCCTCGCGAAACAGCTTGGTCAGCCGGGAACCGTCCGGTAGCGCAATGGCCAACAATCCGGTCGCCGTCTGCAGGCCCGGCGGCGGTGTGCCGCGCTGGGCGAAGCTCGCCAACAGCACGAATTGGGCATCGGAGCGATCTTCGAGCGGCGGCTGGATGGACACCAGATCGAGCGCCGGGTCGTGTTTGGTGCCGGGCTCGAGTACGACGGTACGCGTGGCCGGTAGGGGCATCGCGACCTCCTCGACAGGGTCGAGGTCCGGTCGCATGTCCGAGGAAGGTCGCGTGTCCGAGGAAGGTTGATCCGCCGGCCGGTCCAACATCAAACCGTCTTGTTGTGCCGCCGCCCCCTCGAACTCGGAGAGGTCCGGCGTCCAGGAACTCGCCTCCAGGCGATCCGGCCTCAGGTCGCGGAATCGGTTTTCCGACATGAATGCCCGCAGCTTGTCGCGGTGCTCGAGCGACTTGTCGCGAAGCTCCACCGGGTTACGCACGATGTGAGGCGTCAGGAAGATCAGCAGATTGTTCTTCTCCTGCTTGGCGCTGGTGTTGGTGAAGAAGCTTCCGATGATCGGAATGTCGCTGATGTAAGGAACTCCCTGCTGGTTGTTGTCCTTGCGATCGCTGATCAGGCCACCAATGACCACCGTGTGGCCGTCGCGAACGACGACGGAAGTGGTCGCCGAGCGAATCGTCGTCGTCGGGCCGAGTAGGTTGACGTCGATGCCCGACACCGCGCTGTCGACCACGTCGGAGACCTCCTGGAAGATGTCGAGGCGGACCATCCCTCCCTGAGAGATCTGGGGCGTAATGCGCAACGTGATACCGACGTCGCGCCGATCGACCGTTGCGAATGTGTTGGCGAGATTGACATCACTGGTAGAACGCGAAGCTACGAATGGCACGTTCTGGCCGACGACGATCTCCGCCTCCTGGTTGTCGGTGGTCAAAACGTTGGGCGCCGAGAGGATGTTGGCGTTGGTGTCACTCTGCGCCGCCGCCAGCAGGGCGACCTGCGCCGGGACGACGGTGCCATCCGGCAATCGGACCGTCTGATTGCTGGCAGCTGCCAGAATGAATCCGGGCAGTCCGGCCGGGTTCTGTATGACACTGTTGATTCCGCCGAAGCTCGTGTTGCGGCCAACTCCGACACCCTTATCGAGGCCGATCGCGCCCTGCAGTTCGATCCCCAGTTGGCGATCGCGCCCGAGACGTACCTCCATGACGATCGCCTCGACGTACACCTGACGCCGCGGCACGTCGAGCTTCTCGATGACCTGCTTGAGCGTGTCGTAGTCCTGCGGTGATGCGTTGATGATCAGCGCGTTGGTCGACGGATCGGCCGTAATGCGCACCTCGCCGGCGAACTCTCCGGTACCGCCGCCAACAACCGAGGCAATGCCACCCCCGCCGCCCAGGCCGCCCTGGCCAAAACCACCACCACCGAGGCCGCCCTGGCCAAAGCCGCCCTGGCCAAATCCGCCGCCACCCAGGCCGCCGCC
>JBGTMF010000638.1:0-6266 GCA_041743795.1 Thermodesulfobacteriota bacterium | reverse complement strand
ACGGAGTCGGACGCGACGGCGACAGCTACGGCTACGGAGTCGGACGCGACGGCGACAGCTACGGCTACGGAGTCGGACGCGACGGCGACAGCTACGGCTACGGAGTCGGACGCGACGGCGACAGCCACGGAATCGGATGCGACGGCGACCGCTACTGCCACGGAGTCGGCTGCGACGGCGACCGCGACGGCCACCGAGTCGGATGCGACCGCGACGGCGACGGAATCGGACGAGACTCCTACGCCGACTGCAACTGAGTCGGACGCGACAGCGACTGCGACAGAGTCGGATCTAACTCCGACGGCCACTGCTACGGAGTCCGAGGCTACGCCGACAGAGACAGTGTCGGATGCGACGGCGACCGCGACCGCGGCCGACGAGACTCCTACGCCGACGGCTACGGAGTCTGACGATTCGCCAACACCGACTGCTATACAGTCCGCGACCGCCACGGTTACTGAGACGGCCGTGGCGACTGCCACGGAGACCTCGCAGCCGACGGTTACCGAAATGCCGGCAACTCCGACGGCGACGCCGGCGGGTAGCGTCAGCAATGAAATTCAGGCATTCGTCGGCAGTGTCGTCAGTAGCCTGGCCTCGTTGGGCAACATCGATATGCCGGACGGTGGTGGCGCGGGAAGCATTGGCCCGATCAATATCAATTGTTCGGGTGGTGGAATGCGGACGATCAGCTGCGGCCCGGGGGAGGAGTCGGGAGTCGTCTTCCAGGTGACCTACTCGAACTGCCAGGAGTCGCAGAGCTTTATCGACGGGGAACAAATGATCGAATCGAGTGGAGATTGCACAGGCGATCTCTTACCCCTGGGTAGTCCGGCGACGATCACTTTTACCGGCACCGTCGATAACTCGGATCCGCTCACCGGAATATTCGCCGGTACGATCGCGGCGGAAATCGTTGTGATCCCGATGGAGGGGGGTGGGGTGGAACTCGAGGTTTCGGGGACTGTGATCTCCGATTGCGTCGGCGGCACCGTCGTATTCGAAACCACGGAGACGATCGTCTTCGCGGCCGAGGCGGCCTGTCCGAGCGCCGGACGCATCGAGTTGATGGCTGGCGAGATGAGCCATGTCGTCCAGTATTCGCCGGAGGGCGTGCTGATCGATGGCGAAACCTTCGAAAGCTGCGAGGCGGTGGCGACCTGCGCGGAGTAACGCCGTCTGAATAAGAGTCGGTGGCTCTGCGTTGATCCCGGACTCTCGGGATCAGTCGTATTCGTGACCTCGGGGCAGCATAGCTCCGGGGTCACTTCTTTTTTTGGGCATCGACCCGTGACTTTGCGCTACAGATGAGGCAAGTTGCGTGGCATGAAAAATAGTCTGGTCGTTGGGCTCGCAGTTCTGGTTTTAGGCGTTGGTAACGCACGGGCGCAGTTCTGCATTGGGGACTGCGACGGCAGTGGGGCGGTAGCGATCAACGAATTGATTCTCGGTGTAAATATCGCTCTGGGAAGCGCCGACCTCGCTGAATGTCCCGCGTACTTGTTCGAACCCAGGATCAGCGACCTGATTCGAGCTGTCCGCAATGCCCTCGACGGTTGCCCGGCCGTGCCCACCGCGACGTCGACGGCGACAGCAACCGAGTCGGACGAGACCCCTACGCCTACGGCTACGGAGGCCGAGAGTACGGCAACGGCGACAGCGACGGAATCGGAAACGACGCCAACCGCGACGGCGACTGAAGCGGACGAGACTCCTACGCCCACGGCTACGGAGGCCGAGAGTACGGCAACGGCGACGGCGACGGAATCGGACACGACGCCAACCGCTACGGCTACTGAGTCGGATGAGACCCCTACAGCTACGGCGACGGAGCCGGAGAGCACGGCAACTGCGACGGCGACTGAACCGGAAACAACGCCAACCGCGACGGCCACCGAGTCGGATGAGACCCCTACGCCTACGGCTACGGAGGCCGAGAGCACGGCAACGGCGACAGCGACTGAAGCGGACGAGACTCCTACGCCTACGGCTACAGAGGTCGAGTCGACTCCGACGGCGACTGCCACGGCAACCGCGACAGCCACTGCGACGGCCACCAAGGCGCCGCTGCTTTCTCAGCTCGAGCGCCTCTATTCGGGCGCTTTGACCGACATCCTGATGTTGGATCTTTTCAATAGTGGAATCGGCGACGCGGTCGTCTTCGGCGTTTCGACGCCGATGGCTTGTCCCGCCGGGGGAACCCGCGAGGAGGCATGCATGGAACTCGAGGGCGGCGCGGTGGTCTCGTATGCATTCGACGAATGCGCGTCGGAGGATGCTGGTGTCGAGACGGTCGTCGGCGGCCAGGCGGAAGTGACGACGATGGGCACGTGCGAGGATCCTTTTCCCGTCGATCAGACCGCGGTCATCGCGTTTGTCGGCACCGTCGCGAAGACGGTCGTCGAGACGGGTGAAAGTTCCACGGTTTCACAGAACGTGATGATGACATTTCGCGTCGAGTCGGATGGGACGACCCGTTTCACGGTCGACGGCACGCTCGACGCCTCGTGTGTCGGCAGCACTGCGACGGTAGAGACTTTCCCGCCGGTGGTGATTGAGAGCGGAGCCGCATGCCCGCGTGAGGGTACGTTCCTGATCATCCTCGACGGAGCACCGCACAAGATCGGCTACACTCCTAGCGGAGGTGTACTGTTCGACGTCGGCGCCGACAACATCGTCGATGCCGCGTACGCTTCGTGTGAGGATCCGCAGATCGACCAGTGTTTTGAATAGCTGTCAGCTGTCAGCCTTCAGCTGATAGTTGCCTGGCATTGGGCGGCTGCTCTGATTCGGGGCAGCCGCCCGTTTTCGCTCTGTTGACCGCGATGAGCGTACCTGCGCCAGAGGCCATCGCCCCGGGGGGGCCGCAAGCCCATCTTGAACGGCACCCTCCGATGCGGGACAGTGCGACACCGGTGGAAAGTTCCACGTGCGCGCGACTGCAACTAACCCCCAAAAAAAATGACCGAACTTGCCAAAGTCTACGATCCGCAAGCGACCGAGCAGCGGTGGTACCAATTCTGGCTCGAGCGCGGATACTTCCACGCCGACGAGAGGCGTGACGGCGCGACCTATGCGGTGGTCATTCCGCCGCCCAACGTCACCGGCATGTTGCATCTCGGTCACGTCCTCAACAACACCATCCAAGACGTCGCCGTCCGCTACCGGCGGATGCGCGGCGACAATGTTCTCTGGATGCCGGGGATGGATCACGCCGGTATTGCGACGCAGAACGTAGTCGAGAAAAAGCTCGCCGCCGAAGGCACGGATCGGCACGAACTCGGGCGCGACGCGTTCGTCGAGCGAGTGTGGCAGTGGAAGGAGAACTACGGCGGCGTCATCCTGCAGCAACTAAAGCGATTGGGCGCATCGTGCGATTGGCAGCGCGAGCGCTTCACGATGGACGAGGGGCTCTCCGCCGCGGTGCGCGAGGTGTTCGTTCGCCTTTACGAGAAAGGCCTGATCTACCGCGGCCACCGCATCATCCACTGGTGTGTGCGCTGCCACACGGCGTTGTCCGATGAAGAGGCCGCCGTCACCGAGGGCGGCGAGAAGGGCAGCCTCTGGCATATTCGCTACCCAGCCGCCGACGGCGGCGCGGGCGTTGTCGTCGCGACGACGCGGCCGGAGACGATGCTCGGCGACACCGGGGTGGCGGTGCACCCGGACGACGAGCGATACCGCGACCTGCTCGGCAGGAGCGTCGTCCTGCCGCTGCTCGAGCGGCCGATTCCGATCATCACCGACGAGCTGGTGGATCGGGAGTTCGGCACCGGCGCGGTCAAGGTCACCCCGGCACACGACGCCAACGACTTCGAGATGGGCAATCGGCACAATCTTCCGGCGATCTGCATCATGACCACCGACGGCGTGATCGGCGAGGCCGGCGGCCCGTACGCCGGCCTCGATCGCTTTGCGGCGCGGGCGAGAATCGTCGCCGACCTGGAAGAGCAGGGATTTCTCGAAGGCATCGAGGACCACCGCGTGCCGGTGCGCCGCTGCCAGCGCTGCGACACGGTGATCGAGCCGTACCTGTCCCGGCAGTGGTTCGTTCGTATGGAGCCGCTGGCGGCGCCGGCCATCGCCGCCGTCGAGCGCGGCGACTTGCTCTTTCATCCGCCGCGGTGGACCGGTGTGTACCTGCATTGGCTCAACAACATTCGCGACTGGTGCATCAGCCGGCAGTTGTGGTGGGGGCACCGCATTCCCGTCTGGTATTGCCAAGGCTGCGACGCCGAGAATGTCGCGCGCGACGAGCCGGAACGTTGCGGCGTGTGTGGTGGCGGCGAACTATTGCAGGATCCCGACGTGCTCGACACCTGGTTCAGCTCTTGGCTGTGGCCGTTTTCGACGATGGGTTGGCCCGAGAAGACACCGACGTTGGAAAAGTTCTACCCGACCGACATGCTCGCCACCGGCGCCGACATCATCTTCTTCTGGGTCGCGCGCATGGTCATGGCCGGCTGCGAGTTCATGGGCGAGGTGCCGTTTCGCGACGTCTACCTGAACAGCATCGTGCGCGACGGCAAGGGCCGCAAGATGTCGAAGTCGCTCGGCAACTCGCCCGATCCGATCGACGTCATGAACCAGTACGGCGCCGATGCGCTGCGCTTCACCATCGTCTCACTGGCGCCGCTCGGCCAGGATGTGCGCTTCGACGCCGACAAGACCGAGTTCGGTCGCAACTTCGCCAACAAGATTTGGAACGCGACGCGGTTCGCGCTGATGAACCTCGAGGGCGCCGACCTGTCGACCTGGAACGAGGCGTCGGCTCCGCTCGATCTCGACCTGCCGTCGCGTTGGATCCTGTCGCGACTGCAGACTGTCGTCGACGAGACGCGAAGCGCCATCGACGAGTACCGCTTCAGCGATGCGGCGTCGTCAATCTACCGCTTTCTCTGGGGCGAGGTGTGTGACTGGTACGTCGAACTGATCAAGCCGGCGTTGTACGGCGACGATCTGCGCGCGAAGACACTTGTCGGTACCACGTTGGTGACGGTTCTCGATCGGGTCATGCGCTTGCTGCATCCTTTCATGCCCTATCTCACCGAGGAGATCTGGCAGGCCTTGCCTATGCAGCGGTCGGTCGATTCGATCATGATCGCGCCGTATCCCCAGGCAGTGGCGGCCTGGCGCGACGAGCGCGCCGAGGAGGTGGTGGCCGCTCTTACCGACACGGTTACCGCCGTACGGGCGATCCGCTCCGAGTTCGGCATCGCCCCGCGGGAACCGTTGACGGTGCGAATCGTTGCCAACGGCCACGCCGAGCGGATTGAGGAGTTGCGCGGCTTTGTCGAGAACCTCGCTCGCGTCAGCGCCATCGAGATACTCCATGGTGACGAGCGGCCGACCGGCGAACCGTCGGCGGCGATTGCCGGGTTGGGAGAGATCTTCGTTCCGCTCGGCGATTCGGTGGACCGCGCCGCGGTGAGCGAACGCATGCAGAGAGAGCGCGCCAAGATCGACAAGGAACTGAAGGCGGTGGAAGGTAAACTCGGCCGCCCCGATTTCGTCGACAAGGCTCCTGCCGACATCGTCGAGAAGGAGCGTGAGAAAGCCGCTGCGCTACACGAGCGACGCGCCGTGCTCGAGCGGCACCTGGCGGCTTTGCATGGTTGAGTTTCGATTTCAGATTTCAAATTTCAGACTTCAAATTTCAAGACTAATGTCGCGATAACGGGCTGCTGGCCACTTGTCACAGATGAATGTCTTCCACCTCAACTCCGTCGAGTCGCTGATTCGCGCCGCGCTGGCCGAGGACATTGGCCGCGGGGATCTGACTACGCGTCTTACCGTTGCGGGGGATGTTGTCGGCCGCGCCGAGATCGTCGCCAAGCAAAGCGGCGTGTTGGCGGCGGGGCCGATTGTCGCCCGGGTATTCGCGTTGCTCGGTTCGAGTGCCTTGCTCGAGCAGTTGGCGGAGGAGGGGGCGCCGTTCGTCGTCGGCGACGTTCTCCTTCGCCTGCACGGACCGGCGTCCGATCTTCTGACAGGCGAGCGGGTAGCGCTGAACTTCTTGCAGCGCTTGTGCGGAGTGGCGACGATGGCGCGGCGCTTCTCCGATGCCGTCGCCGGAACCGATGCGCGCATCGTCGATACGCGCAAGACGACGCCCGGGTTTCGCGCGCTCGAGAAGTACGCGGTGCGCATCGGCGGCTGCCACAACCACCGGGGCGGGCTCGATGACGGTATCCTGATCAAGGACAACCACATAGCCGCCGCCGGCGGCATCGCCGCCGCGGTGCGCGGCGCGCGAGCCGGCGCAC
>JBGTMF010000637.1:0-3163 GCA_041743795.1 Thermodesulfobacteriota bacterium | reverse complement strand
CCCCTGGCGGCACCGCGCACGGCGCCGCCAACGCGCTCGTGCCGGTCGGGTCCAGCGACCGGCGCCGAGGGATCGACTCCGGAATTTTGCTTGGCCCAGGTGACGCACTCGGCATGGTCCTTCGCCTGCTGCTCAGTGCTTTGACCCTTGCCGGGATAGAAGAACAAGTCGGCGGCGAGCAGCGGAGTGCTCGCCGTCAAGAACACGGCGCTCAAAATCGCCGCAATGGTTTCTCTCATGAAAGGCCTCCTCATCTGCGTGTCGGCCACGCCGGTATAGCTTCCGATCAACTCCGCTGTGATCGTTCCCGATCGTTTGGTCCCTCGACCGAGATGATCGCCGTTCATTTCACTTCGACGGTGACCTTGTGGATGGTGCCCGTAAAGCGGGTCTCCTCGCGACCGATGCCGATGCCTTCGGCGACCGGCGTTTGATTGTCGAGTCCGACATCCGCGGTTTCGTCCGCTGAGAAGATCAGCGGCTGGGTCTTCTCGATCCGACCCTTTGCCGCCTGCTTGCCGTCGACGGTAATCGTCGCCGCGCCGCCCTTGCCACGACCGCCGCCGTCATAAGCGAAGTCGAGCACGATCTCGGCCGAGCCGGCTGGAATCGGTTTGTCACCGGCGACCGTGTAGCGGTCCAGGCCCAGGTAGTTGTAGGTATAGATCGGCTTGCCATCCTTCATGTAAAGCGACCAGCCGCCAAAACGTCCGCCTTGCGCCAGGATGACTCCGTTGGCGCCGCCTTCCGGAATGTCCACTTCGGCGGTGATCGTCTTCGATTGGTTCTTGACGTTGAGAAAGGTGTTCTCGAGAATGCCGTCCATGCCGGCGTAAAGGGTGAGCGACTTGCGATTGCCCAGCAGATCGGGTCGTCCGGCGAGCGACGGATTGACCCGCTCGACGGTGCGGTCGTCGATCGGCAGCACGTGATACTTTTGCGCCTCGACCATGAATAGGGCCTCGAGCTCGCTCAGCATCTCGGGGTGCTCGCTCGCCAGGTCGCGGGTCAGGCTGAAGTCGGAACGCGTGTCGTAAAGCTCCCAGACGTCCTCCTGCAGCGGCTTCTGTTTGCCGGTCTGCCACGGTGCCCGGTGCAGGGTGCGGGCGAACCAGCCGTCGCGGTAGATGGCGCGATTGCCGAACATCTCGAAGTACTGGGAGGTGTGACGCTCGGGGGCATCGGCGTCCTGAAATGCATACACAAAGCTGGTGCCCTCGATAGGTGTCTGCGGCGTGCCGTTGACGATCTTGGGCTCCGGCAGACCTGCCGCCTCGAGAATCGTCGGCGCGACGTCGATGACGTGCGAGAACTGCGAACGCAAACCGCTCTCCCGGATCCGGGTGGGCCAGTGCACGACCATGCCGTTGCGCGTGCCGCCAAAGTCGGACGCCACCTGCTTGGTCCAGGCGAATGGCGTGTCGAAGGCGACCGCCCAGCCGGCCGCCATGTGGGGAAACGTTTCGGGACCGCCCCACTTGTCGATCAGCGGGATCAGATCCTCGACCTTTTCGGTAACCTGGTTGAAGTAGGTCATCTCGTTGTACATGCCGACGAAGCCGCCTTCGGCGCTCGTGCCGTTGTCGCCGGCGATGTAGAAGATCAGCGTGTTTTCGAAGTCGCCGGTTTCCTTGAGGGCCTCGATCAAGCGACCGATCTCGTGGTCGGTGTGCGACAGGAATCCGGCAAACACCTCTGCCTGACGAGCGAACAATCGCCGCGTGTCGGCGGGCAGAGAATCCCAGTCCTCGATGTCCTCGGGTTTGTTGGCCAGCGACGTGTGGGCCGGCACCACGCCGAGTTTCTGCTGGCGCTCGAGCGTTTGCTTGCGCACCTCGTCCCAGCCTTCGTCGAACTGGCCCTTGTAGCGATCCGCCCATTCCTTCGGGACGTGATGTGGTGCGTGCACGGCACCGGTCGCGTAGTACATGAAGAAGGGCTTGTCCGGAGTCATCGACTGCTGCGCCTTGACCCACTGGACCGCTTGGTTGGTCATGTCGGTGGTGAAGTGGTAGTTGTCGAGCTTCGGCGGAGCCACTTTGGTGACGCCGTCGTACACCAACGGGTACCACTGGTCGGTTTCACCGCCGATGAAGCCGTAGAACTTGTCGAAGCCCTGGTGGGTGGGCCAGCGATCGAACGGCCCCGACACGCTGGTCTCCCATGGCGCCGTCTCGTGCCATTTGCCGAAGGCTCCGGTGCTGTAGCCGTTCAGTCGCAGCATCTCCGCCAGGGGCGCGACGCTGTTTGGCAGCTGGCCGTTGTTGCCGGGGAAGGCCGTCGCGGTCTCCATGATTGATCCGGTGTTACCGGTATGATGGTTGCGGCCGGTCTTGAGGGCCTGGCGGGTCGGGGAACACAAGGCCGTTGTGTGGAAATTGTTGAATCGGAGCCCCTCGGAGGCCAGCGCATCGAGGGTCGGCGTGTCGATCGGTCCTCCGAAGGTGCTTGGACCGCCGAAGCCGATATCGTCGATCAGAATGATCACGACGTTGGGTGCGCCGTCCGGCGCGGTAACCTCGAATCGCGGCGGCGGCACGGCGTTGCGGACGTCGAGCTCCTCGTAGGTAGGCCGTTCCGGCACTTGGATGGGCAGGATGGTTCGGTCGAGCTGGACTGCCGCCGCCGTCTGTACGAGCAAAACCAAACCCAGAATATGAACAACTCGTGAATGAATTCCGATCATCTAGTTTCCTCCCGATTCCGACGGCTGTCCTCAAGCGCTTTCGCATCGCGTCGAAGTCCGGATCCTTCCTCATTGGGATCCGCTCGCCGGCGTCGAAGGACTGATCTGTGTCGTTACGACGTCACTTACCAATCTGCCGACATTGAGTCAGGAAGGATTACGGAAGAATCTCGGAAATCGCGGCTGGTCACCGAGTCGCCTTCTAGGTGATGGTTTTTGACCGCGGCCTCGCCGCGCGACCGCCGAGTCGGAGCGATCGCCGCTGGCCTCGCTGTCGCCGACGAGGGTCTCGCGGTCGCAGAGTCGACGCGCGAATCGTCTGTTCCGGCCCGAGTGCTGGCGAATCAAGGGCGAGCTAATGCAGACGGACGACGGCCCGTCGGTGGCCACTCGCCGTCGCCAGCGTCGCGGTCAGGCGGAGGAGATGCCATGGCGGGACGCCGAACAGTGCCTGCGTCACGCTGTCGAACTGGCGGC
>JBGTMF010000636.1:0-6005 GCA_041743795.1 Thermodesulfobacteriota bacterium | reverse complement strand
GCCGCCAGTTCGCGCAGAACCGCCCGGCCGCGCGGGCGCAGGGATCCGCGGCCGCGCACGCGCAGGTAAGCCTCGTCGGGAGGTACCGTCAGGCCGCGCGACAAGTTCTCGATCCGGGCGCACTCCTCCTTCACCCATTCCCAGCGCTCGAGATCGGTGAGGCGTGCACGAACCTTCTCATACAACGGCAACAGATAGCGCACGTCATCCACGGCGTAGGCCAGCTGCGCCTTGCTGAGTGGCCGATGCGACCAGTCTGAAAGTGTTTCACTCTTTTCCAGGCTGACGCCGAGCAGCTTCTCCGCGAGTTGCGCATAGCCGACCTGCGCCCCGTAGCCGGCCAGCGCCGACGCCACCTGCGTGTCGATCACCGGCTTTGGCAGTTCGCCGGTGAGGCTTTCGAACAGCTCGAGGTCCTGCTGCGCCGCGTGCAGGATCTTCTGAATCCGGCGGTTGGCGAGGATCTCGAAGAACGGGCTCAGATCCTCCACCGCGCGGCAGTCGATCAATGCCACTTGCTCGCGACTGGCGACCTGAATCAGCTCCAGTTTGGGATAGTACGTGCGCTCGCCGACGAACTCCGTATCCAACGCAAAACGTCGAGTCCCGGCCAGATGCGCGCACACTTCCGACAACGTCTCGGCATTGTCGACGTGGATGACGGGCAGCTCTTCGGCCGGCAGGCCTTTACGGGGACGACTACTCACGGGCGTTACACACTCGCCCGGCCTCTACACGACCGGCGCGGCCAGCGCCAGCGCCAGCGCGAAATAGCCGTCGCGCGACTGGTACCACTGGCGGGCCGTGAACCCGCCGGCGGCCAACATGGCCACGGCCGCGTGCCTGGTGAACTTGCGGCTGATTTCAGTCCGCACCGACTCGCCGGCAACGAAGTCGACGGTCAGGTCGGCGGCGGCGATCGTTACCCGCTGTGGTTCGGAAACCCTTAGATGCATCTCTACCTGGGAGTCAGCGGCGTTGAAGAACGCATCGTGCGCAAAGGCGTCGAGATCGAAGTCCGCCTCCAATTCGCGATTGAGGACCTGCAAAACGTTGCGGTTGAACTCCGCCGTGACGCCGGCGGCGTCGTTGTAAGCGGCGTTCAACACCGCCACCGGCTTGACCAGATCGAACCCGATCAGCAGGGCGTCGCCCCTAGCCAACTGGCCGCGGAGGGCGCGCAGAAAGCGGCGGCCCTCGATCTCCGTAAAATTGCCGATTGTACTGCCGAGAAAAATGACCAGCCGTTCATCGGCATCCGGGATGTGGCGCAAGTGCTGCTCGTAATCGCCGACGATCGCGTGAATGGCCAGATCATCGTAGTCCTCGCGCAACGCCGCCACGCTGGTCCGCAACATCTCCTCGCTGACGTCGATCGGCACATAGCTGGCATCCGGGCGACTCGCCGTCAGCGCATCGAGCAACAGTCGCGTCTTGCGCGAAGCGCCGCTGCCGAGTTCGACCAACTGCGCCGGCCCGCACCGAGTGATGACCTCGCTAGCGACGTCGCCGAGGAGAGCCTCTTCCGTGCGAGTCGGATAGTACTCCGGCTGCTCGCAGATCTGGTCAAACAGACGGGCACCGTGCTCGTCGTAAAGATACTTCGCAGGCGTCGTCTTCGGCCGCCTCGATAAACCCCGCCGCACCTCGTCGATCATCTCCGCGCGGCGATCTCCAACGAGATGACGGGAAATCTGAAACGGAGCCGATGCACCCCCGGCTGCTCGTTGGTATTTTGGCCGTGTATGCACCGCAGGAGGAATCCACCGACGGCGAACTTCCAAGCGTCCAACATACCCCCCGACGGCGGAGCTAGACGCGAAGTTCGCAACAGGAGTAACGACCATAGGCAGACAAGCCGCATCGCGCAAGCGCCAGCCCTCTGCCCGGTTGGATCGCGCGACGATAACTATCGGAGATTGCAGCAGGATCGGGAGAGGGAAGGATGACGTGGCGGCCGACCGTTGTGCGCCGGCCGCGCAGCCGTCAACGATCGGTCGCCCTGCGCTTCTGCGCCAGTCCCTTCGCGGCGCGCCGCCGCATTTCAGTGTTCGCTGAGGGGCTCGACCAGCGGGTGGGTCGCCGTGTCGGCGGTCATGACCGGCGGTCGCGAGCCGATCACCATTTCGATCCCATAGAGAAGTTGACTCGAAGTAAATGGCTTCGATACGTAGTAGTCGGCGCCGGCGACATAGCCGGCCAGCAGATCGTCGTCGTGGCCGCGCGCGGATACGATGACGACAGGAATCGACTTAGTCGCCGGATTGGCTTTCAGTTTCTCCAACACGGTGAATCCATCCATCTCCGGCATCAGTAGATCGAGTAAAATGACGTCCGGTTGTACCGCCGCGACGACCGCGAGCGCCTCGGCACCGCTACCGGCAGCACTGACCGCGAACCCCATCTGGCGCAGCATGTGCTGCACCATTACTAGGCAATCCCGATCGTCGTCGATCGCCAATACCTGGCCACGCGTCGTCATCACCATCCCATCCAGTTGGCTCGCACTGCCGAACTATTGCAGATCGCGTGCCATGGGCGGGAGGCTCACGATCGCAGCCCAGCCGCACAATCTCCCCATGAGCTGCGCCACTCTCGCGACACTCAATGCTACCGCGGCGCGGACTCAACGCATCGCCCTCAACCTGGCCGCACGGCGACTCCACGGGCGCGCAGGTAATCCTTGCACTCGGCGATGGTGTGCTCGCGGAAGTGGAAGATCGACGCCGCCAGCGCCGCAGACGCCCGCCCGTCGGTGAGACCGGCATGAATGTGGGCGAGGTTGCCGACGCCGCCCGAGGCGATGACGGGAACTTCGACGCATTCGCTGACGGCGCGCGTCAGTTCGATGTCGTAGCCGTCGCGCGTGCCGTCTTTGTCCATGCTGGTGAGAAGAATCTCGCCGGCGCCGAACGATTCCATCCGCCGCGCCCACTCGAGGACATCGAGGCCGGTCGGCGTGCGGCCACCGTGGATGAACACCTCCCAGCGGGTTTGCAGTCCTTCTGCCGTCACCCGCTTCGCGTCGATGGCGACGACGATGCACTGGTTACCGAAACGCTCACTGGCGCGCGCGACAAACTTCGGTTCGTCGACTGCTGCAGTGTTGATCGAAACCTTGTCGGCTCCGGCGTTCAAGAGGTCGCGGATGTCCTGCAATTCGCGCACACCGCCGCCGACCGTAAGCGGCATGAAGACCGTCTCGGCAGTCCGCGCGACGACGTCGAGAATGATGTTGCGGCGCTCGTGCGACGCCGTGATGTCGAGAAAGGTCAGTTCATCTGCCCCCTCGGCGTCGTAGCGCTGCGCCGCCTCGACCGGGTCGCCAGCGTCGCGCAAGCCGACGAAGTTGATTCCCTTGACGACGCGGCCACCTTTGACGTCGAGGCAGGGAATGATCCGCTTGGTCAGCATGACGCGACCGACAGGGCGATCGCATCTGACAACCTCACGGCGCCCGTGTACAGCGCACGACCGACGATGACCCCCTCGACACCGTCCGCTTCATGCGGCAGGAGGGCGCGAATATGGTCGAGCGAGCCGACGCCACCGGAGGCAATCACCGGAATCTCGAGTGCGGCGGCCAGCGCCGCCGTCGCCTCGGCGTTGACTCCCTCCTGCGTGCCGTCGCGACTGATGTCGGTGTAGATGATGCGCGCCACGCCGGCGTCCTGCATGCGGCGCGCCAGGTCGACGGCGGTGACGGTGCTGGTCTCGGTCCACCCCTTGACCGCCACCTTGCCGTTGCGAGCGTCGATGCCGACGGCGATTCGTCCCGCGAAGCGCCTGCATGCGTCGGCGACGACCGCCGGCTCTTCGAGCGCCGCGGTGCCGAAGATGACGCGATCGACGCCGAGGCCGAGTAGCGCGCCGGCGCGATCGACGGTGCGTACGCCGCCACCGACTTGAATCGGAATGGACAGACTCGAACACAGGCCGGCGATGGCCGTGCCGTTGACGGCGTGGCCCTGCAGAGCGCCGTCGAGGTCGACGACGTGGAGAAAGGTCGCTCCCTCGTCGACCCAGCGCCGGCCCATGGCCAGCGGATCGTCGCCGTACACGGTCTCTTGGGCGTAGTCACCGCGCAGCAGGCGCACACACTTGCCGCCGCGCAGATCGATGGCCGGAAGAATCAACACGGTAGCGCCGGGCGAGCCCGGTAGTTCGCCGCTCGCCAACCTCCGCGGGCACCGCAGTGCGCGTTCATGCGCGGCTCCGCCGGACGATCTGTCCGAAGTTGTCGAGTATCTTCAGTCCAACGGCCTGGCTCTTCTCCGGGTGAAACTGACAGCCGTGGAGATTGTCGCGGGAAACGCAGGCGACGAACTCGTTGCCGTAGGTCGTCGACGCGGCGACGACCGCCGGATCGTCCGCCTCGGCGTAATAGGAGTGGACGAAGTAGACGAACGCACCGTCTTCGATACCGTCGAGCAGCGGCGACGGGTTCTTTTGATCGATCTGGTTCCAACCCATGTGCGGCACGCGATAGTCGGGATCGCTGCTGTGCGGGAAACGCCGGCAGCGACCGGCAAGGACGCCCAGACCGCTTACCGGGCCGTACTCTTCACTCTCCTCAAAGAGGAGTTGAAGGCCTACGCAAATGCCGAGAAACGGCTTCCCCTCGTCGATGGCGGCGAGCACCGGTTCGACCAGACCGTAAAGGGTGAGATTCTCCATGCACGCGCCGAACGCGCCCACCCCGGGCAGCGCGACGCCGTCGGCGGCGGCAATCCGCGCCGGGTCGCGGGTGACCTCCGCGGCCACCCCGACCTTCTCGAATCCCTTCTGCACCGAGCGCAGATTGCCCATGCCATAGTCGATGACGGCAACGTCCATCGTCCGTTCCCTATACCTTCGTGACCCGGCCCCGCAGCGAGCCCTTCGTCGAGAGCGCCCCCTCGATGCGTGCATCGAGCTGGGTGGCGCTGTCCAGCGCCTTCGCCAACGCCTTGAACGTGGCCTCGATGATGTGATGGGCGTTGCGACCTCGCACGAGGTCGATGTGCAGGTTCATGCCGAGTTGGTTGGCAAACGCCAGCAAGAAGTCGTGGATCAGTTCGGTATCGAAGGTGCCGACACGGTCTTGGTCGATCTGCACGTTGTAGACGAAGAACGGCCGTCCACTGACGTCGACGACGACACGCACCAGGGCTTCGTCGAGGGGGCAGGCGGCCTCGCCGAAGCGGCGGATGCCCTGCCTGTCGCCGAGCGCCAGCGCAAACGCCTCGCCGAGGGCCAGACCGACGTCCTCGACGGTGTGATGCTGATCGACGGCCAGATCGCCTTCGGCGCGAATCGTCACGTCGAAAAAGCCATGCCGCGTCAGGCTGTCGAGCATGTGGTCGAAGAACGCAATGCCCGTCGCGATATCGGATTTCCCGTTGCCGTCGAGTCCGAGCACGACGGAGATGTCCGTTTCTTTCGTACGCCGGCTGACCTCACCGGTTCGCGATCGTGCCATCGCCATGCCGACATCCTCCGCCGCGAAGCGTCTCGGCTAGCCGTCGCAAAGTCAAGCAGGGCAAGTCATTCGTGATCGCACGAACGACTACACCGGCGGTCATGCGCGGCCGTTGTGCGCACGCGTTCGCTTCAGTCGCCGCGCCGGATTCGCACCGCCGCGGCGTGCGCCTCGTAGCCTTCCAACTCGGCAAGGGTCTCGACGGCCGACGCCAGGTGCTTCAGCGATCCGGAGGGTGCGGTAATCACGCTTGTGCGTTTGACGAAATCGTAGACACCCAGCGGCGAGAAGAAGCGCGCGGAGCCGCCGGTGGGCAACACGTGATTGGGGCCGGCCAAGTAATCACCAAGCGCCGCCGGCGCCTCGGCGCCACAAAAGATGGCGCCTGCATTGCGCAGCCGGCGGGCGATTTGCGTCGCGTCGCGCGTTTGGATCTCGAGATGTTCGGGGGCGATCTGCTCGGCGATCTCGACCGCTTCATCGATGTTGCGAACGACGATCAGGGCGCCGCGGCGGCCGAGCACGCGGGCGATGTCGCGGCGCC
>JBGTMF010000635.1:0-2158 GCA_041743795.1 Thermodesulfobacteriota bacterium | reverse complement strand
TCCTTCTCCTTTCTGCGTCGGTCCTCGAATAGACCGAACGCCTCAGGAGACGATCATTGCGGGTTGACTGCGCTGACTCGAACCCTCTTTCTGGCTCGATGCTGCCGCCGATCTTCTGCCGCGCTAGCGGCTTAGTTCAATTCAAAATATCGGACGTTGGCCCGACGGGACGGAACGGCGTACAGAGGTGGCGCCGACGATCGAAAACGGGGCGAGACGGACGGCAAGAGCCTGCATGGGCGACCCATAGCGAAGAACGCGGGCGCCGATCAAGTGTTATCGCCGTTGCCTTGGACGCACGCCGGCGCAAACCCCGCTGACAGGGTCATGTAAGTAGCGGCGACCGGCCGGTCGCCGCTACGGGTCGGGCTGGCTCGGGCACGACCGGGCCGGTCGGCAGACCCAAGTGGGCGAGAATTCTCTCGATCACCGCACGCTGCGTAATCGTTGCCAGCAAACGCAAGCGGCCGCCGCAACCGAGCAAGCCGAGATGTCCAATTCGAACGTGCGCCGCAACAGGGCGGCCCACCGGCGCCACCTAGGTGGTACCGCGTACGCACTTTTCACATCTAGCAGCTGACGTCAGTCGGCTGTTAGCAACGTGCACAAGTGACGAACGGTGTCCGCAAGCCGCTCGAAAGCGGTCGGCGCGGCCGAGACTCGGAGGAACACCATGAACGACGAGATTCGATCGACCCAGAATACCCGGCGGGCAGCCACCGGGGTCCTGTTACTACTGCTCGCGATCCCGGGGGTGGCGACGGCGCAGTGCACGGTTTGCGTTTCGAGCGGCGGAAACGCCGCGGAGGCGACGGCTCTGCAGTCGACGTTGTCCTCGCTCGGGTACAACGTCATCCAGACGTTAAATCCGACCGTCGAGGCGTGCGAAGTCTTCGTCGTTCATCCCGGTCAGGGGGCCGGCGGCAGCGGTCCGGCCGGTCTCCTGCCATGGGTGCAGGCGGGAAACGGGGTCGTCCAGATCAGCGACTGGGGGCCTGATTTGATGGCTAATTCCTGGAAGTCCGTCGCCGCCGACAGCCCGCAGACCGTCGAAATCCTGGATGGGTCCCACCCCATCACCAGCGGCCTGCCAGCGACTTGGACCAGCCTGGGATTCTGGACGCACAGTGGCGGCGACTACCTCGGGTGGGTGACGGCGGATCCAATCCTCGCCCGCGTTGGCGGAGAGGACGGCGCTCTTTCGGCGCGCGCCGAGGGTAACGGTCGCCTCGTCTACATCGGTTGGAACGTGTACGGCTCGGTCGCCACGGCGGAGGACGTCGAGGTGCTGGAGCGTTCGATCGACTGGGCCGGCCAGTGCACACTCTGCGGCAACGGTCAGCTCGACGCAGGAGAGCAGTGCGACGACGGCAACACCGACGATGGCGACTGCTGCTCCTCCGCCTGTGTCTTCGAAACGGAAGGCTGCAGCGACGGCGACGCTTGCACGATCGGCGATCTGTGCGATGGAGCCGGCACATGCGTGCCGGGCGGGCCGCTCGATTGCAGCGACGGCGACCTGTGCACGCAGGACAGCTGCGACCCGGGCACCGGTTGCGCGAACCTGGGCGAGCCGGCGACGACCTGCGAGACCGGCTTCGAGGCGGGGCTGCTCATGGTGAAAGAGAAGAAGCCCGGAAAGGAGAGGATCATCGCGAAGTTCCTCAAAGGGCCGCAACTCAGCCAGACCGATTTCGGGGATCCGGTCTCGTCCACGACGGAATACAGCCTGTGCATGTACGACCAATCGGGAGGGTTGGTCGGTGCTCTCGAGGTCGATCGCGCCGGCGAGCCGTGTGGCAGCGGCGATTGCTGGAAGTCGCTCGGCAAAGATCCGCCCGACGGTAAGGGCTACGCCTACAAGGACGGCGACACGAATTCCGACGGGGTTCTGGTGATGAAGCTGAAGGGCGGCGAGGCCGGCCGGTCGAAGGCGTTGATCAAGGCGAAGAACGACGCCGACGACGGCCAGGTTGCCATGCCGACCGGGATCGCGGCGGGATTGTCTGGCGGCAGCTCGGCTACCATGCAGCTGCACGCCAGCGACGGTGTCTGCCTGTCGCTGGAGCTGACCGACGTCGTGAGAGATACGGGCGATCAGTTCAAAGCGAAGCGGTGATCGCCGCCGGCGGCCGCCCGTGCTCTCCCAGGCCGGGCG
>JBGTMF010000634.1:0-5429 GCA_041743795.1 Thermodesulfobacteriota bacterium | reverse complement strand
GGCCGCGAGGGTTTGTCGTGCGCCGCGCCGCGCAGCTGGTGGCGCCGCGCGGCGTGTTGGGCCACCACCACCGAATGCCAGGCGGAAAAGCCGATCGCTCTGCAGATGGGTACGCGATGGCCGCACCCTTGGACTCCTGAGGTGCTGCCCCTGCAGATCGTCCGCATCGGCCAACTCGCCGTCGTCGCCCTGCCATTCGAGATCACGACGATGGCCGGCAGGCGACTGCGTGAAACGGTCGCGGGCGCACTGGCACCGGCAGGCGTCTCCGAGATCGTCGTGGCGGGCTTGGCCAACTCGTACGCCGGCTACGTCGCCACACGCGAGGAGTACCGTGTGCAACACTACGAAGGCGCTTCGACGCACTTCGGGCCGTGGACGCTGGCGGCCTTGCGCCAGGAGTTCGCCCGCCTCGCGCAAGCGATGCACGACGGGCACGAGATCGAACCGGGGCCGGAGCCGCGCGATCTTTCCGACTCGCAAAGAGAGGTACCTGGCGGTCCGACCCACGACGCCACTCCTCTCGGCATCAACTTCGGCGACGTCTACACTGACGTACGCCAGAGCTACCGCAGCGGTGAGGAAGTGTTGGTTTCTTTCGCCGGGGCGCATCCCGGCAACGATTCGCGCATCCAGGATACGTTTCTCGCCGTCGAAAGGCGCGAGGGCTCGATCTGGCAGCGCATCGCCGATGACGGCGATTGGCAAACCTCCCTGCGGTGGGAGCGCGACTATTGTCTGCCGGCGATGGCCTGCTCGCGGATCACCGTTACTTGGGAGATTCCCACCGACGCGCCCGCCGGGACTTACCGGATCCGGCACATGGGTTCGCGGCGATCGCCATGGACCCGCCGCCTCTTGCCGTACGAAGGTACGTCATCCGAGTTCGAGTTGGTACAATCCTCGATGTGACGCTCCGCGCCGCGGCCACTCACCCGACAGCGGCCCGAAGCGACAGATTGGCCACTTGCCCCGTCGGCGCCAGCGGCAGCGCGACGGTGAATCGCGAGCCGCGACCGATTTCCGATTGTGCGCGGATCGTTCCCCCCAGCGCCAAAGTCAGTTGCTTCGCCAGGTACAGTCCGAGCCCGACTCCGCCCTGGCGCGGCGGCCCGTTACCGCTCTGTTGGAACATCTGGAAGATTCGTTCGACATCGTCCGATGGGATCCCCTGGCCGGTGTCACTGACGACAAAATCGACTTCGTCGCCATCCGGTCCCACCGCCGCGCTCACCCGCACTTCGCCCTCACCAGTGTACTTGAGCGCGTTGTGGATGAGATTGCGCAAGACGATCTCGATCTTGTCCGCGTCGCTGTACAGAACCGTATCGTCTCCACTCGATTCCCAAACCAGGTCGACGCCACTCTTCCCCCATGCGGCTGGAATCTCCCCCTTGAGGTGATCCATGAGATCGCCGATTCGGAATTCCGACACGTCGATCTGCACGCCACCGGCCTCGAGCTTGTTGATGTCGAGCATCGCCTGAATCATGTCGAGCAAGTGTCCGGATTGAGCGCGGATGCGACGCAAGGCGTCGCTGCGTTCGACCGTGTGATCGAACGCATCTTCCAGCAACAAATCCGTGTAGCCGAAGATGATGTTGAGCGGCGTACGCAACTCATGCGAGACGGTGGCGAGGAAGTCCGTCTTGGCGCGATTGGCGCGCGCCGCTTCGGCGGCCAACTGCTCGGCCTGGGCCGCTTCGCAAAACGCCGACCAGCGGTAGCGGTTCAGAAGAGATGCACCCAGCACCGTCATGATCGCGTGCGATACGAGCGCGAAGATGCCG
The DNA here is from genome assembly GCA_041743795.1 of Thermodesulfobacteriota bacterium. Classification (GTDB taxonomy): domain Bacteria; phylum Desulfobacterota; class Binatia; order HRBIN30; family CADEER01; genus CADEER01. The sequence goes on along the minus strand of JBGTMF010000634.1, from coordinate 3,639 downwards.
TAGGCAATCGGCAGATGGTGCGCCGTACCTGCTGTCAGTACGGTCAAATAGATGGCGATCACCCCCGTCGCGGCCGCGGCCTGGTAGTAGGCCCCCCAGGGAAACTGCACGACCAGACCGGTCAGGTAGCCGATCATTGCCAACAAGCACATCTCGCTGCTGTTCTGAACGACGCTGAGATACAGTACCAGCACGACGGCGAGGAAGAGCACGGTCACCAGAGTAGCCGTCGCGGCAACGTCCGGTCGGCGGCGCACTGATCCGACTCCACCCGCGCAAGACAGAGCCAGACCGCCAACGCACCACAGCAACAACGTGGCGCGATCCGGAAAGTAGTACCACTCGATGGCGAAGGCGATGGAGATCAACGAGACGAAGAGTCCCACGGCGTTCGGCATTCGATTCGCCACTTCGCGGTTCACCTGAGAGCGGAACTCGAGGGCGATTGCGCCTTCCTCACCCGGTGAGTCGGTCCGGCAGGCATGCGCGGACGGCGACGCGACCAGCGGCCCTGAGTCCGCTAGCTCCCCAGCAAGTTCGATCGCACCCCTACACCGAGGCGTCGGATGCGAAGCAGCGGACCATCCCGCGCTGCTGGTTCTGTCGGTCATGGGGGGGAACCTTTCGATCTATCTACACCGTGCGTTGTAACATTCGCACAGTTAGCAAGCCATACAAGTTTCGTTGTCCGGTGCTGTTCTGATTCGGACAGCACCTGCAATCCGCTCTCGGCCAATACTTGAACCCAGCGCACAACCCAGCAGACAACCGCGAAATGCGCGTTGTGGCACGACAATTCTCTACTTGTCTTCTGCAAGACCTCGAAACTTATCGAGTGACATCGTCAGGTGACGTAGCGGTACGCAGAAGGTCGGACGAGATAGGCCATTTGCCGCGCCACTTGCACTGCGACGCGACGACCCCCCTAGAAAACGGTCAGCCTATGCGACGCCGGATGCTGGCAAAGGGCTGCTGCATCGCGTGCCGAACGGCCGCGTCACCGGCGACGGCGATACCGGCGAGTATACTCGCGGCGAAGACGAACGCTCTGCCGGCCAAGGTGAGCAGGCCAGGTGTTGCCGTCGAGAAGACAAGCACAGTCAAGCCGGCGGCGACGGCGGCAATCGCCGCCGCGCGCAGGAAGGTGGCGAACATCGCGCCGAGATCCGGCGCGCCGTGGTGCCAGCGAGCCAGAAGAATGGTGGCGACGGCGTTGGCGGTCATCGCGATGCCGGGTGCGATGGCGAGACCGAGGGCGCCGTGGCGCCGGCCCAAAACAATGTAGAGCGGGATCGCCGCGACCGCGAACATCGTACCCAGGAGCATCGGACGCCAGGTGTCGCTGCGCGCGTAAAAAGCGCGGGTGACGATCTGCTGCGCGATCCAAGCTGGTACGGCCAGCGCGAGAAGTGCCAGGATCGCGGCGACCACCGCCGTGTCGGAGGCGTCGAAGGCGCCGCGCTGGTAGATCGTCGAGACGATCTCCTCGGCGAAGAGAAAGAATGCGGCTGCGCAGAAGACAGCGAGGGTGACGCCGGTTTGCAGGGCGCGCAGGACGAGAGCGTCGAGTTCCTCCCTGCGGCCCTCCGCCCAAAGTCGCGCCATTGCCGGCAGAGCGGCGGCGGCGATCGCCTGTCCGACGACGGCGACCGGGACCAACATGAGACGCCGCGCGTAACTCAAGTGGGCGACGGTACCCGGCTCGAGAAGGGCGCCGAACCAACGCTCGTACCACTCGTCGACGGTCAGTAGAGTCTGGCCGAGCATGAGCGGGGCGGCGATCCACAGGTAGGCGAGAAACGTGCGGTCGAAGGGAGCGAAGCGGAGGCGAATCGCGACGCGGCGGCGCGCATCGAGCAGCGGCGCTAGAAACGGTCCGAGGACGGCGCCGATCAGGGCACCCCACGAGAATCCCTCGACCGGTTCGGCGGTGAACGGCGCCAACAACAATCCGCCGGCTATGATGCCGCCGTTGTAGACAACCGGTGCCACCGCGGCGGCGCCGAATCTGCCCCGCGCCAGCAAGGTGGCATTGATGACTCCGCCGGCGATGAAGAAAACCTGCGCCGGCAAGACGATGCGGGTGAGACGCGCCGTCAGCGCCTGGGTCGCCGGGTCAAATGCCGGAAACTGCGTCTCGGTCAGCCACGGCACCTGCCACCAGAGCAGCGCCGTCGCGGCGGCGGCTATCGCCGTCAGCGTACCGAGTACCACCGCCAGCAAATCATCGGCGTCCTCAATGCACCCGCTGGCCCGGCGCCGGGTGTAGAGCGGCAGGAAGGCGACCGAGAGCGCGCCGCCGGCAAGCAGGTAGTTCAACAGGTCCGGTATCTGGAACGCCGCATAGTACGCGTCGGCGTCGGCTCCAGCGCCGACGCGATAGGCGAGCAGCGCCTCGCGCGCATAGCCGAGCACGCGCGACAAGAGAACGCTGGCGGCGAGTAGGACGGCCGCGAAACCGACACCCCTGCTCCTCGCCTCCTCACTCACCGGCCTTCACCGGAGATCCGTCCGCGCCCGCGCCGCACCCCGCCCTCGCCTCAGTCCGCAGGCGCCGTCCGCCGCGACACACGACCGTTGAATCGCGGCAGGCGCCGCACCGGTCGTGCGCCGTTCAGCGCCGCATCACTCGCATCGCCACTGCGGCGATCATCTCTTGCGGGCGCGTTTCTTCGTCGCCTTCTTCGCCGTCGATGAGGTCTTCTTCGCCGTGCGCTTCTTCGTCGCTCGTTTCTTCGTTGCGCGCTGCTTGGCCGCCGGCTTCTTACCCTTTGCCGCTGCCTCGAGATCGATGCGCACTTCGCGAATGTAGCGCTCCACTTGGTAGGCCGCTTCAGCGGCACCGCGGCGCAGTTGCGAAGCCGCCTGATCTAGAACCTTCGGTGTCGCCTTGTACTGCTTGCGGACCTCGTTGCGGATCTGCTTTGCCGCGCGCTCGACCTCGCGAATCATATCGGAGATCTGTCCTCGAACTCTCGTCTTGGCCATTGTACCTCCTGGCGCCTTCTTACGCACAGTTGCGCTGAACTGGCAAACCTCGGTTCCGCCGTCAGTCGTGCGAAGGCGGACGGTAATCGTCAGCCGTTCAGAGTCGCCACGGTCACTCCGGCGCCGCCCTCTCCCTCCTCACCGGGACGGAAGGCCGAGCAGTACGGACTCGTCGACAAGTACTCGCGGACGGCGCGCTGCAGCGCGCCACTGCCGATGCCGTGAATGATGCGCACCGTGTCCTGATCGGCCTGCGCGGCTCGGTCGAGAAATCCCTCGAGTTTGTCGAGAGCCTGTCGCGCCCGCAGCCCCACCAGCATGATCTCGCGCTCGACGTTTTCAACGGAGCGCGCGAGCCGCACCTCGGCTCGCACGTTGGCCTTGCCGGCGATCTTGCGCAGCTCGGACGTCGCCACTTCGAAGCGCATCGTGCCGCGTTGAATCCACGCGCGTTCGCCGTTGACGGCGAGCAATTCTCCGGCGATGCCGCGGTCACCGACCTCGACCGTGTCGCCGACGACAGGACGCGTCCGCGGCGGCACCGCCGCCGGCACCGCGGACGGCATCGTCAGTCGACCGGGGTCGGCCCGCTCGGCAATCAGGCTTTCCTGCTCGCGGACGAAACCGGCGAAGGCCGCGCGCGCCGCCGGC
>JBGTMF010000633.1:0-3232 GCA_041743795.1 Thermodesulfobacteriota bacterium | reverse complement strand
CGCCGCCGACATCGCCCTGGTCCTCGTCGGCACCAGCCACGAATGGGAATCAGAGGGCCACGACCGCGATTCCATGCATCTGCCGGGAGAGCAAAACGAGTTGATCGAGCGGGTCATCGCCGCCAATCCGAACACAGTGGTCGTGGTCAACGCCGGCGCGCCAGTGACGATGGACTGGGCCGACCGCGCGCGTGCCGTTCTCTGGGTCTGGTTGGGCGGCCAGGAGATGGCGGCGGCGATCGTCGACCTCCTGTGTGGCGACGCGGAGCCGGCAGGGCGATTGCCGACGACGATGCCGCTACGGCTGGAACACAATCCGTCGTTCGGCAATTTTCCCGGCGAGAACGGCGAGGTGGTCTACGGCGAGCGACTACTGGTCGGCTACCGCTGGTACGACACCCGCGACCTCGAGGTTCGCTTCCCCTTCGGCCACGGCCTTTCCTACGCGGCGCTGGAGATCGGCGCGCCGCGTGTTTCCGCCGACGCGGCCTCGCCTCTGCGGTTTCGCATCGAGTTGGACGTGTGCAACCGCACAACCCGCCGCGGCGCCGAGGTGGTGCAGTGCTACGTCGCGCCGCGCTCGCCGCGTCTGTTGCGGCCACGCAAGGAGCTCAAGGCTTTCGCCAAGCTGCGGCTCGAACCCGGCGAGGCCCAGACCCTGCACCTCGAACTCGACGAACGCGCGTTCGCGCATTGGGATCCCTGCTTTCGCCTACGCGCCGAGTTGGTCGAGAAGATCGGTGCGGTCGGCGCCATGTTGCCGGGCGGCGTCGTCGCCAGCGGGCGCAACGTCCCAGGTTGGTACGTCGACGCCGGTACCTACGATATCCTCATCGGCCGTTCGTCGGCCGAAATTCTCCATCGCCAGTCCGTCACCATCGACGCCGATCACGGACCGCTGTCGGGCAAACAGTCCGCATAGCTCCGCGGAATCGCACATCGCGGGGATTTGCCCAGAGGAGAGTTGCACATGACCGACACACCGAAGAGCCGGCGCGCGCTGCGCTCGCTGCTCCAGCTGATCGAAGAGATCGACGAGCGCTTTCTCGGATCCGAGTGGGGAATCGACGACAGCTCGGTGCCAGAGGGTACGCACGCACTGATGCACCTTCTACAGGGCGGGCTGTACACCTACTTCGAAGACGACCCGGCGTACCCGCGATTTCGACGCATCGTCTCGCCGACGCGCAAGTTCACCGGCGACAACGCCGACGCCATCTACTTCGACACGGCGATCGACCCGGCGAGAACCTACCGTGTGCGCGGCGAAACGGCCGGCGCCGTCTACATATCGCTTACGATCGAATCCGGCGCGCAGGAGGGCCGTTTCGGCAGCCGTACCGCCGGTGTCATCAACGACACCGCGTTCGACGTCTCCGCCGACGGTCGCTTCGAGGTCTTCTTCGGCGGCGCGCCGAGACAGCGCAATTGGATTGCCCTGCCCGCCGACGCCGCGCGCATTACGACGCGCCACTACTTCGAGGAGGAGCGCGCCGCCGCCGCTGATCCGACCAAAGTGCTGCGGCTCGAGATCGAGGCACTGGGTGATCCGATGCCGCCGCCGCCGCCGGCCAACGACGATGGGGTTGCTGCCGGAATCGAGCGGGTAATGAACTTCGTCCGCAGTCGCACTCTCGACATGGGGCCACCCGGCAGCCGAGAGCAGCCGGCGTTCGTCTCGCTGACGCCGAACCAATTCCCGCCACCGGTCAAACCAGGCGACTTCGCGCTGGCCGCCGCCGATGCCGCGTACAGCATGGCGCCGTTCGTCCTCGGCCCCGCCGAGGCTCTCGTCATCAGCGGCCGCTGGCCGCGCTGTCGCTGCGCCAATGTTTCGCTGTGGAACCGCCACATGCAGACGTTCGACTTTGCGCATCGCCAGGTCTCGCTGAACCGCCGACAGACGCGGCTCGAGGCCAACGGCGGCTTTCGCATGGTCCTCTCCCATCGCGACCCCGGTGTGCCGAATTGGCTCGACACCGAGGGGCGGCCCTTCGGTATCGTCTTCTGGCGATTCATGCTTGCCGAGGGAGACATCGAAACCCCGCGCGCCGAGGTGGTGCCGTTTTCCGAAGCCGCAAGCGCGGCGACTAGCAGTCCGTGAGGTGGGGGGCGGCGCGGCCGGACATCAACGGCAGGTCGAGAAAGGTGCGAATACCGGGAAGCGCCTGGCAGACGTAGGGGATTGCGTTGACACAGTTCATCGCCGTAGCGACGATGCCGGGATTACGGCGCAGCCCGGCGGCCACCGATTCGGGGTGGACACCGTGCACTGCCAAGCGGACGGGTGGGTCGCCGGTGATCTCGATCTCGAAACGCTCGCCGGCGGGGCCGAAGGACCAGGCGGGTTCGAGATGCTCCTCTCCCATCAGCCAGTTGACCGCGGCGGTTACGACCGGCTCACCGCCGACCAAGCCCTGCCAGACGAAGCGCTGCGCGGCGACTCTTCCCGGCGCGATCGCGCCAATCGGCGAAGCGATCGGCGCCGTCGCCACCGCCATCTCGTGCAGTGTCCGTTTTTCTCGGTCGAGGTGGATGCCGAGTCCCGCGGCCACCATGTCGATCGACTGAAAGAAGCCGCTGCCGAGAATGTGCGGCATGGCGCTCGAGCGCGCCTCGTCCGGGGTCTTGCCGAACATCATGATCTCGCCGACGACCGCGGGAGCGTCGTAGGTGCGGATGTCGGAGAACTCCTCGGCGCGGACGTGTGTCACCGAGCGCGAGAACGAGGTGGCGACCAAGGGCAATCGCTCGGTGATGCCGCCGGGGTGAATCCCGGAACCGTGCAACGTCGAGCCACCGCGCGCGCAGGCTGCTTCGACGGCGGTGATGTCGCTACCGCCAAACGGATAGACCCAGCCGAGTGGCGTCACCACGTTGGCGCCGGATTCGAGGATGCGGACCAACTCCTCTTGCCGCGCCATCAGCGGGCTATAAACGACGCAGTCCGGACGCAGTGCCAACAACGCATCGGCGTCGCGGGTGACGAAGACGCCGACGGGGCCAACACCGGCGATTTCACCGGCGTCGCGGCCCTCCTTCTCGGCGCCGTGCACCCAGCAACCGACCAGGTCGAGTTGCGGGTGTGATAGGACTCCCTGAATGGCGGCGCGGCCGACACTGCCGGTCGCCCACTGGACCACCCGGTAGGTCATGGCGCCGCGCCCGTACCGCCCCCTCGGCGGATCAGCCGATCAACGGCGGCCGCCGCCACCGCCCGACTGGCGGAAGT
>JBGTMF010000632.1:0-2110 GCA_041743795.1 Thermodesulfobacteriota bacterium | reverse complement strand
GGCGCGCCGCCGGTGGGAGCGAAGTCGCTCCAGGGAATGCGGCCGACGACGGCCCACCCTTGCGCCGTCCGGCGCACCGCCGTGCGCCAGGCAAACACGCGACTCGCCCGCCAGCGATCATAGGCATCGCGCGAGCGATGTGGCAGGAACATATTGAGCTGCGCGCCGGCTGGGTTCACCTGAAACTCGTAGTACGAGGGCGCATCGGCATCGGGCTTGAAGAAAAGTTCGAAAACATCGCCGAGCCACAAGCGCGCGCCGTCCTCGGACGACGCCGAGATCAACTCATCGTCCGTCATCTCGGCGAGGAAGTATAGGTTCTCGTCGTCCCACAGCAGGCGTGCGCGGGTACGGTCGACGGCTCCGTCGGCGCCGTCGATCCAAGGTGAGGCGAAGTGCTCGACGACTTGCGCGTGCGCCCACCCCGCTTCGCCATCGAGCCGGATCGGCGCTGCGGCGCGACGGCAGAGAACTGCAGCGGCTGGCTGCGTGGCGGGCTCGGGGGCAACGGAATCGCTCATTGCGACGTCCAGCCATAGCAGGCCGGCGGCCAGGGCGCTCACCGAGTAGCGCGACGGCCGCGTTCGTCTCATCAGCTGACGACCGCGCGCAACGCGGAAAGGTCATGGTCGACGCGGCGGCCCGGCGGTACCACCTCGCGGGCAAGTTCGACCAGGCGAGTGTGATGAGTGAAAAAGATAACCTGCGTCGTCTCGGCAAACGATCCGAGGACCTCGAGCGCCGCGCGGGCGCGCTCGTCGTCGAAATGAATCAGCACATCGTCCAACACCAAGGGCAGCGGCTCGCGCCCCTGCGAGAAGTGGTCGAGCGTCGCCAAACGCAGGGCCAGGTAGAGCTGGTCGCGGGTTCCGTCGCTGAGAGCGGCGACGTCCATCTCGGCGCCGTCGGCACGAACACAGCGCAATACCTCGCGGTCGCCGGCGTCGTAGCCGGCCCGCAACTCCGCGTAACGCTGCAACGTCAGGCGCCGGAAGTACTGATTGGCACGGGTCAGGATCGGCCCCTGGTTGCGCTGGCGGTATAGCTCCACTTCGCGCTCGAGAATCTCCGCTGCGAGATGCACGCGAACATACTGTTCGACGTGCGCGCTCAATTCCGCCAAGCACTCCTGCTCGTCGCCGGCGGCGGCGGCCGCACCGCGTCCGCTCTCGAGCGAATCGAGGTCGCGCTCGGCGCCGCCAATCTCGCGGCCGATCTTCTCCAAGTCCGCGGCCAGGTGCTCGATCTCGTTCGCCAACTCGGAGAGGCGACCGCGCGCGCCGTCGACATCGACTCCGCCGCTCTCGTCCTCGAGGCGCGCGATGTCGGCGCCGTCGCCAGCCTCGAGCAGCTCCCGTTCGATCTCCGCGATCGCGGCGGCGGCGCCGCGCGCCTCGTAGGAAAGCTTCTCGGCCCGCTCGAGCGACTCGAGATCGGCGACTCCAGCGACTTCACACAGCTCGTGCAACTCCGTCGCGATGGCCCGTTGCTCTTCGTTGAGCACGACAACGGCGGCGCGGCGCTCGGCGATTTCGTCTTCAATTCTCCGCCGGGCGTCCTGATCGCGCCTCGCCTCTTGATGCATGCGCACCAACCGTTCCGCTGCGACGCCGGCATCGAGTTCGCAAAGATCGGGCGCGTTGGCGCCGATCACGCCGGCGACTTCACTGCGAAAGGCCTCGACGTCCGCCGTGATCGCCACGACGCGCCCGCGCATGGCATCCATCTCGGCGACGCTGATCGCCAAAGCACTCATCCCTTCGAGTACTGCCGCCGCTTCCTCGACGGAGACATCGGCGGACAAGCCGAGACCTGTCACCGCCGCGCCCCACTCCTCTCGCCACTGTACCAGACGGGTTTCCTGTCCGCTCAGAGTGTCACGCTCACGCGCGATCTCACTTTGCCTCTCGGCGATCGCCCGTTCGACGTCGCCGCGATGCCGCAGTTCGGCGTCCCAGCGGTCGCAAGCGGCGCCGGCGATGCGCAAGTAGTCCTCCAGCCCGGCGCTCGGATCGACCGACAGCTTCACCGCGACAATCCGCTCGAACAGAACGCGCGTGCGGTCGCCGAGCCGCCGTTGCAGGCGCGCCGCTTCGCACGCCAGCCCCTC
>JBGTMF010000631.1:0-12670 GCA_041743795.1 Thermodesulfobacteriota bacterium | reverse complement strand
GGCCAGCCAGCGGCGGCCGCGCGTCACGTGCCCGCCGGCGACCAGCTCCCGGCGCCAGCGCAACAACTGGTCGTGTAGATCGATTTTCACCGGACAGATGTCCGTGCACGATCCGCACATGGTGCACGCGTACGGCAGCGAGCTATGCTGCTCGGGCGAACGGGCCGGGCCCAGGGTCGAACCGATCGGCCCGGGAATCACCGCTTGATAGCTGTGCCCGCCGCTGCGGCGGTAAACCGGACAGGTATTGAGGCAAGCGCCACAGCGGATGCACGCCAGGGCGCGCGAGTACTCCGGCCGCGCCAGCATGGCGGAGCGGCCGTTGTCGACGATGACGATGTGCAGCTCACCGCCAGGGCGCGGGCCGTGCATGTGCGAGGTGTAGGCGGTGATCGCCTGCCCTGTTGCCGAGCGCGCCAACAGCCGGGTGAAGATCCCCAGGTCGGCGACGCGCGGAACGATCTTCTCGATCCCGAGGCAGGCGATATGCAGCGGCGGCAGGCCGGTCCCGAGGTCTGCATTGCCTTCGTTGGTGCAAACGACGATACCGCCGGTCTCGGCGATGGCGAAGTTGACGCCGGTGATCCCCGCCTCGGCGGAGAGAAACACCTCGCGCATCCGCTCGCGCGCGGCGGCTGTGAGCACGGTCGGATCGGCACAGCCCACCGGCGTCCCCAGTCGCTCGTGGAAGAGATCGCCGACCTCATCTTTGCGCAGGTGGATCGCCGGCAGAACGATGTGGCTCGGCGGCTCGCCGCGTAGTTGTACGATGTACTCGCCCAGATCGGTGTCGATCACCTCGATGCCATTCGCCTCGAGGTAGGGGTTGAGACCGCACTCCTCCGTCAGCATCGACTTACTCTTCACGACCCGCGCCACGCTGCGCTCGCGCAGGAGATCATGTACGATGCGATTGTGCGCCGCCGCGTCCGCGGCCCAGTGCACCACCGCGCCGCGCGCCGTCGCGTTGCGTTCGAACTCCTCCAGATAGTCCGCGAGATTCGCCAGTGCATGCGCCTTGACGCGGGCGGCGCGCTCGCGCAGCTCCTCCCACTGCGGAACCGAATGCGCCGCATCGTCGCGCCTGGCGCGGACGAACCAGAGGGCGCGGTCGTGCCACTGCGCCCGCGCCTCATCGCGCACGAAGACATCGGCCCGCTCGGCGTGACTCATCGGGCAGGCTCGCAGGCGGCGAGGATTTCGGCCACGTGCATGACGCGGATATTGCCCCCGTCGCGCCGTCGCAGACTGTCGAGATGCAACAGACACGACATGTCGATCGAGGCAATGATCTCGGCGCCGGTATCGCCATGATCGCGCAAGCGGTCGCGGCCCATCATCGCCGAGACCCCCGCCTCGTCGATGCTGAACGTTCCGCCGAAGCCGCAACACTCGTCCGCTCTGGTGGGTTCGACCAGCTGCAGTCCGTCGATACCCACTAGCAGCGAGGCGATGACGTCACGCGGCGGCTCGACGCGTTCCGAACACGCACCGAGCCGCAAGGCGCGCAGGCCGTGGCAGCTGCGGTGCAGGCCGACGCGGTGCGGGAATCGCCCCGCCATACGCGTGACGCCGACGATGTCGAAGAGAAACTCGCACAGCTCGTAGGTGCGCGCACCTACGACCGCGGCGGCCGTCTCGCCCAGCAGGTCACGATACGTATGGCGCACCATCGCCGTGCAGCTGCCGGAGGGGCAGACGATGTAGTCGAACCCTTCGAACACGCTCGCGAAATGCGATGCCACCGGCCGAGCCTCTGCGACGAAGCCGGCGTTGGCCATCGGTTGGCCGCAACACGTCTGGTCTCGGGGAAATTTGGCGACGACGCCGACGCGACGCAGCACTTGCAGGGTGGCAAACCCGACTTGCGGTGCGAACTGGTCAACGTAGCAAGGAACAAACAGGGCAACCCTACTGCCGGAGAGATCGCGCATGCTTAGCAGTCCGTTGGAAAAGTAGGGCAGGAGCGAAAATGAGAGATTTCGTCCCGGATCAAGGCGCCGAACCGGAGGCAAAGTCGGGACCTTTGTTGAGGATTCGGCAACGCAGAGCTGGGGCGAAAGATCCATTTGCAGCCCGGCCTACTTTTTCAACGGGCTGCTAGTCTCACCCCTGGCAGATGCACCCGGTGATCACAAGGACAGCTGTCGGCGGACAGTGGAGCCACCGACGTGCCGCCGGATCATACGGATAGAAACCACCACCTCAAAAGGACGCGCGAGGCGCGCACTACCACCTGCGAGCGAAGCGAGTTCATTTCTTCCTCTCCCTGGCTGGGAGAGGATTGAGGTGAGGGGGATTGAACGCCGCCGAAGGCATCCAATTTGTCCGGCTGCGCCGCTTGTCTCATCCCCCTCATCCTAACCTTCTCCCATCCAGGGAGAAGGAACTGTGCCCGTGCCTACGAGCGAAGCGAGTTTCAGATTAGCGGCTGCATACTTCGACCGATTGGATTTCGCTGCACGGGTGTCTATCTTGGCGCGATGTCGCTGCGGGCAACCCGGTTTACATTGTGGGTTTTGATGTTCTGCACGGCGCCGGTGCCGTATATGTTGGGCGTCGTCGAGACCGCACCGCCGATACGGCTCTTGCTGTTCACCGCGCTGACCGTCGCCGTGCGATTCTCCGAGGGCTCCGGCGGCTATGTCTGGACCATTTTCATTCTACTCGGCGTCGTTCAGATCGCTCTCTACGCCGTCGGACTGTATTACTGCGCCTCCCTCGTCTCCCGCACGGTGGCGCGCGCGACGCCGCTCCGGCGCGGCGCAGCGGTGGCGGCAATTGCCATCGTGGTCGTCGTCATCGCCGTCAGTTACCCCATCTACGAGACGCCGATGTCCAGCCAGTCCATCCACTCGACCTTGTTGCAGGTGTTCCGGTGACGACGCGGCAGCGATTCCTCGCCTTGGCACTGCTGCTCGTGTTAGCGACGGTCGTCCGGACGGCAGCATTCGAACGAACCGAAACGCGTGCCGCGTGCCTCGATTTCGATCCGTTGCGGCGTCCGTATTTCGGCGATCTGCACGTCCACACCCGCTACTCACTCGACGCCAGCACGCAGGGTACGCGCACGTCGCCGACGCAAGCGTATGAGTTCGCCCGCGGCGTACCGATCGGCATCCAGCCCTGGGGCGACGACGGCACGGCGCAGCGGCAGGTGCGTATCGAGCGTCCGCTCGACTTCGCGGCGGTCACCGATCACGCCGAGTACTTCGGTGAGACGACGATCTGCAATACCCCCGGAATGGAAGGCCACGACTCACTGATGTGTCGCCTCTACCGCGGCTGGCCGCGGCTGGCCTTCTTCCTGATGAACGGGCGCGGGCCGCAGTTCGCTTTTTGCGGCGAGGATCAGGCTGCCTGTCGCGCCGCCGACGCCCTTCCCTGGGCCGACATGCGAGATGCCGCCGAGGCGGCCTACGACCGCACTCCTGCGTGTTCGTTCACCACCTTCGTCGGCTACGAATGGACCGGCTACACCCACCGCAATGTCATCTTTCGTAACGCCGATGTGCCCTCCTTCGCGCCGAGCAAGATCGAGTACCCGCACGAAACCGATCTCTGGAACGTCCTCGACAAATCCTGCCGGGACGATCTTCCATCGTGTGATTTCGTCGTCATCCCGCACAATTCGAACATCTCGAAGAGCACGACGTTCCAGACACACAACCCCGACGGCAGCGCCTTCTCCGCGGCCGATGCGCGGCGGCGCGCCAGCAACGAACCGCTGGTCGAGATCATGCAGCACAAGGGGAGTTCCGAATGCTTCACCGGCGCCGGCACGGCGGACGAACTGTGCGGCTTCGAGAACGTCCCCTATGACGACCTGGCGGCGCGCTTCGTCCCCTGGATGAAGAAGCCGCCCGCGGCGGACAACTTCACCCGCACCGCGCTCGGTATCGGCCTCCTCGAGTACCAACGCGTCGGCGCCAATCCGTTTCCCTTCGGCGTCATCGGCTCGACCGACACCCATCTCGGAACCCCTGGACTCGTCGACGAGGTGGGCTATCCGGGCCACGGAGGCGCCGGTGTGCCGCTCGGCGACGGCCTGCCCGACGTCCTGCTGGATCCGATCGAATACAACCCAGGCGGGCTTGCGGTCATCTGGGCAGAGGAGAATTCGCGCGACGCGCTGTTCGCCGCGATGCAGAGGCGCGAGGCCTATGCGACGAGCGGCCCCCGCATCGTCTTTCGGCTGTTTGGCGGCTGGGACTATCCCGCTGACCTTTGTGTGCGGGCCGACCTGGCCGCCGTCGGCTACGCCGGCGGCGTGCCCATGGGCGGAAATCTGCCGCCAGCCGCGGCAGACCGGTCTCCGGTGTTCGTCGCGCAAGCGGTCAAGGACAGCGGCGACCAGATCACCCCCGGAACCCCCCTGCAGAGGATGCAGATCATCAAACTGTGGGTCGAGGACGGTTCCGTGCGCGAACAGATCGCCGATATCGCCGGCACTGCGGAGAGTACGGCCAGCGTCGATATCGAAACGTGCGTCGCATCGCACAGCGGCGCCGATGAACTCTGTGCGCTTTGGCGGGACCCCGACTTCGATGCGTCTCTTCCCGCCGTCTACTACGGCCGGGTCATCGAGGATCCATCCTGCCGCTGGAGCACCCGTGCGTGCAACCGTGCCGGCATCCGCTGCGACGAGCCGGCATCAATGCGGCGCGGGTGGGAAGAATGCTGCGACGAGAGTCAACCGCGTGTCATCCAGGAACGGGCCTGGACATCGCCGATCTGGTACACACCCCCCGACCCGCCGTGATCCAGTAGCGCCATTCCAATGGCAGCGGCGGCGTAGCCTCACGCGACCAATTCCGCTAACAGGGAAAAGATGAGCCGAAACCTTCGATCCGCGAAACCCGACCGATTACTCCTTCTCGTGCCACTGCTGGCGCTGGCATGTAGCCAACCGTCCCCCGTCGTCGAAAACGGCCTCGAGGTCAGCTTTCTCTACGAGGCCAGGGACGAGAGCGGCGAACTCGTCGATGCCAACCCCGAGGGGACACCGATCACCTTCATCGTCGGAGCCGGACAGCTTCAAGGCAAGGTCGAGAAAGAGCTCCTCGGCCTTCGCCGCGGCGACAAGAAGTCGTTCGTCGTCGCCGATGCCTACGGCGTCTACGACGAAAAGAAGACAGGACTTCTCCCCGTCACCGCCCTGCCCGACGGCGCGCAGATCGGCGATGCTCTCGACATGGCCGACGGCAGTCCTGCACGGATCAAAGAGATCGGTGAAGCCATGGTGGTTCTCGATTTCAATCACCCCCTCGCGAGTCAGGTGATCGCTTTCCAAGTCCAGGTGGCGGAAGTGCGAAAGCCGGTCGACGCAAAGGACGAAGGGTGAGCGGTCGCGCGCAGATCGCGACGTTCGGCGCCACTTCCATCAGCAGTCGCAGCCGAGGTACATTGCGGCAATGGAAGAATCCCTGAGAACCGTTCGACACCTGCAGGCGAGCGCGCAGGCCGCGGAGATCGCCGCGACACTGAAGAGCGACGGAGCGGTGATCGTCGACCGCCTGGTCGCGCCAGAGTTCATGGACCGAGTGCGCGAGGAGCTGCAGCCACACCTCGACGCGACTCCAGCCGGCGCCGACGAGTTCTCTGGCTTCAACACCCGCCGAACTGGCGCCCTGATAGCCCGATCGACGACTAGCCGCGAACTCGTAACCCACCCGCTGATTCTCGACGCGGTGGATGCCGTTCTCGCCGACTCCACCCGATTCCAGATCCACCTGACGCAGGTCATCGCCATCGCGCCGGGCGGCGCTGCGCAGCAGATCCACCGCGATCAGTGGGCCTTCGATTTCTTCCCGTTTCCGGTTGGCTACGAGGTACAGTGCAACACCATCTGGGCGATGTCCGATTTCACCGAGGAGAACGGCGCCACCCGCATCGTGCCCGGCAGCAATCAATTTGAGGACAAGCTCACGTTCGGCCGAGCGGATACCACCGCCGCCGAGATGGAGAAGGGATCCGTACTCATCTACACCGGTTCGGTCTATCACGGCGGCGGCGCCAACCGCTCGGACGAAACGCGCTACGCGGTCAACATCACCTACAACCGATCCTGGTTGCGACAGGAAGAGAACCAGTACCTGTCGGTGCCGATGGAGATCGCCAGAGAGTTGCCGGTCGATCTCCTGCGCCTGATGGGATACGCGCTCGGTGCCTACGCCCTCGGCTATATCGACGACGTTCGCGACCCGATCGCGGCGGTCCTACCAGACCTGGCGCACAGTGGGTTCGGCGATATCGACCACGCCGCCGCCCAGGCGAAGATGCGATCCTGACCAACGCGGACGACCGGCAGGTGAGCCGGCGTGCCGGAACTGTCAGCCCGTTGAAAAACAGGCGCCTACTGCGGGCGGCTTGTTTCGCCAGCTCTGCGTTGCCGAATCCTCAACAAAAGTCACGCCTTTGCTTCCGGTTCAGCGCCTTGATCTGACGAAAACCGCTCGCCCTCGCTACGTCGCCTGTTTTTCAACGGACTGTTCAAACCGACGACGTCTGGCCAGGGATGAGCATCGGGTCGCCCTCGCGCTCGATCAATTCGAGGCGCACGCCGTCTGGATCGGTCGCGAAGATTGCCCGCGATCGCATCTCCATGCGCGTCTCTTCGACGACACTGCCGCCGGCGCGACGGACCGCGGCCGCTGCGTCGTCGAGGTTCTCGACGACGAACGACAAATGCGTGAGCCCGAGCTGGTTCATCGGCCGGCGCTCCGCCGCACCTACCGCCGCCGGCTGCCCGTAATGCAACAACTCGATGCGCCATCCGTCGCGTTCGAGATAGACCGCCGTCAATCGAACATTCTCGAGTTCGAGCAGCCGCGAACTGTAACCGTGCTCGTCGCGAAAGCGCCCCACCTCGCGAAAGCCGAGGACTTCGCCGTAGAACGCGAGCGATCGCTCCAGGTCGCTCACGCAGAGGCCCAGATGCGTCTGCCGGCGAACTACCATCCGCGCGAATCCCTCAATCGGCCGCGAGATGCGCGCGCATCCAGCCAATCATCATTTCGTAAAGCCCGCGCACGGTCTGGTCGGCTTGCACGTCGGATATGCCAGACGGCTCGAAGGCACAGCTCCACGTCAACCGGCATCCGCCTGCCCTGTCGTCGACGCGCATCGTCGCCCGGTAGTTCTTGACGGGAAACGGAATGTTGACCGGTATCGTGTAGACCAGCGTGCGTCGCTCGTCGTCGATGCTCTCGAGGCGCTCGTGGATCTCGACGTCCCCGGCCGGTAGATAGCGCGTCATCCCAGGGCCGTCGCCGTCGACGCGCACCGCACCCATTCCGGGTATCCAACTGACGTTGCCGAAGTCGGCAACCAAGCTCCACAACCGCTTGCTCGGGACATCGAATTCGGCGGTGACGACAACATCGGCCATGACTTTCCCCCCGTCTGCGGTCGCCAACTACCGCGAATGGCGCGGTGGCGCAAATCGTCGACAGCGATGCGATAATCCCTATTCGACAATCCTACCCACCCGTTGAAAACCCCGAAACGGCCCTTCGACAGGCTCAGGGCGAGCGGAGAAGTCTTCTCATAATCGGGGCGGAGAACCGCTCATGCTGAGCTTGTCGAAGCACTGTGGGGTTATTCAACGGACTGCTATCCGCCGCCGCGGTCGGCGCTGGCGTTTGATTTGACCGGGGTCCTTTGCCAGCCTGCCGACGCTCGCGGCCAATGTTTGCACCGGCGCACCACACGCAACTTCGGCGCGACAATCGAAACGATGAGCACCGTCGGATACGGCACGAGAATCTCAGAACTGGCAGCGGCGCACGGCGCGGAAATCGCTGTGACCTGCGGCGCCGCAGGGCTATCGTGGGCGCAACTCGACCGCGCCGCCAATGCAACGGCGCGCCTCTACGGTAGGCTGGGTGTGCGGCCAGGTGCGATCGTCTCGATTGCCCTGGCGAACGGAATCCCACTCATCGTCCACTGCATCGCGGCTTGGAAGGTAGGCGCCGTACCAAACCCGCTGTCGACCAGATTGCCGGCCCCCGAGTGGGACGAGATCCTCGACAAGGCCTCCCCCGCGCTCGTCGTCACCAGCGGCGCCTCACCCGCGTGTCGCTGGCCCGTCCTCATCGACGGCGCCGATCAGACGAGAGACGACGGCCCCCTGCCCGACGTCATCTCGCCGCACGAACGCGCTTTGGCCAGTGGGGGCAGCACGGGCCGCGCCAAATTGATCCTCGTCGCCAGACCCGCCGCCTACGTCGGCGACGTAGCGCCGTCGATCCTCTCGCCGCGAGGCTGCGTCCTGGTACCGGGACCGCTCTATCACGCCGCGCCGTTCGGCTCCGCCACGCAAGCGCTATTGGCCGGCGTCCATACCGTCCTGATGGCGCGCTTCGACGCCGCCGAGTGCCTCGCCCTGATCGAGCGCAACCGAGTCGCGCAGGTTCTCTTCGTGCCGACGATGCTGCACCGGATCTGGCGCCTGCCGGAATGCGAGCGCGCAGGCCGCGACCTCTCGTCGCTGCGCGTCGTTTTCACCGGCGGCGCACCCTGCCCGCAATGGTTGATGCGCGCCTGGATCGAATGGCTCGGCGCCGACGTCATGCACGAGCTGTACGGTCCGAGCGAGCGCATCGGCGGCACGCACATCAACGGGCGCGACTGGCTCGCCCATCCCGGCTCGGTGGGACGGGCAACCGCCGGCACCGCTCTGCGAATCCTCGACACAGAAACCCTGGAAGATCTGCCGGTCGGCGCGATCGGTGAGGTGTTCATGATGCCCAGCGGCGGCCGCGGTTCGACCTACCGCTACGTCGGCGCCGAAAGCCGCGCTACCGCCGACGGCTGGGAATCGGTCGGCGACATGGGCTATGTCGACGGCGACGGGTACCTCTACCTGACCGATCGGCGCACGGACATGATCCTGTGCGGCGGGCGCAATATCTACCCGGCACGGATTGAAGCGGCAATCGACGCCTATCCCGGAGTTCAGTCCAGCGCCGTCGTCGGCCTGCCCGACGACGATCTCGGCAATCGGATTCACGCCATTGTCCAAGCCGATCGGCTCGACGAAAAAGCGATGCGAGCGCACCTCCTCGCGCAGATCGCCGGCCACGAAATTCCGCACAGCTTCGAAGTAGTCGCCTTTCCGCTGCGCGACGACGCGGGAAAGGTCCGCCGCTTTCAACTCCGAGCGGAACGCCAGCGCCCACTGCAGATACCCGACCATGAGGACGCACTACCATGACGTATCAGACGATTACGTTGGAAGTCGCCGAGGCGATCGCGACCGTTACCTTGAACCGCCCGGAGAAGCTCAACGCCTACACACCGGCGATGGGCGATGAGATCGTCGATGCCTTTCACCGCATCGGCGCCGACGACGACATCCGTGTCGTCATCCTGACCGGCGCCGGAAAGGCGTTCTGCGCCGGCGTCGATCTAGACTACGTCAAAGCCGTCGCCGGCGGCGAGATCGAGCCCGCCGGCCCGCGCCTCGGCGAGGAGGACTTCGTCCGCCGCTGGCCACTCGACGTTCTCAGCGACTGCAAGCCCGTGATCGCCGCAATCAACGGCGCGGCGGTCGGCGTCGGCGTCACCATGCTCCTGCCGTGCGACGTACGCATCGCCGCCAACGACGCCGTGTTGCGGCTCACCTTCACCCGCCTCGGCATGCTACCCGGGCTCGGCAGCACGCATCTGCTGCCACAACTCGTCGGCGCCGGTCACGCCCTCGACCTCATCCTCGGCGCACGTACCATCGCGGCTCCGGCCGCCGTCGCCATGGGATTGATCGAGGAAACCGTTACCGCCGCCGACCTCATGCAGGTCGCCCGCGCACGCGCCGCGGCCATCGCCGAATGCGATCCGAAAGTCACCGCCGCCGCCAAGGCCCTTCTCCGCCAAGGCGCCCGCGAAGCGTGCGAACAGGCGATGCAGCGCGAGCGCGCCGCGAGTGCTAACTTGCGCCGCTGAGTGACGCTGCATTGCGTTGGTAGAGGAATCCCGCGCCGAGGCGCGGAGCACAGAGAGGGGCTTGGAGGTCCGTCTGATGGATTATGCCGAATTTGCCGACCGCAACCTGCGGGTGACGATCGATCAGCAGGTGGCTCTCGTCACCCTCGATCGCGCCGACAAACGCAACGCCATCGACTACGCGCTGCACGCGGCACTCGAGGAGGCCATCGCCGACCTTTCTCAGAATCCCTCCGTGGCAGCCATCGTCCTCACCGGAGCCGGCACAGCGTTCTGCGCCGGCGGCGATGTCAAAGGATTCTATCCCGACGAAGTCGGTCCGATGACGACGATTCGCACCCGGTCGCTGGTGCAGACCCTGGTGCAGTGCGAAGCGCCGTTGATCGCCGCCGTCAACGGCGTCGCCGCCGGTCTCGGCGCGACCATTGCGCTGATGTGCGACGTCATCTACATGGCCGATACCGCGCGCATCGGCGACACCCATGTAAACATGGGACTGGTCGCCGGCGACGGCGGCGCCGTGATCTGGCCGCTGTTGGTCGGACCGCATCGCGCCAAGGAATACCTGATGTCCGGACAGTTCGTCAGCGCCGAAGAGGCTTCGCGCATCGGCCTCGTCAATCACGTCGTTCCCGCTGCCGAGGTCGTCGACGCGGCCATCACCTACGCTCGCATTCTGGCAGAGAAGCCACGGCCCGCCGTGCGCTGGACCAAAATGTTGATCAACCAGGCGATCCAGCAGAGCGTCAACGCGACGCTCACCCTCGGCTTGGCGACCGAACAGCTGACGAGCCACACCGAGGATCAGAAGGAAGCCCTCGCCGCCTTCTTCGAAAAGCGCAAACCGCGCTTCACCGGGCGATGATCGCCAGAGGTCTCAACCCTCTCAGCCCACCCGTCGATAAATGTGGAAACACCCTTCGACAAGCTCAGGGTGAGCGGAGAAAGTCCTTTGGAAACAACCCTCCAGCCGCTCAGGCTGAGCTTGTCGAAGCCTCGTTTCGGAGAAACTCGACAGTCTCAGCAGGGAGCGGAAGAAACGTCCCTCAATTCATTGCGGCCTAGTTCAGCCGACGAACCTCTGCAAGCGCGCCACCGCCTCTTCGATGTTGGCGCGGCTATTGAACGCACTGAGGCGGAAGTAACCCTCTCCGCTGGCGCCGAAGCCGCTGCCCGGAGTGCCGACCAGGTTCGCCTTTGCCAACAGCTGGTCGAAAAAGTCCCAACTCGTCGTGTTCCCCGGCGTCTTCACCCAAACATAGGGCGCGTTTACGCCGCCGTAGACCGCCAGCCCGGCCTTCGCCAGCCCCTCGCGCAGAAGGCGGGCGTTGGCGAGATAGAAGTCGATCAACGCCCGCACTTGCGCCGCGCCCTCCGGCGAGTACGCGGCAACGGCGGCCCGTTGAATGACGTACGGGACACCGTTGAACTTCGTCGATTGGCGGCGGTTCCACAAGGCGTGCACTGGTTGCTTCTCACCGCTCGCAGTCGTTCCCGTCAACTCCTTCGGAACGACGGTGAAGGCGCAGCGCGTGCCGGTGAAGCCTGCGCTCTTCGAAAACGAGCGGAACTCGATGGCCACCTCCCGCGCGCCTTCGATTTCGAAGATCGAGTGCGGAATTGACGGATCGGTGATGTACGATTCATAGGCCGCATCGAAGAAGATGATCGAACCGTGCTCGCGGGCGAAATCGACCCACTTCTTCAGTGTCGCCGCCGTCGCAACCGTTCCGGTTGGGTTGTTCGGGTAACACAAGTAGATCAGGTCGACCGGGCGATTCGGCAGATCGGGAGTGAACCCGTTCTCAGCCGTCAGCGGAACGTAGACGAGGCCGCCGTATCGCCCGCCGTCATCGGCGTCGTCGGTGTTACCGGCCATGACGTTGGTGTCGACGTAGACCGGATACACCGGGTCGGTAACGGCGATCACATTGCCCGCGCCGAAAATGTCGAGAATGTTGCCGCTGTCGCACTTCGATCCGTCGGAAACGAATATCTCGTCCGCAACCACATTGGCGCCGCGCGCGCGGTAGTCCTTCTCGGCGATGGCCTCGCGCAGAAACTCGTAGCCCTGTTCGGGACCGTAGCCACGAAAGGTCTCCCGCTGCGCCATCTCGTCGACAGCGGCGTGCAGGGCTTTGATGATCGCCGGCGGCAGCGGTTCGGTAACATCACCGATCCCCAGGCGAATCACCGGCGCGGTCGGATGGGCGTCGCAGAACGCTTTCACCCGCCGGCCAATCTCCGGAAACAAGTATCCGGCCTTGAGCTTCAGGAAGTTCTCGTTGATTCGTGCCATGCTCGCCTCTCCGTGATCTGTCGAACGGTTGTGCTAGCAGCCCGTTGCGATTGCAACCGTGGCAACCCCTAAACGATAGCAAAAGACCGTCGGTTACCCGCCCTCGGTTTTTCAACGAGCGGCTACTCCCACCATCACCAGCGCCGGGCGGCGATCACGCTCGCGGCACGATCGACCTCGACGGGATCGAGGGTCGCGGGTACCAGGAAGCACTCGTCGCAGCCTTCTGCCGCGATCGCGTCGAGTGCGTCGCCGACCGCCTGCGGAGTGAAACAGGTCATCGTCTCGGCGACCGCGCGAGCGATGCCGTCGTCGATGATTTTGAGATACTCGTACACGTAGGTGCGCAGCCGGTTCTCGGCGTCGGCGGCGAGCGAGAGCCAGAACCCGGTCGCGAGGTACGGCGGCGCCGCGCGGCCGCGATCT
>JBGTMF010000630.1:0-1781 GCA_041743795.1 Thermodesulfobacteriota bacterium | reverse complement strand
GGGGCGACGGTGTCGATCGGTCGCCGCGGCGCGCCGGTATCGGCCTGGCGCTGGCAGGTGCCGGGCTTTGGATCTGGGCCACTCGAGCATTCTACCTGGATTGGAGCGGCGCGTTCGACCGCGCCTGGCTCAGTTGGCTGGGCGGGACTGCCCTGCTCGCACTCGGGCTCGATTTGGCAACCGGCCGTTTTCGCCCACCGTCGGTACCGTCGGCACGCTCATTTTCGCTGGTGGCGCTGCTGCTGATTACCGGCGTCGCGGCGTTGGTGCGGCTCGGCGCGATCGACGAGTTTCCCGGTGCGGCCGGAATCACGCAGATCGAAGATCTCCAGTTCGGCAATTGGGGAGCGCGCTACCTGGCTGGAGAACGGCAACGCTGGGAGTTCATCGGCCACACCTGGATTTCCGCACTGTCGATTGCCGTCGGCGGAGCGACGTTGGGTTCGATGCGAGTCGGTTACGCGCTGGTCGGCACCCTCACCGTCGTTGCTGTCTACCATTGGCTGCGGGCCGCCACCGGTTGGCAGGCGGCGGCGATCGGCGCCGCCTTCATGGCGGTGTCGTCGTGGGACGCCGTCGTCTCGCGCATTGGATTCAATCCCGATGTGTTGACGGTTGCCGTGATGTTTGCGCTGCTGCTCGGCCCAGCCCGGCGCGGGCGCCCCTCGGCCTTCGCCGTCATGGGCCTGCTCGGTGGGTATTTGCTGTGGGAGTACATCGCCTATCGACCGGCGGTCTTCTTCGCCCTGGCCGGCGGCACCATCATGTCCCTGCGCGACCGCACGGCCGGCTGGACACTGCGCATCGGCCGGCCTGCCCTGATGTTGGCGCTGATCGCCATGATGAGCGTGCCGTTATTTGGCACGCGACTGCAGGGACGTGTGTGGAACGAGTATTTCAACGGCCTCAACCGAGCGCGGGCGCAGAGGCACTACTACAACGAAGCGTACGACTGGCGGCGGGTTCTGCAAATGCGCGCGGAGCGATCGCTGGATACAATCGGACTTCTCTACTTTCGCGGCGATGCCTCGCAAGCTCGCAATCTCGCTCGGCGCCCCCTCGTCGACCCCGTGTCGGCGACACTGATGCTGATCGGCTTTGCCGGTTGTATAGCACACCCCGCGGCGTCGCTTTCCGGTCTATTCGCGGTGGGTTTCCTCGCTACCGCGATCGGCGCGATGGTCGTCACCGCGGATTTCAATCCACTGCGTCTGGCGGTGGCAATTCCCTATCTCTACTACTTCACCGGCCTGGCGGGAGCGGCGATCCTCACCGTCTGGCGACGCGCCTGGGGACGTATCGGTCACGCGCTGGCGATGGCGCTGCTCGTCGCCGGACTGGTCTGGGCGGCGCGGGCGAACTGGTCGTTTCTACAGGAATACTGGTACGCGCCGAGCGTTCGCCATGTCGTGCGCAACAACCTGGCATTTCTCAGCAACTGGCTGCGAGAGAACGTCCTCGACGGCGAGCAGGTGATCGGCGCCGCCGGCAAGAGCAGCAATGCTCTCATCGGGAACGACGCGGCTTGGCTGCGCAGTCGTCCGATTCCCGGCGTGATGGAATGGGACATTCTGAGCGCGCTCGAGGGGTGGAAGAAGAACAAACCGACGTTGCTCCTCCTCTTCGCCGGTCGCGACACGCGCGATACGCAGAAGTTCGTGCAGACCCTCCTGCCGAGCGTGCAGATGACGTACGTCGCCGACGACGAGGGCCTCGATGGCGACCTGGCCTTCGCGCGCCTGCCGGGGCGCCCGGACACCCTGGACGCCGCGCTCGATCGC
>JBGTMF010000629.1:0-4504 GCA_041743795.1 Thermodesulfobacteriota bacterium | reverse complement strand
GTCGCGGCCGCGGTATTGGTATTCGTGGCGAGCGGCGCGGCGATCGCGTACGCGGCCTTCGGCGAGGCGGCGGTAGACGATCCGGCGGACGCGAGCCCGCCCGACACCCGGGCGGAGATCGTGGCGTCGTTTGTGATGGCGACGAACAGCGAGCTGGGGCTGCGGCTGGACATCGAGGACATCGACGCGACCTGCAGTGACGGCGTACAGAACCAGGACGAGACCGACGTGGATTGTGGTGGCTCGGCATGCGCCGGCTGCCCGGCAGGGTCGAGTTGTGGTGGCGGCTTCGATTGTACGAGCGGCGTGTGCACCGGATCGATTTGCCAGGATCCCTGCGCGGGCCAGGCCGACGGCGCGATGTGCGATGCGGGAATTCAGTTGGACGGATGTCAAACGACTCGTTGCGACGCTGGCGTCTGTCTCGTCGAGCTCCGCCCGTGTTCCCTGTCCTTCCAACCACGTCGAAGCGGGAGGTCAATTGTGTCGACCCGGCAGCGGCGACATTTGCGATCCAGACGAGACGTGCACCGGCGTCGCCGGCGAAACCTGCCCTCCCGACGAGCACAGAGCCGCTGGATTCGTCTGCAATGAGGGGAGCGGTGACATCTGCGATCCGGATGAGACCTGCAGCGGAGTACCGGGCGAAGCCTGCCCCAACGATCGGTTCGCGGCGAACGACGCGACTTCGACCACGGTCTGCCACATAGCTTCTGCCTTTCCGGTCAGCTGCAGAGAAAGCGCAACCTGTCTCGGCGTTCCGGACCAACCCTGCCCGGTCACGTACAAGAGTGCGAGTACGGTGTGTCGTGCCGGGGACGACGGTACCTGCGACCCTCCTGAGTACTGCACCGGAAGCTCCGCGGAATGTCCACCAGATCTTCGGAACAAGGCGGCAGGCGAAGTCTGCCGTCCCGCGGAAGGCACGTGCGACATAGCGGAAGAGTGCGAGTACGATCCTTTTGCGGGAGGATCTTGCCCTCCCGACGAGACCAAGCCTGTCGGGGCCTTGTGTCGCTCCGGAAGCGCTTGTGACCCGGCGGAGTTCTGCGAGGAGGATCTCGACGGAAAACCGTCCTGCCCGGCCGATGTGATGCTGGAGAATGGGTCCGTCTGTTCGCCCAATATATTCTGCTCCGACCTCGGCGAGTGCCAGAATGGGTCCTGTCTCCAAACCGGATGCACGGCCGGAAACTTCATCACCTGCGAGTGTCCGGGAATCGACGTATGCGACGTCCCCCAGGATGAGTCACGCGGAACGTGCGTTGCGTGCGATGGCGTGAGCTGTGGGGGCGGCGCCAACGGCTGTGGATGCAACAACGGTGACTACTGTGATTCGAGCGGCGTGTGTCAAGCCTGTGGTGAGCTCGGCGCGGGGGAGTGCGTCGACTCGTGCTGTCCATCCGGCAACGCATGTGCTCGGATCGATTCGACGAGCGCGGTTTGCCTCCCGAAACGAAGCGACGACCTCTGCATCAGCGGCTGCCTCGCGTCGGATACGCTCGGAGATAGTTGCACCCCGACCCACAGCGAAGAGGGGCGCGCGTACAGCGATGACTGTGACTGTTTGGATACTTGTTACGATGGAAAGTGCGACGGAGCGCACGCGGCGGCGATCAGAGAGCCGACCCAACCGCCGGTTCCGCCGCCGACAGCCCCGGCCACGCCGACGCCGACGTTGACCGCGGCGATCCCGCACTCGACGCCGACCTGGACACCGACGGGCACCGCGTCCAACGCCGAGACCACCAGGCGGACGGTGACGGGTGCTCGATTCAGGCGAAGAGCAGCGGTGCCTCGACGCAGGTCCTGCTCAGCGGCCTGTTGGCACTGTGTGGCGCAGCCGCGCGCCGCAAGAGAAGGAGCCGCGTCCGGGAAGGGCGAGCTACGTAGGTAACGAGTCGGCCGAGTTCACGGTTTGCGCTATCCTCGGCGCGGCGTTCTTGGAGGCGGACGAATGGCTATCTACGTTCGCTTTGTCCCCTCGGGGCCGCAACCCAGTTGGACCATTCCGGTGGTAGCGCCTACCGGGCGCGTTCTGCGTTGACGGATGAGCGCCTTGATGATATCACTAGCTATCATGAATGATACCACTCGGCAGGCCCGGGGCGTGCCGTCCGGCAGATTCGTCCTGCGCATCGATCCGGCGTTGCACGGTATGCTGCGCGACGAAGCGTCGCGATCCGGAATGTCGCTCAATGAGTACTGTGCTCGGCGGCTGGCGTCGCCGGGCGCAGTGGGACCGATGGCCGAGGTAATACGGCGCGCCGTTGCGCTGTGCGGTGACCGGTTGACCGGCGTCGTCGCCTTCGGATCCTGGGCGCGCGACCAACTGGCGGACGGTTCGGATGTCGACATCCTCGTCATCGTAGACGGCGCCATCACTCGAGCGTTGTACACCCTGTGGGAGAGTGAGCCGATCGATTGGGATTCGCGCCCGGTACAGGCGCACTTCGTCCACTTGCCGGAGCCGCGCGCGCGGATTTCGGGACTGTGGGCGGAGGCGGCCGTCGAAGGCGTCATCCTCTACGACCGCGACTTGTCGGTGGCGCGGCGGCTGGTGGAGATTCGCCGCCGCATTGTCGCCGGCGAGATCATCCGCCGCGAGATCCACGGCCAACCGTACTGGGTGGAGGCGGCCTGAAATGCACAGTCCAGAGCTGGCGCGCGACTACATCCACCGGGCGGCGATTCGCCTGCGCGCGGTTGACGTGTTGTTTGCCGCCGAGAGCTGGGCCGACGTCGTCCGCGAGTCTCAGGAGATTGTCGAGCTGGCCTTGAAGTCGTTGCTGCGCACCGCCGGCATCGATCCGCCCCGCATCCACGACGTATCGGGCGTGCTAGTGGCGGAGCGGGCGCGCTTGCCCGAGTCTCTCGCCCCGCACCTCGAGTCCCTCGCGGAGATCTCGCGCCAGCTGCGCCGCGATCGCGAGTTGGCCTTCTACGGAGCCGAGGACCTGACTCCGTCCGGCTTCTACACGCGCGACGACGCCGTCCGGGCGCGCGACGGCGCGCGACGCACCGTCGAGCTGGTGCAGCCGCACGTAACGCCTTCGGCATCCCCCAACCCCGAGAAGTAGCTGCGTCTCGACGAGGCTTTGCCAGACGAGGACACAGGACCCAGGTCCTTGAGACGGAGTTGCCCTGATCTCTCTCGATGACGGCAAGGCCAACGCGTTGTCGGCCGAGCGAATTCGCGAACTCGGGATTCAACTCGACAGGGCAGAGGACGCAGGTGCGGTAGTGGTGTTGCGCGGCCGCGACGGCATCTTCTCCGCTGGCTTCGACCTGCGCACGTTCGACCGCGGCCTCGACGCCACCGTGGAGATGCTGCGCGCGGGAGCGGACCTAATTGTGCGCCTGCTGTCCTTCCCGCGACCGGTTCTCACCGTGTGCACAGGCCACGCCTACCCGATGGGTGCATTTCTAATGTTGTCGGCCGATGTGCGCGTCGCCGTCGCCGGTCCCTGGAAGATCGGCATGAACGAGACCGCGATCGGATTGACCCTCCCCCGATTTGCCGTCGAGCTCGCCCGACACAGGTTGTCAGCTCCCGGCTTCGCGCGCGTCCAAGCAGGTGCGATGTACGATCCCGAGGAAGCCTTGCGGCTGGGCTTCGTCGACCGTGTCGTCGCCTCCGATCAGCTCGATGCCGCGGTCGCGGGTGAAGCGGCGCGGCTCAAGACCCTCGACCCTCCGAGCTTCATGGCGACCAAAGCCCGAATCAACGAAGCGGTGATCACCGCCGTCGGCAGGGCAATCGACGAGGAGCTGGTGATCGCGACCCGGTGAAGTACCCTGAACTTCCCAGTTTGCACGTGCCGGGTGCCAGAAGGCGTCACGTGTGAGCATTGGAGGACAGGTGATGACGCCGCATCGCGCATGGATGTCTGGAAGCTCGTCGTTGCAAACGAGACCGTCGGTTACGACGACCGCGTGGCGCTCCGGTGACGCGGCGGCGGCAGTCCGAGTCGGGTTCGCCTTCGCGGCGGCGAAGCTGCTGCTGCACGTCCCGATCCTGACCCGATATGGACAGCATCGGGACGAGTACTACTTCCGCGACTGCGCGCGTTTCCTCGACTTCGGCTACGTCGACCACGCGCCGTTGACGCCGTGGCTGTTGTGGCTCACCGAAGCCGTGCTCGGCGACAGTCTGTTCGCCATGCGGCTACCAGCGGCGCTCGCGGGTGCCGTCGCCGTCTACCTCGGGGCTCATCTCGTGGCGCGGCTCGGCGGCGGCGCCTTCGCCGCCTCGTTGTGCTGCTTGGCGATCCTCTTCGCTCCGGCGTACCTGCGCATGGCGGCGATGCTCAATATCGTCGTCTTCGAGCCGCTGTTCTGGACGATTGCCGTACTACTACTGCTGCGCGCTCTGGAGTCGTCGCGAACGCAACGCTGGCTGGCGCTCGGCGGTTGGCTCAGTCTGTCGCTGCTCAACAAGCACACGGCGATCCTCTGGGCGGCGGCGATGGCACTCGCGCTGGCCCTGTCGTCGCGGCGGCGG
>JBGTMF010000628.1:0-20333 GCA_041743795.1 Thermodesulfobacteriota bacterium | reverse complement strand
GTTGCGTCCGGCCAGCCGGCGGTGGTGTTGAGCAAGGTCAGCGGCGCTCCCGGTCAGACCGTGACGTTCTCGGCGACTCTGCGCACTGGCGGAGCGACCGTGGCGGGCGCCCAGAACGACATCCAGCTCGATCCTGCCAATACTCCCCTGGCCAGCAAGTCGGCCGGCGTACCGGATTGCACGGTCAATTCGGCGATCGGCAAGAACGCCACCGCCTTCGCCTTTCGCCCCAACAAGTGCAGCGGTCGCACCTGTACTGGTATGCGCGCGCTGGTCCTCTCCGTCACCGACACTCGACCGATCTCCGACGGCGTAGTGTTGTACACCTGCACGGTGCGGATCCCGTCGACGGCGCAACCAGGCACCTATTCGCTGGCGATCAGCGCCGTGGCGATGAGCACGCCGGACGGGCAGGCGGTGCCAGGCGCCACTGGTGTCGCTGGCGCCATCACCGTGACCGCGAAGCGCTGATTCTCCCGCAACTACCGGCGTAGCGGGGGCCGGCGACCGCCGCGCGCCTTCTCCGCAGGAGGATCCGGAACCGGCATGGGATTGGGTTCGGGGAGTCCCAGCATGCGATAGACGGTCGGTGCCACCGCGTTGGTCATGCGCGCGTGGCCGGATGCGTTCAAGTGGCCGGCGATGTCCCGAAACTCCGACGGACCGAGTAAGTTGTGGAGGTCGAGCAACTCGCCTCCAGCCGACGTGACGACGTCGTTCAGCGCGTCGTGGCGTCGGCGCCAGACCGCCGGCTCATACGGCACGTCGCGCTCCATCCAATGGATGGGAACCGGAGTGACGACCACTAAGGCGCGACCCCCGGCGCGATGGACTTCGCTGACCAGCGCTCCGAGCGCGCGAACGAGTGGATGCGAGTGCGTTACCGGCTGATCGTATCGTGTTGCTGTGCGCTGGAACGCGCGTGCGCGCGCCCGGACCAGCGCTGCATCCGATGGCGCCATCCAATGGTCCGCGAATAGGCGGCGCAGTCCCTCGAAGTACATGACTGATCCTTCGATGGCCTCGAAGCGCAACGCTTGCGTCAAACCCAGGCGAACCAGGGACAGCCCGCGATCGTGCCAAGGCAGGCCGAGCGAGCGAATCAGCTGGTCGCTTGGCAAAAACGAGCAGAGGTTGGTGGCCACGCCCTCCCGACGTTTGGCTACCATCATGCGATTGTTGATAATGATCACCACCACCTCCGGTTTCCACGCGAGAAGTGCGCCGCTGACACAATAGTGGTGGAAGGTGTCCTGCCCTCGATAGATATCGTAGATCGGGTACACCCGCTCTTGTAGAAGCGCGGTACCGATGCCGTGCACCCACGAAGGATAGTCGGCCTCTCCCAGGGCCGTCGAGTCCCCCATGAAAAGGATGCTCGGCACATCGAACGGCGGTGGCGTGTCGAGGATGCTGCGGATTCGGTTGCGGTGTTCGAAGATCGCTCGCCCCTGCGTCATCGCCGGAGCGAGCCAGCGCGCCCGGCTGAAGGTGACGGCTGCCGCCAACGACAACGCGCAGGCAAGCACGATGACACCGATCCGGTTCATGCCTCAGAACTGGAAGTAGATGAATCGTTCGCTGGCGGGGGAAAAGAGATAAACGAGCACGATGAGCAATGCGTACCCGACCCCCTGTAGCGCGGGCGGCCAACCCGTGTGCCAGCGTCGCAGCGTCGGTGCCTTCCAGATGGCGTGCGCAACGATGGCGGCCGCGAGCGCAGCGAGTGCCCAGCGCGCAGCATGTGAGTCCTCGAAGCCGGGATTATCGAACGAACCGATGAATGCCAATGCGTTATCGAGCGTTCCGGCGCGGAAGAAGATCCACCCAATGCAGACCAGATGAAAAGTCAGGATACGCCCCGCCCACATGGCAAGCATTCCTGTCGGCAGTGTGACACGGGCACGGACGAAGCGATCAATCGCCAACAGAACGCCGTGGAACGCTCCCCAGATCACGAAGGTCCATGCTGCGCCGTGCCAGAGTCCGCCGAGAAGCATCGTGATCATCAGGTTGACATAGGTTCGACCGGGGCTGGCTCGGTTGCCGCCCAACGGGATGTAGAGGTAGTCGCGCAGCCACGTCGAAAGCGACATGTGCCAGCGCTGCCAGAACTCCCGCGGGCTGGCTGCGAGATAGGGCCGGTTGAAATTCTCCGGCAACTTGAAACCGAATAGTTGGGCGACGCCAATGGCGATGTCGCAGTATCCCGAGAAATCAAAATAGATCTGGTACGCGTATGCATACGTTGCGAGCACGGCACTCCAACGCGGAATGGAGCCGGGCACCTCCCACACCTGATCGACGAAGGCGCCCAACGTGTCGGCCAGCACCACCTTCTTGAAGAAGCCCATTCCCATGCGACTGAAGGCATCCTCCAGCGTCGGCCCGTCTGGACGCGTGCGTTCCGCGAGTTGCGGAAGAAAGTCGCGCGCCCGTACGATCGGCCCGGCCACGAGCTGCGGGAAGAATGCCACGTAAAGCATGAAGTCCAGCAGGCTCCGGCACGCCGGTTGATCGCGCCGATATACGTCGATCGTGTAGCTGAGTGTCTGAAACGTGTAGAACGAAATGCCAACCGGAAGGACGAGGTTGGCGAGCATGCTATCGGGCGGCAGCGGAGGGAGCCCCAGCACCGCGCGCACGCTGTCACCGAGAAAGCCGCCGTACTTGAAGAATCCAAGTACGCCGAGGTTGACGCAGAGGCTGAGTGCGACGAAGCCGCGCCGCGCTCCGCTGTGTTCGCTGCGCTCGAGACGCCGCGAGATTGTGTAGTCGATGACCGTCGAGCCGAGAAGCAACAGCCCGAAAGGTGGGTTCCAGGCCATATAGAACGCGTAACTGACCAGAACCAGGAACCCACGCGCTGTGCGCCACGCATCGTGCGGGATGGCGCTCCACACCGCGAGAACGGCGAGCAGAAAGGCGGCGAAGTCGAGGCTGTTGAAGAGCATCTGGTTCTGGCAGCAAGGCGCAGGCGCCACGCCCTTTTCTCATGTTCGCCCTCCGAGTCAACCGCAGGCATCGGGCCGACGAGCGCGCCCCCGCTGGCTCCCAAGAGTTCCTTCTCCCGGCTGGGAGAAGGTGAGGATGAGGGGGATGAGACAAGCGGCGCAGCCGAACAAATCGAAAGCCTTCGGCGGCATTCAATCACCCTCACCTCGATCCTCTCGGTGGCGATCGGAATGTTTGCCCTCGGCGACGCCGAAGTAGTATCTGCGAGGGACGCCATGCGCCCCAATTTGTGGAAATCGAGAACAGTGCTCGCCGCCGTGTTGGGCGGCTCGATCCTCGCCGCGGTCGGCTGTGGCGACGGCGGGCATCACGATGTGGCGGGGGAACCGGTTCCCTTTCGGCCCAGCGCGACACGAGCAACGGCGTTCGGCGACATTCCCTGGCCGAGCGATCTGTATCTGAACGCCGACGGGACGATGGGCGACATTCCCGGACTGGAGCGGGTCGCCTCGATGCCGGGTGCCATTGCGAACGCGCTGTCGCGACTCGACGGTTTCGGCCGCTCGACGGGTGCCCTGTTTTTCGTCGCCAGCGAGGTGGATCCGCGCACCTTGCCGCGCACGTGGAGTGAGGCAACAGCAGCCGATGCAAGCGTGTTCATCGCCGACGTCGACGACACCTCGTCGAGGTTCGGCAGGCGTTATCCGGCGTATGCCAAGTTCCTGCCGACACTCGGCTGCGTCTCTGTCATCCCGGTTCCCGGCGTCGTCTTGCCACCCGGCGTTCGCCACGCCGTCGTACTGACCTCGCGGGTGCGTACTACGGACGGCGCCAGGCTGGTCGCCGACCCCGAACTGGAGCGCATCGCCGAGTTGCGGGACCGGTCGACGCCGATCGAGCAGCTCTACGGCGACGCGATGGATCGCCTGCTCGATAGCGGCGAGGTCGCCAGCCTTGCAGTGTTCACCACGTCGCGCCGCGCCTTTGAGTTGGCCGAACTGCGGCAGCGACTCCTCGATCAGCCCGAACCGGAACTGATCCTCGATCCGCAAGTCGCAGCGCCATACACGATCGCCGTGTTTGGCGTCGGCACTGAACCGTCGCTGGGCGATTGGCTGGGTACACCGGCCATCGACGAGGACGGACTGGAATGGCCCGGCGGCGACAACCCGACCGGTATCGCGCACGACGAGATCGCCGTCATTGCCTCGGCTGCATTCGTGGCGCCGAGCTTTCTCGATCCGGAAACGGGGCGATTCGAACGAGATTCCGCGTCGGGTAGCTACCGGCTCGCCGCCCCCGATACCTTGATCCCGGTCACGCTGGTGATCCCGCGTCGGCCGGCTCCAGCGGGCGGCTATCCGGTCGTCATCCACGGCCACGGCCTCAGTAACCACCGCGGCAGCATGCTCGGCGTCGCCAACGAGTTGGCGCGCGCCGGCTTCGCCATGATCGGCATCGACGACGTTCTCCACGGCGCGCGCTCCGGCGCCCCCGACGCGATCAACAACTACCCTGGACCGTACGAGGGACCCGACGGCATCCCGGACACGTTCGACTTCCCCGTGCCGTTCTTCGCCGCCTTTACCGACTTCAGCGCCATGCAGGACAACTTCCGCCAGACTGTTCTCGACCAGAGCAGTCTCGTGCGCCTGATCCAGAGTTCGCGGCTCGATCTGTCGCCGCTGGCGAGCGCCGGCGTCGTTGAGGTGCCGCGACTCGACTCGACGCGCATCTATTGGAGCGGCGGCTCGCTCGGCGGCATCATCGGTGCGATGACCATCGCCGTCGAACCGGAGATCGACGCCGCGGCGCTGCAGGTCCCAGGGGCGAGCTTCGTTCAACTGATCAGCACCGGCTCGGCCGAGTTGGCGCCGCTGGTAGGCGCCGTGTCGAGCGCGACGCTCGGCCTGCAAGGGGACGAGGCGATCGACGAGTTCCATCCGGTGGCGCTGTTGCTCGCCGCAGTGACGGAAGCCGGGGACCCGATCGCCTACGCGCCGCATGTCTTTGAGGATCGCCTGGTCGCGGAGCGTGCACCGCCCGACTTACTCGTGACGTACGCCCCCTACGACGAGGTGTTGCCGAACATCGCCACCGTTGCCCTCGTGCGCGCCCTCGGTCTCGATCTAGCGATGCCGAGCCTCTTCGCCCTGCCCGGCATCGAATCGGTGCAGGCACCGGTGGTCGCCAATTTGGAGAGCGGTCGCACCGGAGCGGCGGTGCAGTACATGCCTGCCAATCACGGTCTCGGCTACGGACGCTTCGACACCCGCTACTTCTTGCCGAACCTCGACTTCGACGGCGCCGAGCGCCCGCGCCTTCCGTTGGGTTTCACCTTCGAGCAACCGGTGCGCGAACACGCCGCGCAACTCGTGACGTTTCTCGAGTCTGTCGCCAGCGGCAATCCCGGCCTCATCGAGGTCACGGCGCCGCCGTTGGCCGACTACGACGCCGACGGCGTGCTCGACGCGGACGAAGAACGGAACGGCACCGACCCATACGACCCGGCGTCGTTCTGAATGCGATCGACCATCACTTTAACTGAGGACGCGATCGGCCGCATCGGGCACCGTCGCCACAGGTTTCTCCGCAGGTGGCTGGCACCGAGGCGTCGCCTGGCATAGACAACTCCTTTCGAGATCTGTGTTTGCGGAGGTACAGCATGAAGGCATTCATCACCAGGGAGTTGAACCAATACGCCGTCGAGGAGGTCGATCTCGCCGGGCCGAAGGCGGGCGAGCTGCGCATCAAAATGGGCGCGACCGGGGTTTGTCATTCCGATCTGTCGGTGATCAACGGCACGCTGCCGCTACCGACGCCGATGGTGCTCGGCCACGAGGGGGCCGGTGTCGTCGCCGAGGTCGGGGAAGGCGTCACCGGCTTCTCCGTCGGCGACCACGTCGTTCTCAGCTTCGTGCCGCACTGCGGAATCTGCCACTTCTGCAACATTCAGTCGCCGCAGTTCTGCGAGGCGGGAATCCCGCACGGGCGGATGCTCGACGGCACCTCGCGGGTGACGAAAGGCGACGAGGAACTTCTCGTCATGCAGTTCCTCGGCTGTATGGCTGAGGAGGCGGTGGTGCCAGCGATTTCGGCCGTCGTCATCGACAAAGAGATTCCGTTCGAAAAAGCGGCACTGGTCGGTTGCGGCGTCATGACCGGCGTTGGCGCGGTGATCAACACCGCCGGTGTTCACCCCGGCGCCAGCGTCGCCGTATTCGGTTGCGGCGGCGTCGGCCTGTCGATCATCCAAGGGGCTCGGCTGGCGGGCGCCAATACCATCATCGCCGTCGACGTCGCCGACAACAAATTGGAGATGGCGCGCAACTTCGGGGCGACCCACACGGTCAACGCCGGCAACGAAGACCCGGTTGGCAAGTGCAAGGAGCTGACGCGCGGACACGGACCGGACTATAGCTTCGAGGCCGTAGGCGTGCCGCAGTTGATGCTGACCGCCCACAACGCTGCGCGCCGAGGCGGCATGACGATCATCGTCGGTCTCGGATCATTGATGGAGTCGGTGCCGTTCAACGCTCTGATGTTGGCTTCGGACGGCAAGACGATCAAGGGAAGCTTCTACGGCGACGCCAACTTCCGCTCCGACATGCCGATGTTGCTCGACCTCTACCGCGGCGGCAAACTCAATCTCGACGATATGGTTTCGAAGACCTACAGCATCGACGAGGCACCGCAGGCGATCAAAGATATGGAGGCGGGCAAGAACGCCCGCGGCGTCATCGTCTACTGAGCAGCGCAAATTCACGAATCTTTCTCAGGCATGCTGAGGTTGGCCGTTCGACAGTCTGCCCTCGAGCGTGCGCAGCTGTTCGAACACGCGTACGTCGGCAGCATCCACCGGTTGTTGCGGGCGTCGCAACCAAAGGAAGCGTTCGCTGGATCGGGCAGTGCGTCGGATCGAGGTCGCCTGCGACGGGTAGTAGCGCGCGACTTCGGCGCGCTTACCGGGGCTGGGCGTGGAGATGTCGGCGTGGCAGACACCGAAGCCGAAGGCTAGGCACGGTGCGTCTGGGTACGCCTGTCGCGCGGCGAGGTGGGTGGCGACGTGATGCGGGTGGCCGTATTCCCCGCGTGCATTGTGGGTGACGACCAGGCTCGGTTGCATTCGCAGTCGGAGCAATGCCGCGGCGATGTCGCTATCGGTGAACGAACAGCGCCGCTGCTGCCAGTCCTCTTGGGCATCGGCAAAGCCGAGAAAATGGATCCGCGTCGGATCGGTGCCGAGCGCGCGCTGCCAAGCGATCAGCTCGCCACCGCGTACGGAGTCGGCCGTATGAGTCACGCAGACGACCGACCAGCGCGCCGCGGACAGATGCGCTTGAAGCGCGCCGGCGAAAATGGCGTCGTCGTCGGGGTGGCTGACGACCAACAGACATTCGCCGCCGGCCATCAGCTCATGTACTTCTTCAGCTCCAGCCGGGCGATCTGGTTCTTGTGCACCTCGTCCGGACCGTCGGCCAGCCGCAGCGTGCGCACGCCCGACCACATGCGCGCCAGCGGGAAGTCCTGACAGACTCCGCCGCCACCGAACGCCTGGATGGCGTCGTCGATGATCTTCAGCGCCATGCGAGGCGCCGCTACCTTGATCATGGCGATCTCGGCGCGCGCGACCTTGTTGCCCACCGTGTCCATCATGTAGGCCGCCTTGAGCGTCAGCAGGCGGCACTGCTCGATCTCGATCCGGGCATCGGCGATTCGCTGTTGCCAGACATTGTGGCGGACGATCTCCTTGCCGAAGGCATGCCGCGAGAGAAGCCTCTGGCACATGAGTTCGAGCGCTCGCTCGGCGA
Source organism: Thermodesulfobacteriota bacterium (assembly GCA_041743795.1). Lineage (GTDB taxonomy): Bacteria > Desulfobacterota > Binatia > HRBIN30 > CADEER01 > CADEER01. Next base: position 12,567 of record JBGTMF010000628.1, on the reverse strand, counting down.
GACCGATGGTGCGCATGCAGTGGTGGATGCGGCCGGGGCCGAGGCGACCCTGGGCGATTTCGAAACCGCGTCCCTCGCCGAGCAGGATGTTCGACGCGGGCACGCGCACGTCGTCGAATTCGACCTCGCCGTGGCCGTGCGGCGCGTCGTCGTAGCCGAACACGTGCAACATGCGCTTGATGGCAACGCCGGGAGCATCGGTCGGTACCAGGATCATCGACTGCTGTCGGTAGCGATCGGCGCTGTCCGGGTCGGTCTTTCCCATGACGATCATGATCTTACAGCGCGGATCGCCGGCGCCGGACGTCCACCACTTACGGCCGTTGATCACGTACTCGTCGCCGTCGCGGCGAATTTCCGCCTGGATGTTGGTGGCGTCGGAGGAGGCGACATCGGGTTCGGTCATGGCGAAAGCCGAACGGATCTCGCCGTTGAGCAATGGGTTCAGCCACTGCTGCTTGTGCTCGTCCGATCCGTAGCGGTCGAGCACTTCCATGTTGCCGGTGTCCGGTGCCGAGCAGTTGCACACCTCGGAGGCAAAACCGGTGCGGCCGAGAATCTCGGCGAGCGGCGCGTATTCGAGATTGGTCAGTCCTGCCCCATGCTCACTGTGTGGAAGAAACAGGTTCCAAAGTCCGGCGGCGCGCGCCTTCGGCTTCAGCTCCTCGACGATCCGCGTCGGCTGCCAGCGGTCGCCCTCGGCGACTTCGGCTTCGAATCGCGCCTCGTTCGGATAGATATGTTCGTCCATGAAGGCGTTGAGGCGCTTCTGGTAATCTTTGACCTTGTCGCTGAAGTCGAAATGCATGGATTCTCCTTCGCCACGCGGCGCGGCGCCGCAGCGGTGGTGGGTTTTCAGGCGGGAGTGATGACGACCTTTCCCTTCACCTTGCGGTCGCCGACTTCGTTGAGCGCGTCGGCGACTTTCTCCAGGGGAAACGTACCGGAGACGTGCGGCTTGAGCTTGCCGGCCGCGAACCACTGCATCAACTCCGCGACGTGGGCGAGGTGGCGCTGTGGCTCGCGCATGACGAAGGAACCCCAGAACACGCCCACGATATCGCAACCTTTGAGCAATACCAGATTGAGCGGCGGCCGCGGGATGCCGGCGGTGAAGCCGATGACGAGGTAGCGCCCCTCCCACGCCGTCGCGCGCAGCGCCGCCTCGGCGTAGTCGCCGCCGACGGGATCGTAGACGACGTCGGCGCCGCGCCCGGCCGTGAGATCCTTGACGCGCTGTTTGAGATCCTCGCTGGAGTAGTTGATGACCTCGTGCGCGCCGTGTTGCCGACACACCTCCAGTTTGTCATCGGTCGACGCGGCGGCGATGACGTGTGCGCCCATGGAAACTCCAAGTTCGACGGCGGCCAGGCCGACGCCGCCGGCGGCGCCGAGGACGAGCAGGGTCTCGCCCGCTTGCAAGCGGCCGCGATCCTTCAGCGCGTAGTGCGACGTTCCGTATGCGAAGAGAAATGCCGAGGCCGTGACGAAGTCCATATCGTCGGGGATCGGCACTGCCGACTCCGCCCTGATGGCGGCTAGTTCGGCGAACGCCCCCACCCCGGTCGACGCGAGTATCCGGTCGCCGACTCTCAACCCGGTGACGCCATCGCCGATCTGGCGGACCGTGCCGGCGATCTCGCCGCCCGGCGTGAACGGCAGCGGCGGCTTGAACTGATATTTGTTCTGGATGATCAGAACGTCGGGGAAGTTGACCCCGGCCGCGGCCACTTCAATCAGTGCCTGACCGGCGCCGATCTGGGGATCGGCGACCTCTTCGACGACGAGCGACTCGGGTGGTCCGAATTCCTTGCAGAGCACTGCACGCATGGTTCTGGGGCTCCTCGATTCAGTGGATGGCGACGGCACAAGCCGGGGCGACTCCGATTGCGCTCGTCGGCCCAGACCTACCCCAACCGCCGGTGCCGGGTCCAGACGACGACTGCGCCGGCCGAGAAGCACCCTCAATTCAAGTCGATGTTGGCGATCGCTTTGCGGATGTCATCGGCACTCTGGTGGAAGATCGGCAGGTTGGAGTCGGACCACTTCACCGTTCCACCGCGCCCGATCAGGACGAGTGCTCGCTTGGTCATTCCCAGGAAACTCTTCGCCCCGTAGGCGCGACAAACCTCGCCATCGGTGTCGGAGACGACGGGGAAGGGGAGATCGTACTTTGTCGCAAACGCCGCGTGCGATTCGATCGTCTGCGGGTTGATGGCGATGACGTTGACTCCGATCTCGGCGAAGGAGTCGAGATTGTCGCGGTAGTTGCAAAGCTGTTTGGTGCATACCGGTGTGTCGTCGCCCGGGTAGAACACGAGCAACACCGGCCCCTTCTTCAATTCCCCGGCGAGATCTACCTCGCCCTTGTTGGATGGCAGCTTGAACAGCGGAGCCTTCTGGCCGACGGCGATGGTCATCTTCGTTCTCCTCTCGCGGCGCGAAAGACAGTGAGTCGTGGATAGCGCACTTTGTTCCTACCTTCGTAGAACAGATCTATCCCTTTCCGCGGTGCGGCGGTAGGGTGCGCCGCATGGCTGCCGGCACCACGACAATGAGCGATCGTTCGCAGGTGCGCGTGCGCGAGTTGGCGTACCTGGGATTGTTGATCGCGACGCTCGGCTGGGGAGGCGCATTCATCGCCGGAAAGCTGGCGCTGCGTGATTTTACCGCGCTGTCGACCTCGGCGTGGCGCTTCGCCCTGGCGGCGGCCATCGTTCTGCCGTTTGCCCTGCGCCACCTCCGCACCGCGTCCCTGGCGCCGGTGGCGGGGCCGCTCGCATTGATGGTCGCATGCGGCGGAGTTCTCTATCCGTGGTTGTTCATGGCGTCGCTGGAGCGGACCTCGGCGACCAACACCTCGCTGATCATCGCCATCATGCCGGTGCTGACCTACGCCATGTGCCCGCTGATCGGGGAGCGCATCAGCCGGCGTCGCTGGCTCGCCATGTCGATCGCCCTGGTAGGTGCGGTGGTGGTGATCACGCGCGGCGATCCGGCACGTCTGACGGCCCTCGGCACGCTCAACCTGGGCGACCTGTTGGCGTTGTGTGCGGCGGCGGTGTGGTCGGTCTTCAATCTGGCATCGCGGCGCACCGTCGTCGGTCTGCCGACGCCGCTGATCAACACCTTTATTTACGGGGTCGGCGGCAGCGTGCTGTTCGCCCTGGCGCTGCCGGAGCGACCCGTCGCGCAGCTCGCCGCCGCGTCGAACGTCGGGCTCGGCGGCCTGCTGTTCCTGGCGATTGTTCCCTCCGTCTTGTCGGGGCACGTCTACCTGCACGCGATGCGCGTTCTCGGCGTCAGCCGCACGGTACCATTCGTTTATTGCGTGCCCTTCGTGACGGCGACACTCGCGTCGCTGATCCTCGGTGAGGAACTGAATCTCTATCAAGCCGCGGGAGGTGCGTTCATCTTCAGCGGGCTTCTCCTCGCATTGGATCGCCGGGGCGTGGCAGAGTAGGGGGTGTCCGGCGATTGCCGGATCGAGAATCGAGGAACATCTACCGTGCGCATTGGTTTCATCATGGCCCTGCTGAGCGCCGCGGCGGTCTGTGTCGTCGTCGCCGCACCGCCGCCGACGCCCGACGTCGTTGCTGCTGATCGCCTGTTGCGGCCGGTGAGCGGTCGCCAGCTACGCGCTGCATTGGCGGCGGTCGACGCCGAAGTTGTGCTGTTGAATGTGTGGGCGACCTGGTGTGTTCCCTGTCGCGAGGAGTTTCCGGATCTGCTTCGCTTGCGCCGGGAGTACGCCGACCGCGGCGTAGCCGTCGAATTTTTGTCCGGAGACTTTCCGTCGCAGGCTGTCGACGCGTTGGCGTTTCTCGGCGAGCTCGGCGTCGCATTTCCGACCTACGTCAAGGGAGGCAAGGATATGGAATTGATCGAGGCGTTGCATCCGGACTGGTCCGGCGCCTTGCCGGCGACCTTCGTCTTCGCCCGCGGCGGACGCCTGCTGCAGTGGTGGGAGGGGGCCGCCAAGTTTGAGGCCTTTGCCGCCGCCGTCGATGCGGCGTTAGCGCGCCGGGAGACGGCCGAATGATGCGCGCGCGATTCACAGCCATGTTGCCGCTTGCCGCTGGACTGGTGTTTGCGGCGGCGCCGCTGGCGGCGCTCGATCTGGGTGCGTCGATCCCCTTGGCGTCACACGCGATGGTCGATGCCGACGGGCGGAAGTGGAGCGTTGGCGAGGTCGAGGGCGAGCGGGGCACGCTGGTGATCTTCATCTGCGTCCACTGCCCCTGGGTGCAGAAGTGGAACGACCGCATCGGCGACCTCGGACGCGCCGCGCGCAGCGCCGGCATCGGCGTCATCGCCGTCAACGCTAATGACGCGAGGAAGGTGCCGCAGGACGGTCCGGCCGGGATGCGGCGCCAACGGGACGAGCACCGCTTCGAATTCCCGTACGTAATCGACGCCGGCTCGGTGCTGGCCCGCGCCTACGGCGCGCAACGCACTCCCGAAGTGTACCTATTCGACGCCGCGGGTGTGCTCGCCTACCGCGGCACCATCGACGACAACGCCGACGACGCCGCCGCCGTCGAGCAGCATTTCCTGCGCGATGCCATCGCCGCCGTCGCCGCGGGCAAGCCGGCCGACCCGAGCGAGACGAAGGCTTTCGGCTGCACCATCAAGATGTACCCCGAGGGCAACTGACCGGAGGCGCTGAGCCAATCGAGGGTGCAAGGCTGAGCCGACGATCCATTGGATCCGCCTCGCAATTTTGAACGATTCGGCAAATCGCCGGTGACCAGGCTGAATGCTGATTGCTGACCGCTGACGGCTGACAGCTGACAGCTGACCGCTGACAGCTACCACCGGGGTCTCTTTCATTGCACCGACGCGTGTTGTTATATCGACACTTCCATCATCATTAATCGCTTCGGCGCGGCCACGTCGAAGGTTTCGAGGGATTCCGATGACGACCTGGAAAGAGAAGCTCGAAGGCGAGATGCCCGAGGATTGGGCGCGCGAGATCGACATCTTCGAAAGCCAGATGGAGCTGCGGCGCCAGGGCAAGGTCGAGGAGAAGCTCTTTGCCGAGACGCGTCTGCGGCGCGGGGCTTACGGCCAGCGCTACGACAACGGCCAGCGCAACGACGGCACCGGTACCAAGCCGCTGGCCTATCCGTCGGTCGGTCTAACCAAGGGGCCGGATACGATGTGGGACGCGCCGGGAATGCAGCGCATCAAAATCCCCTTCGGCGGTCTCGATCCGCGCCAGATGGATGTCCTTGCCGATCTCGCCGAGGAGTATTCGGACGGAATCTGCCACATCACGACACGGCAAGACATCCAACTGCACTACGTCTCCTTCGACGACACTCCGTCCATGCTGCGCCGTCTGGCGGCGGTGGGCATCACGACGCGCGAGGCATGCGGCAATTCGGTTCGCAACGTGACCGCCTGCCCACTGGCCGGCGTCTGCCGCGATGAATCGTTCGACGTCACGCCGTACGCGCAGGCGACGATGTCGTTCATGCTCGGCCACCCGGACGTCCAGGATTTTGGTCGCAAGTTCAAGATCGCGTTTTCCGGCTGTCGCCAGCACGCCTGCGGCCTGGTGACGATGCACGACATGGGTGCCATCGCGGTGACGCGGGAGATCGGCGGCAAGACCGTGCGCGGCTTCGAACTCTACGTCGGCGGCGGGCTCGGCGCGGTGCCGTACGAGGCGGTGTTGTTCGACGACTTCGTCGCCGAGGACGAGATCCTGCCGCTGGCGCAGGCGATTGCGCGCGTCTTTGCCCGACTCGGCGAGAAGCGCAATCGCGCTCGCGCGCGCATCAAGTTTCTCGTCAAGAATCTCGGCATCGAGGAATTCCGACGGCTGGTACTGGAGGAGCGGGCAACGCTGCCGCACGACGACCGCTGGGCGGGTTTCCTCGAGGCGCTGCCGTCCTACGGCGAGAAGCCGTTGAAGGACGGAGCGTCGCTGAACGGAGCGGCCCGTCCGCAGGGGTTCGACGCCTGGTATGAGACCAACGTCTACAAGCAGCGCCAGCCCGGCTACTGTGTCGCCGCGGTGACCTTACCTCTGGGCGACATCACTTCGTACCAACTGCGCCGCCTCGCCGACATTGCCCGACGTTACGTCGGCGAATCGGTGCGCACCACCGTCGAGCAAAACATCGTACTTCGTTGGCTGCGCGAGGCCGACCTGCCGGCGCTGTATAGCGAACTGCAGCAACTCGGGCTGGCGGCTCCCGGGGCCGGCTCGATCGTCGACATTGTCGCCTGCCCGGGTACCGACACCTGCAAACTCGGCATCGCCTCGTCGCGCGGCCTGGCGGCAGAGCTGCAGTCGCGCCTGGCGGCCAAGGCGATGGAGTTGGACGAGGCGGTGCGCAACATGCGCATCAAGATCAGCGGTTGTTTCAACTCCTGTGGCCAGCACCACGTCTCGGACATCGGCTTCTACGGCGTCAGCCGCAATGTAGGCGGCTATACGGTGCCACATTTCCAGGTGGTACTCGGCGGCAAATGGGTCGACAACGGCGGTTCGTACGGCTTACCGATCGGCGCCGTGCCGTCGAAGAACATTCCCGAAGTCGTCAGCCGGATTACCGACGCGTACCTGAGCGAACGCGTGGCGCAGGAGTCGTTTCAGGATTACACCGAGCGCGTCGGCAAGAAGGTGTTGAAAGAGAAGCTGAGCGATCTGACCAAGGTTCCGGCCCGCGAGGTCGATGTGTCGTACTATTCCGATTGGGGCGATCCGCGCGAATTCACCATCGGCGACATGGGTGCCGGCGAGTGCGCCGGCGAGGTCGTATCGCTGGTCGATTTCGATCTCTCGCAAGCCGAGGCGTTGGTCTTCGAAGCGCAGCTCGATTTCGACGACGGCAACCTCGACGGGGTTGCGGCGAAGTCGCTGCAGGCGATGCTGCAGGGCGCCAAGGCCCTGGTGAAGATGCAGTTTCTCGACATCACCGACGACCCCGACCAGATCGTCGCCGAGTTCAAGCAGCGATATTACGATAGCGAGATTTTCTTCGACCGATTCGCCGGCGGCAAGTTCGCCCAGTACCTGTTTCGCCGGCACGAATCGAACGAAATACCGAAGAAGCCGGCCGCGGCACGCGAGATGGTGGAGGAGGCGAGCCTCTTCGTCGAGGCTTGTTACGCTTGCTCGGCGAAGCTCGCGGCAAAGCCCGCACCGGTCGCCGGCAACTCGACGGTCGTCACCTTGGAGATCTGAACCGCATGGGGCACAGCATCGAAGGCCTGCAGCGTATCGGCGTCAAGGTTTTTCTCACCGAGACGCCGTCGCTCGACGAAATGATTCCGCTTTTTCATCGCTGGATCCAGAACTCCGCGGTCGAGGGATTGTTGATCGACGTTGCCGACTACTCGCACGTTCCCGACGGTCCCGGAGTCCTGCTGGTGGGGCACGAAGGCAATTACGCTCTCGACATGAGCGGCGGACGGCCCGGCGTCCTCTACTACCGCAAGCAACCTGTCGAAGGCGACCTGGCGCAGCGACTTCGCTCGGTATGCGCGACCGCGCTGCGCGCCGCCGACCTACTCGAGCGCGATGAGGCGGTCGCGGCCGCGATTCGCGGCGACGAGATGCAGATCTTCGCCAACGACCGACTCGCGGCACCGAATGACGCCGCGACGGAGTCGGCGTTTCAACCCGTTCTCGACGGGTTGCTGGATCAACTCTTCGCCGGGTCGCAGCGCGCGCTCTGCCGCAACCAGGACCCAGGCGAGCGATTCAACATGGACGTCAAAGTGGAGAAGAGAGCCGACGCCGCGACTCTGCTCGGCCGCATCCTCTGAAACGTCGTGTGGCGGGCTCGCCCCGCTGGCGGGCGAAGGCGCGGGCGAAGTTGTCGTCGTTTGCCGAGCCGCGACGATTCCTTCATGCCTCGTGAAAATTGGGGGAGAGCGATGGTGCTGGACGATTTCGAAACAGTTTCCTTTGCGCACGACGGTGTATCGCGCTCCGTCTACAAAAAGGGGAAGGGCCCGGGGGTCGTCGTCATGCACGAGATTCCCGGCATCACCCCGCCGGTGGCCGAGTTTGCGCGTCGTGTCGCCGACGCCGGTTTCACGGTCTACCTGCCGCACATGTTCGGCACGCCTGGCCAACCCCTGTCGATTCCCTACGCTGCCGGTCAGTTGGCGCGCGCCTGCATCTCGCGCGAATTCTCGGTGTTGGCGAAAAACCAATCGAGCCCGCTCACCGACTGGCTGCGGGCGCTGTGTCGCAAGGCGCACGAAGTGTGCGGCGGCGTCGGTGTCGGCGCCATCGGCATGTGCATCACCGGCAATTTCGCGCTCGCCCTGATGGTCGATGAATCGGTGATGGCGCCGGTATTGAGTCAGCCCTCGTTGCCGTTCGGTCTCACCGCCGCGCACCGTGCCGCGATCCACGTCTCCGACGGCGATTTGCAGGTGGTCAAGCGCCGCGCCGCCGCGGGATGCGGCGTCCTCGGCTTGCGCTTCACCGCCGATCCGATGTGTACGCGAGCGCGATTCGAGACGCTGCGGCGGGAACTCGGCGACGGATTCGAAGCGATCGAGATCGATTCCGGTCCCGGCAACCCGCACGGCCTGACGCGCGCAGCGCACTCGGTGGTGACGAACGACCTGGTCGACGAGGAAGGCCACCCGACGAGGGCGGCGCTCGACCGCGTCCTATCGTTCTTCAAGGAGAGATTGGCGTGACGGTACGCGGTGGCCGCGTCGCAAGCCGCATTCGTTGAGCGAAGCACAGGGGAGGGGTGCCGCCGCGCGACGCGGCGGGGTATCCTTCAGAGCTTGTACTCCTTCGAATAGTCGGTCGTGCGCCAACGCTGCGGCCGCATCGAAATGACGATTTGACCCTCGACGGTGTTCGCCTCGGCGTAGGCATTGCCGAGGTCGGTGCCGAGGTAGCGCTGTGCCATCGGCCGCAGGTCGCTCTCGAAGTCGGCGGGCCTGGTGCCGGTGATCGGTCCTTCGACACTCACGTACTTGTACGGCGCTTCTTCGCTCTGCGTACAGAGGGAGAAACGTCCTGTCTCCGCCATCCGCTTCGCTTTATGCGATCTCTCGTCGGTGATGATGCGAAGGTCACCGCCGGGTTCGTATGTGTACCAGATCGGAAGTGTCAGCGGGCCCTTACTTCCGTCGGTGACGCTGATGACACCGACGTGCAGGTCCGCGAGGAAGGCTTGGCGTTCTTCCACAGTCATTTCTAAGGGCATCGTCAACTCCACAGGTCAGGTGCATGCAAGTCAGGTAGCCCATTATGCACGGCCGGGTTGAGCGAGGAAAGGGGCGTTTTGGCTATCGGTTGTCAGTTATCAGTTGTCAGTCGACCGATAGCATCCAATAGCCGGTCGCTAGTAGCCGCAAGTCGGTAGCGGAGTAACGCCGGCCGAGAGGGGCTTTTCATGGGATTCTTACAATATCTTTTCGCGCGCGCCTGCAGGATTACGTGATGGGCTGGATGGAGGAGTTGCGACCGGAAGCGCTGCGCGACGTGCGCGGTCGCGTTCTCGAAGTCGGCTTCGCAAGGGTTTGAATCTCCGGCACTATACGGACGCGGTCGACTCGCTGGCGGCACTCGATCCGTTATCGTTGGGCGCGATGGACGATTCACCACGCCGGCTTCGACCTGCAAGCGCTCGATCGCTTCCGCTACAATGGCCCGCGCATCCTGGCGGAAATGTACCGGGGTAGGGCTACTTTGTGAGCCGACAGCCGGTGCTATCCGAATTCGGCCGGCGTCCCATGGTACTTCCGCCGGCTACGCGTGTGCGATAGGGTTGGTCGATGGATTTCCGTCACCAACGGGTCGAGGCCAACGGCCTCAACTTCCACGTAGCGTCGTGCGGCAGCGGCTCCCGGCTGGCATTGCTGCTGCACGGTTTTCCCGAATGCTGGTACTCCTGGCGCTGGCAGATGCCCGTACTGGCCGATCTAGGCTATCTCGTTTGGGCACCGGATCTACGCGGCTATGGGGACAGCGACCGCCCACCGCGTATGCAGGATTACGCGATCGAGAAGCTTCTCGACGACGTTGCGGGCCTCATCGACGCCTCTGGCTGTGACAGCGTGGTCCTCGTCGGACACGATTGGGGCGCCGTCATCGCCTGGTACTTCGCGATGCGCGGGCTGCGGCCACTCGAGCGTCTGGTGATCATGAATGTCCCCCACCCGGGTCCATTCGAGAAGGCGCTGCGCACATGGAAGCAGATCCGACGCTCCTGGTACGGCGGTTTCTTTCAGCTGCCGCGCCTGCCGGAAGCCGCTTTGCGTGCGGGCGATTACCGAGCCATTCGCCAGGCCTTCGTAGGTTCGGCGATCGACAAGAGTCGCTTTCCCGAAGAAGTGCTGCGCGTTTATCGCGACGCCGCCGCAAAGCCCGGCGCGCTGACGGCTATGCTCAACTATTACCGGGCCCTGGTGCGCGGCGGCGGCGGCGACCGCCAGAAGGCGCTAGGTCTGCCAGTCATCGAAGTTCCGACCCTCATGCTATGGGGCGTCGAGGACATTGCTCTGACGCTCGAGACGACGCACGGAACCGACGACTATGTGCGCGATCTGACGCTGCGCTTTCTGCCCGGCGTCTCACATTGGGTGCAGCAGGAGGCGCCGGAAACCGTCAACGCGATGTTGACTGCCTGGTTGCGTGGCGAGCGGGTACCGGAAGCCTCTGAGTTGGCGACGGCGCCGCGGGAGACGGCAGCGTGACCGCCGAGCCATCGACTGGAGGCGCGGCGATCCGACCGGAGCATTTGAACGACCTGCTCGCGGCGTTGCCTCTCTTTACCGCGCAGACCCGCGCCCGCGGTGGCGACTACGCCGAGAGTGGGCGCGTCGTCGAATATGCGGCCGAAGACGCCCGCATTCATTCGACCGTCCTGGGGACGCAGCCGTACGAGACCGAGTGGCAGTGGTACGACGGCGAATGGGACTGCGCCTGCTCCTGTCCGGTCGAGGCATACTGCAAACACGCCTACGCCGTTGCCTTGAGAGTCCTCGCCGACGCCGCGGCGACGGGCTTCGACGATCCGCGCCTGCGCGAGGTCCTGCCCGGCCGCATGGTCGAAACTCCTGCCATCGAGGAGGACGACGGCGGCGGTGATTGGGACGAAGCCGAGTCGGCGATCGTCACATTGCGCGAGGCGCGGCCGGTCTGGCAACGCGAAAGCGCCCTCGATCGTCTGTTGGAGAGTTCGCCGGTGTTGGTCAGTCCCTATGCGCCCGGCTTCGCCGAGATTCTGGAGGAAAGCGACCCAGACGTGTTGTGTTGGCGATTGGCGCAACGACTGGCGCGCGAGACCGGCGGTTGGTTGCCCGACGAGCTCGAGAAGTTTCGCACGCGTGGCGACCTCGCCGCGGTCTATTCGAGTCGCGAACAGGAATCGCTCGCCGACCAGTTACTCGACTGGGTCGGCCAACGCCGCACGATCCCGCGTCGCCGTCTGCGCCTGGCGTTCTTCGTGGTCCCCGCCACGGGTGTCTCCGCCCAGGTGCTCTTCGAGGTGCAGGTGACGACGGCGCGGCTGTCGCGCGCGGCTCGCAGTGCGCAGCAATTGCAGCAGATCCGCGCCGAGCAGCGGCGTGACGGCCTATCCCTACTGCCCGAGCAGGCGGCGCTGCTGGAGTGGGTCGCAGCCAATGCCAACGCCGCGGGCGGCCAGAACGTGGAACGATTTCAAACCTCGCGATTGTCCTCGCTGCTCGACTGGGTGACGGAGAACTCCGAACTCGCCACCTGGGCGCCGGACCTGGACGAAGCGCTGGCGCGCCGTGCGGGGATCGTGCCGGGCACGCCCCTGCGCCTCGGCCACACTCCACTGCGCGTGGTGCCGCGCGTTACGCAACGGGACGATGGCTTGGCGGTTTCGTTGGTGCTGGCGTGGCCGGACGGGCGCGAGCGCGGGCTCGACGACGGGGTCGTTTTCGTCGAACCGCTGGACGGAATTCGCGGACTGGTGCTGTGCGACGGCGAGTTCCACTCGCTTGCAGAGGCTCCGCCGGTGGAATTACTCTCGGGATTCGCCGATGTCGGCGAATTGGCTCTCGACACCAGTAGCAGAGCGCGCGCCCTCAATGTTCTCTCGTCGCGCTTCCCCAGCGTCGCGCGCGCCCTGGCGGACCGCACTCGCGTCCACCCCGCGCAAGCCGTGATCGCCTTCGATTTGCGGGATGACGATTGGTTGCACGCGCGGGTTTTCGCCTGCCGCAAAGGCGATGAATGGCAGCCCGGGCAGTTGGTGACGCCGTCGGTGGTCGCCTTCGAGTGGAGTTCGACGGCTGGCTGGATTCCGCTCGATTCGGCGAAAGCGCCTGATGCCGAGGTCGGCTACGCCGGCGTCGCCGGCGGCGAGGTGGTGGCCGAGGACACGACGCCATCTTCGGCAGATGCTACCCCCGACACCTGGCTGGAGATTCCCGATCCAGCCGACGTCACGCCGGCGCTGGATTGGCTCGAAGGCGTGCCGATGCGTTCGCGCGCCATGGTGCCGGACGCCCCGGCCGAAGCCGAGGATGACGGTTGGTGGATGCCGGCGACGCAGCGCCGGATGAACGACCTCGCCGAAGCGTGGCAGCAGCGGCCGCGAT
>JBGTMF010000627.1:0-5910 GCA_041743795.1 Thermodesulfobacteriota bacterium | reverse complement strand
CGATGACGGCGTCCTGCCGTCCGGAGGCGATCAACCGAAACGCCTCGCCGACGCCGTGTCCGCCCGATGCGCAGGCACTCGTCGGCGCGTAATTGGGGCCGCGGCAGCCAAAGCGGATGGCGATATGCCCGGGTGCCATGTTGCCGATCAGGCGCGGCACGAAGAACGGAGAGATCCGTTTCACGCCGGTTCGATGATACGCTGTCGTCACTTCCTCGATGGTGCCAATCCCCCCCATTCCTACGCCGACGACGACACCGACGCGGTCTGCATTCTCTTCGGTGACCTCGAAGCCGGAGTCGTCCATCGCCATTTGCGCCGCCGCGACGGCAAACTGAATGAACGGATCGACCTTCTTGATCTCCTTCTTGTCGAAGTAGCGCGCGGCGTCAAAGTCCTTTACTTCGCCGGCAATGCCGACCGGATCCCCGGTCGCATCGAACTTGGAAATCGGCCCGATGCCCGACCGGCCGGCTACCAGCGCCTGCCAGTTGGCAGCCGTCCCCGTGCCGACCGGACTGACGATGCCGAGACCTGTGACGACAACCCGGCGGTCGGATAGTGACATCATTGACGCCATACGCGACACCCCAATACCCGTCAACCCGAACTGGTACCTGGCGGAACTGACCGCTGAAGGGAAACCCGTTCGCACCGCGATCCTAGCTGCTATTGCTCGGCTCCCCCGACAGAGATAGAGTCTTCATCGTCGTGGACAGTGAACCGGACCCAGCGCAGCGCCGACCGGCGCTAGCAGCAACAATGCAAGGCAAAGACACTCCCGAGACAGCGTATTTCCATGGTTATCCATGGAAGTAGCCGCTTACCTGTTACTCGTCTTCGCCTGTTTACTCCTGTCCGCTTTCTTCTCCGGAAGCGAGACGGCACTGTTGCGAATTCGTCCGGAAGACATCGAGCGTGACGTTCGAGAGGCGCACAGCCCCGGAGCACTGGCAACCCGCGACTTGGTAAAGTCGACGCCGCGGCTGCTGGTCACCATTCTCCTCGGCAACAATGTCGCCAACATCCTCGGCGCTTCGGTGGCTTCGGCGATCGCGGTGGCCGCGCTCGGACCGCGCTGGGGAATCACCATCGCCACGGTGGGGATGACGTTCACGGTCTTCATATTCGGCGAGGTACTGCCGAAGGCCATAGCGGCGCAGCATCCCACGCGATTCGCCTACGTCGTGGCGTTGCCGCTCTACCTCTTCCATCACCTGCTTCGCCCCCTGCACCTGCTGTACGATCGCCTGATCGAACCGACCGTGCGGAGGTTTGCCGGTGGCGCCGATGTGGATACCTTGCGCGACCGCGAGTACCTGTTGCGAATGGCCAGGGAATCGGTCAACGGCGCCGGCGAGTCGACCAGCACGCCGATTGGAATCATCGGCGCGGCGGCGCGGGCCGACGAAATGACCGTCAAGGACATCATGATTCCGCGTCCGGAGATCGTCGCCTTTCCGATCGACACCGCCGTCGACGTGCTGCTCGACGCGATCCTCGGCGAGGGGTATACGCGCGTCCCCATCTACGAGGACGACATCGACAAGGTTCTCGGCGTCGTCCACTTGAAGGACGTCGTCGGCCTGGTCCGCAGCAAGGACCCGATCGGACTGCAGCGCATACTCAAGCCGACCCTAAAGGTTCCCGAGCGCAAGCCGATCCTCGAGCTCCTCGGAGAGATGCAGCGCGTGTTCGTTCACATGGCGATGGTCCAGGACGAATTCGGAACCACCCAAGGCTTGGTGACGCAGGAGGACATCCTCGAGGAACTCGTCGGCGAGATCCGCGACGAGTTCGACCGTCACGAGTTGGAGTCGATCCGCCGCGTCGCCGAGGGACGATATCAGGCACTGGCGCAGGTCAAGGTCATCGACTTCAACCGTGAAACAGGCGAGCAGCTCGACGCCGAATCCGGCGATACTCTCGCTGGAATCGTCTTCAACACCCTCGGGAGAATGCCCCGGCGCGGCGAGTCGGTGCGGATTCCAGGCTATGAACTCGTCGTCACCGACCTCACCCGCAACCGCGTTCACCAGGTACAGGTGTTAGCTCGGCCGGTCGATGAAACGGCCAACGGATCCCAGTCCAAGCCGAACTGATGCCGCCGCCGGCTGGGCCGACAGCGTCTCAGGCGCCGAAGGCGTCCCAACCGGTGATGTCCTTGCCGATGATCAGCTTGTGGACGTCCTCCGTGCCCTCGTAGGTATTGACCGTTTCCAGGTTCAGCATGTGGCGTATGACGGGGTACTCGTCGATGATGCCGTTGGCGCCGAGAATGTCGCGCGCCATTCTGGCGATCGCCAGCGCATTCGACACATTGTTCATCTTCGCCATGCTCACCTGCTCGGGCCGCATACGCCCGGCGTCCTTCAAGCGACCCAATCGCAGGCACAACAATTGACCCTTGGTGATCTCGGTGATCATCCTGACCAGCTTGTCTTGCACGAGTTGGTAGCCGGCGATCGGCCGGGAGAACATGATCCGCTCGCGCGCGTAGTCGCGCGCGCACTCGTAACACGCCTGCGCCGCGCCGAGCGCACCCCAGGAGATGCCGTAGCGAGCCTGGGTCAGACAGGAGAGTGGTCCGCGCATACCGGAAACTTGCGGCAGAATCGCATCCGCCGCGACGACGCAATCCTCGAGAAACAATTCGGAGGTGATCGACGCGCGCAGACTGAACTTGCCCTCCATTTCGCGAGTAGTGAAACCCGGCGTCCCGCGCTCGACGAGGAAGCCGCGGACGATCGCTCGGTCGCCGTCTGGCACCTTCGCCCAGACGAGCGCGACATCGGCGACATCCCCGTTGGTAATCCAGCGTTTGGTGCCGTTGATCCGATAGCCACCTGACACCGGTTCGGCGCGCGTCAGCATGCCCGACGGATTCGAGCCAAAGTCCGGCTCGGTGAGGCCAAAGCAGCTGAGCGCTTCACCGCTCGCCAGCCGCGGCAGCCAGTTGCGTTTCTGATCTTCGGATCCGAAGGCGAAGATCGGGTACATGACGAGGCCCGATTGTACGCTGACGAACGAACGCAGGCCCGAATCGCCGCGTTCGAGCTCTTGATTGATCAGGCCGTAGGCGACGTTGTTGAGTCCGGAGCAGCCGTATTCCTCCGGCAGATTCGAGCCGAAGAATCCCAGCTCGCCCACCTTCTTCGCCAGTTCAATCGGGAATGTCCCGCGGCGAAAGTGTTCGGTAACGACCGGCAGGTATTCCGACTCGACGAAATTGCGCGCCGTGTCGCGGACGAGGCGCTCTTCTTGCGATAGGAGTTCTTCGATCTCGAAGTAGTCGGTACCGCGGAATGTGGGTTCGTTCATCCTGGCGAAGATACGACCGAAGACCGCAACGCTTCAAGCTCCCCCTCCGCGAGAGGACGCCATGCCCCTTCGGGCAGATCGCCGAGCCGCACCGGGCCGACGGCGTCGCGCAGGAGATCGACGACTTCGAGACCAACCCTCTGGCAGCAGCGGCGAATCTGGTGCTTCATACCTTCGCTGAGTTCGAACCGCAGTTGACGCCGTCCGGCGCGCCGTACCCGCATCGGCAACAGCTGTCGTTCGTCGAGCCGCATCGGACGATTCAGTCGGTCAATCTGCGAGTCGGCGATGTCCGCATCCGTGGTCACCAGGTAGGACTTGACGAGCCGGTTGCCGGCGACCAGAGCGCGGGCGACAACTCCGTCCGTAGTGAGAATCAGCAACCCTCGACTGGCCCGATCCAAACGTCCGGCCACTGCCAGGTCGGCGGCTGCGGCAAGCGTCCGCTCGACCATCACGGCGGCGCCGGCGCCATGCAGAGCCGCCGCGGTGATCAGGGTCCGCGCCTCCATCTGTCCTTGCTGCGGCAGCGCCGAGACGATTCCCGGCGGCTTATTGACGGCGACACTGATCGTCTCGGCCAGTTCGGCGCGACCTGCTTCGGTCACCGCGATTGCCGCGTCCCAGCGTGCTTTTGCCCCGGGCGACATGACCGCGACACCATCGACGAGAACCCGCCCTGCCTCGATCAACCGCTCCGCCTCGCGACGGCTGCAGATCCCTCGGCTGGCGAGGATCTTGCTGACGCGCTGCACCTGATCGCCGACGGATTGCGCATCTCCGCTCGCCATGATTCGCCCGCTGAAAACCCCTCTTGCGTCTGTTCGGCCGTCGTCGCCGTCAGCCCAAGGCGGCGCGCATCGAGCGGAGCAGGGACTGTGCCGTCGCATCGTCGAGTTGGCTGGGTTTCCAGCCGATGCCGAGGCCGCTGCCGTCGGCGTACTTTGGGATGATGTGAAAATGCACGTGCATCACCGCTTGGTGCGCGGCGGCGCCGTTGTTCTGCAATAGATTGTAATCGACGGCTCCGGTTGCGCTGAGGACGGCGCGGCAAATGCGCGGCAGGACCCTGCCGAGCGCGGCCGACTCGTCCTCAGAAAGTTCGTGCAAGTGCACGGCTGGCTCTTTGGGGATGACCAACGTGTGACCGCGACTGATCGGGAAGATGTCGAGAAAGGCGAGCACGGACCCGTCCTCGTAAACGCGGTGACAGGGGGCTTCGCCGGCGATGATCTTGGTGAATATCGTGTCCGCCATGTCCAGACGCTAGCCCGAATGGCGGCGTGAGCAAAGGCCGCGGCAGCGGTCAATCATCGAGGACGAAAACCGTGATCAGATCACCCTCGGCACCGCCGTCGACCGCGGGAACGCTGAGAACCAATCGTCCGGGGCCGTTCTCCGTTCGCCAATTCTCGCAGGAGAAGTTCTCGCCGACCTCGTCGTGCTCGAGCACCGCTCCCGGCTGGTTACCGGCGTCGGTGATGACCGCGCGAGAGAGGGAGCTGACGAAGCCGAAGACCGTCGGCTCTCCGGGGCCGTGCTGCTGACAGGGGCCGAAGTCGACGCTCGCCGTCGCCGGTATTCCGACAGTCGCGAAATCGCCGTCGGGCGCCAATAGCAGCGCGCCGCTGCCGGAATTGGCCACACCGGACGGTCCTACGGAGACAGGGCCGTTACAGACGTTTGGGTGGCGCGCCTGTGCATCCTCGACCGAGCCGCCGGCGGCAGCACAGGCGCCGGCAGTGAAGCCAGCGACGCCGACCACGCCGATATTGTGGTCTTGCGTCGACGTAACCCCAAGGTCGAATCCGCCATTGCATGCAAGGACACCCGCATTGGCGATGGGCACCTCGGGGCGGATGCAGAGGGTGAAGAGGCCGAGGGGAACCGAAATCACCTCGGAGGCGGCCGTGATCGACACCGTTGCCAGTCCCGACTGCGGGTTCGGAACTCCGACGCTGAGGTCAAGAAAGCCCTGCATTCCGTTGAACGTGCTGCCGGGGATCAGGCGCAGGCCACTGCTGGTGGGATCGAGCGAGAATCGCCGGGTGCCGAGGCCCGGCGTCGGTGTAATCGTCGCCGTGCGGGTCACAGTCCGTGTTGCGGTGAACGAGTGTGTCGGCGTCGGCGTTGCCGTGAAGGTACGCGTCACGGTTGCGGTGCGCGTCACCGTCGGCGTCCGGGTGAACGTCTGCGTGCGGCTGCTGCTCGGCGTCGCTGTGGCGGTTCGCGTGCGGGTGGCGGACGCCGTAGCAGTGATTGTCCTTGTCGTCGTCGGGGTGCGGGTGAAAGTGCCGGTCATGGTGGCGGTGAACGTGCGCGAGTTTGTCGCCGTTCTCGTCGCCGTACGCGTTGCCGTCTCGGTCACTGTCGCGGTGAAGGTGCGCGTAAAGCTGGCCGTCCGGCTCGGCGTCGCCGTCCTCGTCTGCGTAAACACCGCTGTCGCCGTCGCCGTGCGGGTTCCTGTTCGCGTCGTCGTCGGCGACGGTGCCGACGTCTGCGTCGTTGTCGGCGAACGCGTTTGCGTCGCTGTCCCGGTGCGGGTCGGCGTGCCGGTGCGGGTCGGCGTCGGCGACACCGTCGCCGTGC
>JBGTMF010000626.1:0-33275 GCA_041743795.1 Thermodesulfobacteriota bacterium | reverse complement strand
GGCCGAGCGGACCGACCTCGAGGTCGTACTTTTCGATGCGCAGGCGGCGCGACATGAGCGATGCCCCGGGCTGCGGGCGCCGCGTGGCGACGTCGATGTCTTCCATAATTCACCCCCGGCGCAGGATGTACCCCGGCGCGGACCGCGCCGGCAAGCGGCGCCTACGTCACCGTTCCTCGAGGACCTTGGCGAGGGCGGACGGCGCACCGGCCACCAGAAGCCCATCCGACATCGTCAGGGCCCGATCGGGATCGGGAACGGAGATCTGGTCGGTAAGCATGTTGTGCACGGCGACCACTTGTATGTCGTGCCGGTCGCGGACAGCGAGGGTGCGCAACGGTTTCCCGCACCATCCAGCAGGAACCGCCATCTCCTGGATGGCGAAGCTGTCGTTGTACTTTACGTAGTGAACCAGCTTGCCGCTGGTCAGGCGCAAGGCAAGGCCTTCGGCCGCTTCGCGTTCCGGGAAGACCGTCTCCGTAGCACCGACGGCCAGCGCGATCCGTTTGTGCTCAGTCGATACCACTTTGATGTAGATCTCCGAGATGCCCAGGTCCCTGACCGCGAGCAGGGCCAGAATGCTGGCCGCCAGGTCCTCCCCGATAGAGATGATCGCGGCGTCGGCCGAGCGCGCGTCGATCTCTTCGAGCACCGCGTGGTCGCCACCGTCGCCCGCGACCGCATAGGTGGCGTGACTGCCGGCCCGGTCGATCACGTCGGGGTCGCGGTCGACGACGATTACCTCGTGCCCCAGACTGTAGAGGCGTGCGGCGGCGGTGGAGCCGAAGTTTCCAAGGCCGATGACGAGAAAACGCTTCATGAAGTCCTTTCCAACTCAGCTATACCACCGGCACGAATCCGGAACATTCAGATGAGAAACGATCAGCACCGTGGACCGCGCGCAGCGCGCACATCCCTATGCCTGTGCCTATGCCCATGTTTTTGCCTACGAGCGAAGCGAGTTTTCAGCCTAGCCGATGAGGATGTCGTCCACGGCGGGTCGCACCCGCGTAGGGATCTGACTCTGCCGGGAAGTCATTGCCGCGAAGAACGAGAACAATCCTACCCGTCCGATGAACATCAGAAGGATCAGCACAATCTTCCCCGCGTCGTCGAGTTGGGCTGTCATCCCCATCGACAGGCCGACCGTCGCAAGGGCGCTGACCGCCTCGAAGGCGATGGGCAGGAAGTCCACCCGGGCCGCGGTATGGCCGATGCCCGTCTGATGCAAGGCGTTGAGCAGCAGAATCGCGACCGTCAGCACGACCACCGCGAGGAGGGTGAGGCTGACGGCGCGCTCGATGGTGTCCTCCGGAATGCCCCGCGCATGGAACTGGACGAAGCGACGCCCGCGGAAGCGTGACCATGCGAGTGCTATGAGGACGGCGAGGGTCGTCGCCTTGATCCCACCTGCTGCGGAGCCGGGCGCGCCGCCGACGAACATCAGCATGATGGTGGCGAACGCGGCGTCGTTGCCGAGCGCGCCGTAGTCCACCGCATTGAACCCGGCGGTGCGCGCGGTCACCGACATGAACCATGCGTTGATGAGGCGATCGCCGGCGCGCAAGCCACCGAGCGCGTCGTTCCATTCGAAGATGGCGTAAATCACCGTACCAATCGCCAGCAGCGCGGCGGTCGTTACCAGCACCGACATCGCGTGGCTGGAGAGGCGCCGCTGGCCGTCGCGCCGCCTGTTCGCCCGCCACCAGAACGCGACCTCATGGACTGTAAAGAAGCCAAGCCCGCCGAAGATGATCAGGCCCGAGACAATCACCAGGATAGCCGGATGCGCCTGCCAGCCAACCAGGGAATCGCTGAATGTGGAGAACCCCGCGTTGCAGAAGGCGCTCACCGCTTGAAACAGCGCGTGCCAGACAGCCTCGCCGAGGGGGAGGTGGGGTGCCCAGCAGACCAGGAGCAACAGCGCCCCGATCAACTCGACGACGAGCGTAAAGCGTGTAACCGCGAGCGCCAACTGCCAGACCTCGCGCGTCGACCTGCTGCCGTCCGGGACCGCCAGGGTCGCCATCTGCGTCCGCAGCGGGACGCGATGTCCCGTCGCACCGAGGATGATCGAAGTGAGCGTGATCAGGCCCAGGCCTCCCAGTTGAACGAACACGAGGATCCAAACTTGTCCCCAGAACGTAAAGAACGTCGCCGTGTCGACGACGATCAAGCCGGTCACACAGACGGCGCTGGTCATGGTGAACAGCGCATCGACCAAGCCAAGGTGCGGTCCGGTGTAGATTCCGGGAAGCACCAGCAACCCTAACGTCCCAACGGCGATGAGTGCCAGGAAGCTGCCGACGAAGAGAACAGGGACGGAGAGCCGGTTCACGGCGCGGGCCGCGTTCGCCCTCAAGCGCCGCGCCGCGCGTCTTGCATCGGTCCGCCGTGGACCACCCCCGCTCGTCACCCGTGCAGACTACGACAAATATTATTCGCGAGTCGAGACGGCGACGGAAGTCCGCAAGCTTGAAACTCGCTTCGCTCGTCGACAGAGGCAGAGCCATCGGCACAGCCATAGTTCCTTCTCCTGGCTGGGAGAAGGTCAGGATGAGGGGGATGAGATGCGCGGCGCAGCCGGACGAATTAGATGACCGGACCGTCGCTGAGCTTCTCGAGCAGGGGGGCTTCGCCCTGCGTCGATTTCGGCGTTCAGAGGCCGAAGTCGGCACTGGCGAAGTGCCGATCGAAAGTGAACGCGCGCTGCAGTCCGTGCTGCTTCATGAGAGCGAACGAGATGCAATCGGTGAAGCTCACTCGCTGATCGGAGATCTCGTCGAATACCCTCAGGGCCGTTGTCTCTTCGTCGGTTGTCGGGCGGAGAATCGTCATCGCCGAGGAGTCGCAGATCGCGCGGCCGCGTTCGGCGGCGAACGAATGGAATGTCAAACGACGATCGTCGGGTCACGGACCGTGGCGACTTTGTTATGGGTCCGCTTTTGCGGCATCTGTTGTCGCAGTTGCTCGGTGTTGGTGACGTATCTTCCCGATTCCCTCCGGACGATGTCCATCTCCGCCAGTGCCTCCAAGTCTCGCAGCACCGTGCGTTGCGTGAGTCCGGCATAGTCGCGAGCGATGACGGGCGTCAGTAGGGGGATCGCATCGAGAGAGAGGCGCTCGTCGAGCGGCAGCGCCAGGGCGAGGTCGCGCTGGCGCTTGAACACGCTCTTCTTTCGGTACGGCCGCGTCGCGAAGCGGTCATAGATCCAGGTGCGCCAACCCATTTCGAATACGCTGCGTTGTATCGTTCGCATGGTTTCAACCAGTCCGTCGCGGTATCCCTGAACCGCATACGCCAAGAAGGACGATAGGTTGCGCTCGCGGCCGGCCCGCTCGAGCTGACGGTAGTACTCCGTCCGCGTCAGGTTATAGAAGTTGGATAGAATGTGGGACGCGAGGTCGGGGTTGCCGGCACGCAGAAGGATGTAGAATTCCAACATCCGTCCGGTTCGCCCGTTGCCGTCACCGAAGGGGTGAATCCACTCGAGGTAAACGTGGGTGACGATCGCCTGGATGACAGTGTCGCGAAAGCTCTGGCGTCCCGTTGCGAAGCCGAACTCGCACTGCAACCAGTCGCACATATGTTCCAACAGTTTCGGCACATCCTCGTGGCGCGGGCAGCGATAGGTTCCGACCGTGCGCTCGTCGCGGCGCAGTTGCCCTGGAAACGCATCGAAGTGTTCGCCGAGATCGCGGCCAATGATCGCGTGAAACCGCCGGATCAGGTCGGGTGTAATCAGCGAAACGGAATCCTCGCCGGTGACCTCACCGAGGATCTCGTTCATGCCGGCGAGAACGTTGGCCACCTCTCGTTCCTGGTACCTTTTGCTGGGCGGTAAGGATCGACCTTCGGATACGGCGGCGACCTCGGCGTCGCTCAAGGTGTTTCCTTCGATCGCAGTGGTCGCTTGCGCGCCCTTGATCAGGGAGATCTGCAACAGCCGCGCATGATATTCCGGCTGTAGCGGCATGTTCGAGATTCCGGCAACGATCGCGTCGCACTGGCCGAGGTAGTAGAGAACTTCGTCCGAAAGCGTCCAGTGGCGCCGAAATTGTAAATGTGGATACCGCTGTACCAGTTGTGCCCGTTGGCCCATGCCAGATTATGGCTAGTAAATGGCGGCTAAACTGTCAACGAGCTTGGCACCGTATGGGTGGGATTTGACGTAACGCGTGAGTGCACATGGGGGATCAGGTACGCATGAAACAGGCTAACCCCTCGGAAAAACGGTCGACAACTACGGCTGGCTGATCCGCCGCACCGAGGAGGACCAGAACGGCTGGGTCAATTACACGTCGATGGAGGGCACGGTGGGCCGTGCCCCGCGGCTCGTGTTGGTCGCCGGCGGAGCGACGGCAACGCCGACCGCAACGAACCCGCCGCCGACCGACACACCGACGGAGAGTCCCACACCGAGTTTCGCAACAACTCCTACAGCGACCCCCACTGCGACCCCGAGCACCACGCCGACGTCTACCCCGACCAACACCGACACGCCGACAGCCACTCCAACAACAACCGACACGCCGACAGCGACGCCGACCAGCAGTCACACGCCGACGGCGACGCCCACCTCGACGCCGACTCCCGACACTGTGGCACCGGTGATCACGATTCTCAGCCCTGCGGACGGCTCGGTTACCAACCAGGCGGCGCAAACGATCACGGGAAGCTTGGATGAGCCGGCGACGCTCACGATGAACGGTGACCCGGTGACGGTGGAGCCCGACCTCAGCTTTTCGGTGCCGGTGACGCTCGTCGAGGGACCCAACGTCTTCTCATTCATTGCCACGGACCCGTTCGCCAACGCCGGCGACGCAACCCACAGCCTGATCCTCGACACCGCGGCGCCGGCCGCGCTCAAGGGCTTTCAGTTGAGCGACCTTGATCCCGCCGACGGCATCACGGTGAGCGCCCCGCCGGGAGCGGTCGATCCGGGCTCGACGGTCGAGGTGACCAACACGCGCACGGGCCAGGTGGTGACCGTGGCCGTCGCTCCCGATGGAAGCTTTGGCGCGCCACCTGTTGCGGCGGTGATGGATGACGTGTTCGAGATCGTCGTGATCGACGCCGCCGGGAACCGCAGCACGGCCAAGGAAGCCGTTGCCGGCCCGCCAGACCCGGCGGAGGTAGCACCGCCCGTCGACCGAACCGTCGCCAGCGCCATGATCGACACAGTCGACTTCCTGTATGCCGGAACCGATCCGGTGCAGGTTGGTCTCACCGAGACGATCGAGACCGAGCGGATCGCGGTATTACGCGGCGAGGTGACCGACCGCGACGGCAACCCCCTGCGCGGCGTCAAGGTCTCGGTCCTCGACCACCCGGAGCTCGGCTACACCCGTACCCGTACCGACGGAATGTTCGACCTGGTGGTCAACGGCGGCGGCACTCTGACCCTAGTCTACGAGGAGGCGGGACGGTTCCCCGTACAGCGCACCGTCACGGTCCCGTGGCAGGACACCGAGCACGTGCCGCAGGTGGCGATGACCGAGCCCGATCCGGTGGTGACCAGCGTACCGCTGTCGCCAGCGGCACCGTTGCAAGTGGTGGTCGGTAGCGTCGAGACCGACGCCAGCGGCAGCCGGCAGCCGGTGGTGATGTTTCCCCCGGGGGTGGGAGCGGAGATCGTCGACGCGCAAGGCAACCGCACGCCCATCTCCTCGCTCGACGTGCGCATCACCGAGTACACGGTGGGGGATCTCGGCCCCGAGTCGATGCCGGGCGAGTTGCCGCCAAGCAGCGCCTACACCTACGCCTTCGAGATCTCGGCCGACGGTGTGGATCCGCGCGACACGGTCGAGCTCGACCAGCCGGTGGCCTTCTATGTCGACAACTTCGTCGGCTTTCCGGTCGGAGACACAATCCCCAACAGTGACGGTCCGATGCGAGTCCCCGTCGGGTACTACGACCGCGACCTGGCGCGCTGGATCGCCTCCGACAATGGCATCGTCATGGCCCTGGTCGGCGAGATCGGCGGAGTCGCCCAGATCGACGTCAACGGCGACGGCGACGCGGACGGCGATGACGAGGCGATCTTGACCGAGTACGGGGTGAGCACCGAGGAGCGCATCGAGCTTGCCGGCCGCTACCCCACCGGAGGGCAGGACCCGACCACTCTCTGGCGGGCGACAATGACGTTCTTTTCGCGCTGGGACTGCAACTGGCCCGGCGGAGCGCCGCTCGATGCCATCCCGCCCAACGCCCCACCGCCGAGTGGCGGGGTCGGCGTCGAGCGGCTCGACGATCCCGACCTGTCGGGCGACGGCGAGATCGACTTTCAGAACCAAGCGCTGCGAAAGGGCGTCGAGGTCGTCGGTACTCCGTTCACCGTCAACTACCAAAGCGACCGGCAGCTCGACCGAGCGGTCCTCAATCCGCTGACGATCCCCGTTACGGGGGATGATCTGCCCGCATCACTCGAGCGGGTCGAAGTCATCGTCAAGGTAGCGGGCCGGGAAGAAGTTCTGAGCTTTCCGCCGCTGCCCAATCAGGAGACACAGTACACCTGGGACGGGCTCGATGCCTATGGCCGCCTGTTACAGGGCCGGCAACCGGTGACGGTCGTGGTCCAATACGTCTATCCGCGCACCTTCGATGAGCCGTTCCAGAGCCCGCAGTCGTTCGGCCAGGTTTCGGGCGTATTGGTTTCGAGCTTCGAGAACACGCGCTCGGAGATCGTCAGCGGCTGGGAGTTCCGCGCCTTCATCGGCGGCTGGGACGCCCGCGACCAGGGGCTTGGCGGCTGGAGCCTGGACGTTCACAAGAGTTACGATCCGGTCACCCGACAGGTGGCCGGGGGCGACTCCACGCAGCGCACTGCCGAGCAAATCGGCGCCGTGATGCGGACGGTGGCCGGCGGCGGTACGACCCAATTTCAGGCCAATGGCCCCATCGGATCTCCTCCGCCGCCCGACCTCCCGGATGCCAGGGCATTTCGCTTCCTGGATCCCAGGAGCGTGGCGGTGGACGCCCGCGGCCGGGTTTACGTGGCGGCGCGACACTTCTCGAACCGGCGAATCGTGCGCCTCAACGAAGACGGCTCGCTGAGCAGCGTCGTAGGAGGTGGCAGCTCGCTCGCGGACGGAATCGCACCGACCGACACCAGCATCAATCCCGCCGACCCACTGAGCCTCACCTCACTAACCGACACCGTCAGCGTCAACAGCCGCCAGGTGACGAGGACCTACGACGCCGCCACGCGAACATACACAGACACCACCCCCGAGGGCCGGCAGACCCTGACCACGCTCGACACCAAGGGCCGAGTGAGAAAGACCCAACTCGCGGGTGTACACCCGACCCGACAGGAGTACGATGGTAGGCAGCCCGCTGACGAACAGGCGCGGGCTGCAAACGGTCCTTCGACGCCATGGCTGCGTTGCGAAATCCTCGACAAAAGGTTCAACTTTGCCTCCGGTTCCGCGCCTTGCCCTGGCGCCGAAATCCTCGTTTTCGCTCTCGCGCCGGTTCGTCAACGGACTGCCACGGCCGGGTTGTCCGGGTGAAGGAATGGCCGGACCCCGACACGGCGGAGACGCGCGTGACGGAATTCGACTACGTGAATCTGATTGACATCTCGCTGAGCTACCCGCAGCCGGCGAGCTGCGCTCGCCGTTCTGAGTTTACAGTTGTCAGTTGTGAGTTCGGTGTTGGGCCCCGACTGGAAACTCACAACGGACAACTGACAACTGCTCCGAAGGAGATCACGAGACCCGATGGCAAACAGATCGACTTCGCCTACGACGCGGCGGGGAGAGTCGACGCCATCACCCTGCAGCCGAGCGGCGAGGTGCGCGATTGCGGATACGATCCTCTGACCGGTAACCTCACTCTCAGATCGCCGGGGGCGGACGCCACTCTCACCTTCGCCTACGCCGGCACCCTCCAGACCACCGAGACGTGCAAACGTCTTTCGGTTCTTCCGCCGGACGAGAAAGCGACGCTGTTCGCGTAGCTATCGCGGTTTGACCGCCGCATGTCATTGCTTCAAAATCACGTGCCAACCGTCACCATCTATTGTAAGCCGTCTGCATGGAAACCAGGACCGACGAAATCGCCGATGGAATCATTCGCATCAGCACCTTTGTGCCGGAGGTGACTCCCGACGGCTTCAGTTTTAACCAGTTCCTCGTGCGCGCCGAGGAGCCGCTGCTCTTCCACACCGGGCTGCGCGGCATGTTTCCGCTCGTCTCCGAGGCGGTGGCGGCGATCGTGCCGCTCGCAGAGCTGCGCTGGATCACTTTCGGACACGTCGAGGCAGACGAGTGTGGTTCGATGAACCAGTGGCTGGCGGCGGCGCCGCGCTCCGAAGTCGCGCACGGCGCGTTGGGCGTCGCCGTATCGCTCAACGATCTCGCCGACCGCCCTCCGCGGTCTCTGCAGGACGGTGAGGTGCTCGATCTCGGCGGCAAGCGCGTACGCCACATCGACACGCCGCACGTCCCACACGCATGGGAGGCGCGCGTACTTTTCGAGGAATCCACCGGCACTCTCTTTTGCGGCGATCTTTTCACCCACACCGGCGACACACCCGCACTTACATCCGAAGACATCGTCGGCCCGGCGCGCGCCGCCGAGGAAATCTTCCGCGCGACCTGCCTGACGCCGAACACCGGCCCGACGATCCGCCGCCTCGCCGATCTCGCGCCGGCGACGCTCGCCATCATGCACGGGGCGTCCTTCAACGGCGATGTCCGCAGCGCACTCCGCGACCTCGCAACGTACTACGACGAGTTGCTCGCCGCTCCGCCGAATTGATTGCTGATGCGTCGTCCATCAGATAGCGGGAGCCGCCGGACAAGCCGCCGCAGCCAACCGGCGTTCGACCGGCCGGTGAATGGAATTGCGTTGGCGGCGTGGTCAGGCTTGCACGGGCGCCGAGGCGAGAGTATGCACAGAGTATGCATAAGGCGCGGGTTACGGTCACGGTTCGCCGACAGCTTTTGGCTAGAGCCGAAGGGCAAGTAAAGCACGGACGAGCCAAGTCGGTGAGCGCTTGGGTCGATTCGGCAATGGAGGAGAAGGCGCGGCGCGAGGACCTCGCCAGTCTGCTGGCGGAGATGAAAGCAGACAATGGGCCGGCGACGAAAGACGAAGAAGAGTGGGCGCGAAGCGTGCTGGGGCTGTAGTGCTCGATGCCGGAGCGTTGATCGCGTTCGAGCACAATGATCGCCGAGTCCGCACCCTCGTCGAGCTCGCGCTGAGAAGGAACGTGGCGCTGCACACGACAGCGGGCGTCGTCGGGCAAGTGTGGCGCGACGGCAGTCGACAAGCGCGTCTCGCGCGGCTCCTGGGTTCCGGCGTGGTTCACGTTCAAGCACTCGATTTCGAAGAAGCCCAAGCGTCGGGCGTGCTTTGTGGAATGAGCAAGACCCGCGACGTCATCGATGCGAGCGTCGCTCTGTTGGCACGTCGTCATTCCGCGAAGGTCGTGACGAGCGATCCAGACGACCTCCTTCGGATTGATCCGAAGTTGTCCACCGTACTCTGCTAAGTCCAGCACGCTGCGCTCGAAGCACCGAGCGTGTCCGCGTTTGATGCAGCTCAAAAACGGACGAAAGTCGGGTAGTGCGTGACGGTGACGTAGCCCATCCGGCGGTACACCGGCTCGCCCATCTTCGATGCCTGGAGCGTGACGATTCGCGCGCCCAGGTCGAAGCCGGCGTTGCCGGCGGCGCGGGTTGCGAGCTCGGCGAGGCCGCGGCCGCGCGCCTCTGGGACTGTGCCCACCCAGTAGATTCCCGCGACTTCGTTCGTGACGAGAACCATGGCACCCGCTGCCGGGGTCCCGTCGTCGAAACGCGCGAGGAAGGACACGATGTGCGGCGAGCGCAGGACGTCGAGGTTCAGCACCGCTGCCGCGACGTCGGGCGGCATGCCGTAGGTCGCGTAGGCCGCCCCCATCACTGCGGCGAACGCTCGAGCGTCGCTCTCGGAGTCGACGCGATCGAGCCGGATGCCGGGCGGCGGCGCGGCGTCGGCAAGACGCCTCTCGAGCACCATCGCCGGCGACGCGCCCCATTGCGTTAACTCCGAGTCGCGCGCCGCTTCGATGATCTCGGCGTCGGCGTGCGCCCGCAGCATCACCGTGTAACCGCGCCCATGCGCCGCGAAAAACGCCCGCGCCCGCTCGAACAGGTCGTTGGTGGAAAGGCCGTCGCCGGTCGGCAGCACGCCATTGCAGAGGACCGGTAGCGGGTGGCCGCCGACCCAGAAACAAAGCCCGTCTTTGTCATCAGCGCTGCCACCGGCCCTACGCGACATCTCGCGCTGCGCCTCGGCGACATTCAGATCAGAAAGCTCGATCAATTCGCTTCGCGTCATGCGCGGAGTCTATACGAGCGAAATAGCCGTGCTGGCAACGTTGCTGTCGCCACGGTTGGCGAAAGACATACCTCTCGCACAGGCGCGGAGTTCGCCGAATTGAACTCGGGTAGGGATCCGCCGATGCTCTGAGTACGAAACATAATGGTTGTCCCCCGTTTGTCCGTAATCAGAACAACTGCATGACGTTCGTCGACATCGAGGAAATCGAGGGAATGCTCGAGAAGATCATAGGGGCCCGCGGGTGATGAGCACTGGCTACGATCCGAGACGGCACCACCGGCGTTCTCTGCGTCTGAAACCGTACGACTACGCGTCGGCGGGTTGCTATTTCATCACCGTCTGCACACAGGACAGGCTTTGCCTCTTTGGCGACATTGACGTCAGCGGTATGCAGCTCATAGAACCCGGAACGATGGTGGCGGAAATGTGGGAGGAGATCCCGTCCAGGTTTCCGCACGTGATTCTGGATTCGATGGTAGTCATGCCAAACCACATTCATGGCATCATTGTATTGTCCGCCCCCACCACGCCTGTAGGGGCACCCCGCGTGGGTGCCCCCGCCGAGGGCGCGGCGACGGCATCCACCGGCGCGCCGGGGATGTGGGCACCCACATGGGGTGCCCCTACAGGTGGCGCGGCCGCGGTGACCGGGAGGCCAACCGTGGGGGCGGTGGTTGGTGTGTTCAAATCGTTGACCACCGTCGCGTATGTGCGCGGCGTCGAGGCGCGCGGCCGGCCGCGATTTCGCGGCCGATTGTGGCAACGCAATTTCTACGAACACGTGATTCGCGACGAGACGTCAATGAATCGAATCCGCGAATACATTGCTGGGAATCCGGCCCGTTGGGCTGATGATCCGGAGAACCCGGCGCGAGGATTGGATCGTGGCCGATGATCGAACGCACCGACGCCCGTGCCGTAGGAACGCCCCTTGTGGGTGCCCCTACCTGTCGGCCCTTGAATGAGATGATGCGCGACGGGGATAGGGGTACCCGGGGAAAGGGCACCCACGAGGGGTGCCCCTACTACGGGGGCGGTTCAAGTGGCCTCGGGGAGACTTGAACTCCCACGCGGTTGCCCGCAACAGATTTTGAGTCTGTTACTTCTATTGATTTCGGGGGGCTACGCTGAGCGCTGGACGTAGCCGAATGTTCCCAACTACTTGATTTCAAAGGGCTGTAGCATTTTCTCACTATATTCGGTTGTTGACCGAAGTCACCCCCGCGTGCTTACCTGGTGCTTACCCGGAAGCGAGGTAAGCAGATATGGGGAACCTGGTCCAACTCGAAATTCGTCGCGCGAAGGAATCGGCGCCGGCCAAGCGCCGCGTAAAGCTCACCAAGCGCGTCGTCGATGCGACTCAACCCCATCCCGATCAGGACATCGTGATTTTCGACACCGAGTTGCCGGGGTTCTGTGTTCGCGTGAAACCCTCAGGCGTGAAGTCGTACGCGATTCAGTACCGCAACGCGGACGGCAGGAGTCGGCGTATGACGTTGGGGAAACACAGCGTGCTGACCACCGAGGAGGCCAGGAACCAAGCCCGTCAACAGCTCGCCGCCACCAAACGCGGCTTTGACCCACTGGCAGACAAGCGGGCGCGGCGCGCGAAGGCGGCGGCGGCGCAGACGGTGCGGCAGCTCATGGATCGGTACCTCGGGGACTACGCTGAGGTCCGCAAGAAGCCGTCGAGCGTGAAAGAGGACAGGCGCCTGATCGATCGTCGGATCAAACCTGCGATAGGCGCTCTATTGATCGACTCACTGACGCGGGAACACGTGGTCGATCTCCACCATCAACTGCGTGCCACGCCGTTCGAGGCGAATCGAACGATCGCCCTCCTTTCGAAGGCACTCGGACTTGCCGAGGTCTGGGGACTTCGCCCTCAGGGGTCGAATCCTTGCCGCTACGTTGAACGATACAGCGAGAAGGCACGTGATCGGTTCTACTCGGACGCGGAGTTGGCCAGTATTGGCACGGCACTGAGAGAGGCAGAGACGACCGGCACCGAATCGAGTGGCGTGATCCTGGCGATCCGGTTGCTCGCGCTCACGGGTTGCCGGCTGGGGGAGGTATTGTCGCTACGCTGGGATGACGTCGACCTCGAGACGGGGGTTCTGCGCCTTCCCGACGCCAAGGCTGGGGCTCGGTTGGTTCCGCTAGGCGATGCAGCTTTGCAACTGCTCTCCAAAGCGCCGCGCGACGGACTGCGTGTGATTCATTACAAGTCGTCGACGGCACCATTGCCGACGTCAACAGTCGAGGGGGCGTGGTCAAGGATCAAGGCGAAGGCCGGCGTGGAGAATGCTCGATTGCACGACCTGCGCCGCACGGTCGGCACCATTGCTGGGCAGCACGGATGGAATGCGTTCACCGTTAAGACCGTCATGGGCCATAAAACACTGTCGATGACGGATCGTTATGTGGTTCAGGACGTGGGACCGATAAGACGCGCCGCCAATGATGTGTCGCGGCGAATCTCCGCGGCGCTGACAAACGAACCCGCCGGGCAGGGTCGTGTAAACCGTCGCCGTCGTCGACAGGAATCGGGTCGTTAGCCGATGGTAACATCGAAGCAGATACTGAGGTGTGTGCAGAACCCGAAAACTTCTTCGTTCGGGTTCGCTTCGGGGCCTTGCAATACCGGAAGTGCGCCCATCGGACCCGGATTCGGAGTGGTAGATGGCTAGCGCCAAGAAGGTAGCCGCCAATCGCCGGAACGCCCGACGATCCACCGGTCCGCGGACGGCGCAGGGTAAGGCGAAGTCTGCACGGAACGCAGTCCGGCACGGTATTCTCAACCGCTCTCCGGTGATCGAGGATTTCGAGAGCCAAGCCGAATGGCAGGATCATCTTGAAGCCACGCTGTCGGCGCTCGAACCGGTGGGGTATCTCGAACTAACCCTGGCCCGACGCGTCGCCCTGCAAACTTGGCGCCTCGAGCGGGTACGGCGGTGCGAGACGGCGCTCGCCAGCGAGCGAATAGCTGGTGTCGAACGCGAGAACTGGGTGGACTCGTGCGGGGCGGTGATGGCCGAGATTTCGAACGCGGTCCGCGATCGAGATGTGTTCGAGGCCATCACCAAGATGAAGCCCTTCGAGTCCGTCCCGGTGAGCCTGGCTATCCGCATTCTGAAACGGATCGCCAGCGCTAACGGCCTGGTACTCGACGAGGACAACCTGGGAATCGAAAGCTGTGGTCAGAACGCGGCTGAGGCCGTAGCAGAATCCTGGCCCGCGTCTGAAGTCGTGCGGATTGCTGGCGAGATCGGAGAGCAAGGCGGTTTGCGCCCGGATACCGCCCTCATGATTTCCGTGGACACGGGTGTCCAAGAGTGGGGAGCTCGGAGGGTGCGCCTTCGTGAACGGTGCGAGCGACGGCTCCTGCCGGAGCCCCCCCGCCTCGAAGTGCTCCAGCGGTACGATGGCGCAATAGAGCGAAGTCTGTATCGGGCGCTCCACGAGATCGAAAGGCTTCAGGTGCGTCGGACCGGCGGCGAGGTGCCGGCGCCAGTGGCCGTGGACCTGACTATCGACTCGGTCGCGTCCGGAGCTGAATAGGGATTTGGCTTCGTTTCGCAAACTGGCCCCATACATCTCCCGCCCCTCGACTTCACAAGAGAACTGGTGAAAGAGTGCCGCCACATGTCGAAACTTAGGTGGCTGCAGGTAGTGGCAACAACCTTACTGTGCGCGGGCAGCGCGGCGAATGCTGCCTCAATTGGCCCAGCCCCGGAAGAACCCCGCTGCCGTGGCGCCGTCGCGGCTGGGGGCGAGTAAGGGAGGGAAGGCCCGGGCGGCGAAGCGTAAGTCCATCGCTAAGAAGGCTGCTGCGGTGCGGTGGAAGCATCGGAATTAGACGGACGATCTTGAAACAGGTCGAGCTGTAGCGTGTCGCCGCGCCTTGGGAATGCCCGGTCAATCATCTTCTTGAACGCTTCCCAGTTGTCGGCAACGCGCATCAAGCCGATGACTCCATAAAGATGCTGCGCGAGCGCCGGATGTCCGACGTCCTCCGTAAGGTACTGGTGATGCCGCACCTTTCGGCGCCCCTTCTCGTCGGGCGGGTTGCGGGTCTCTAACTCCCTGAGAATCCCGGGAGCGAGCCGCTGGTATACAAGGTCATTCGTGTAATTCGCGACCACCTGGGGGCGGCGACCCTTCTTCATGCCACTCCACTCCCAGCGGCGAAGGCGAAAGATCTGCTGGTAGAACTCATCGGGGAATCGTTTGGCCCACGCGGCAAATTCCTTTCGGAGGAAACTATCGAGAATGGCCTGAAGCGCCAGCCTGTCCCGTACCTCTTGGTATCCCGTGGCCTCATCGACCAGCGCGGTAATGCCCACGACGGCAAAGCCCTGACTCAGGATTCGGCATCGTTCGGCGATGTGCTCTTGGTTTTGGAGAAGGGCGTTCTTGTACTTGGCGTTGATAAAAACACCGCATACCTGCGGCAACAGGTCCGCCTTGTACCCCATAGCTCGCACCCCCTTGAGGGTTCGGTAGGCGATTGGAGTTGAATCACTTACTAAGTTTTTGGAAACAAAGGGTTTTAGGTTCGCAGCGGTAAGAAAAACGGGGATGCTGGATTCGAGGTCGTACTTTCTGCCGCCCTTGGCCTTCCCCTTTCTGCCGATTGCCCGGATAAAGCCGGCTCGCGAAAGAACCCGGGTGCCGTCTTCCAGAACAGCCGACTCGATTTCGATGTCGCCGATCCGCAGCGATCCTTCGTGCGTCGCCTTCGGGGCACCCCAGCGGGCCAATGCGGCATTGCGCGCTATCGCCCCCCTCTCCTCCGGGGCCAATGCCTCGGCGCGGGCGTAGCCACCTGCCGCCTTGCTCTCGTTCTTCTCGGGGCGATCGTCTGCCGTATCGGATTCTTCGCTCATGCGTGCATCCTCCATGCCCCGATGCTTGCATTTCTAATTTCAGTATGCAAGCAACGCCAAGACAAAAAGGAGCGATGCATGCACGATCTTATTCACAATGCTTGTTCGAGTAAGCATACTCCAGCAATGAACAAGTTGAACACCGCTCGCCGCGCCCAGATCATCGCGTGCGAAGGCATGTCCGTCCGGGCCCGTCGCTCGAACGACACAGCGCGTTCCTAACGAACAGCCCTGACACCTCTCTGGCAACTGATGATAGATGTCATTCTTGGCCCTGATGCGCCCGGTACAAACGCCACCGTTCGCGCGAAACGCAGTTCGGAGTGGGCAAGTAATCGCGGATTCCGGGCAAGCGAGGCAAGGCTGCGTTGCGAAGCTCGGCTTGCGTTGATGCGTTCTTGAACCCACGACTCGATCTCGGCCTCCAGCCATCCGACGGCACGATCGCCCAATTGATCGGCGGTGGGAACTTCTGTTGTGAGTTCCTAATGATAGATCGTGCTTCGTGATAGGCCGTCAAATCGCGCTGAAAGTACTTGAAGGAAGTCTGCTCAGTCCACCCGCACCGATTCGCCGAGACCGAGATCCTGCAACGCCTGGCGTAGGTCGGTTACGAGATTACCAGCCGCTTCCGAGGAAATGGTCACCGAGAAGTCGACCTCGATGTTGAGCTCAGTGCCCGCCCTCAGCTTCGGGAGGATCCTCGTGCCGAGACGGTTCCATACCTCGGGAGGTATGTTGCCCGTCATGCGCAGAGTCCTGGTAGCAGCGGCTGGTGCAGTTTCTGGGACCGATGCGGAACCCGCGGGGCCGGGTTCGGGAGGAGGTGATGGATCAGGTGCCGGTGAAACTTCCGGACCTGGTGAGGTGCTAGCATCGGTGCCGGACCGGAGTGCATCCGCGGTAGCCCGTCTGAGCAAGAAGACGCCGGCCTCAAACGCGACCTCGTCCGCGGCGACAGGCTCTCGGTACCACAAACGTTCGTACGTCCCGTCGGCCTTTTTCCCTGACGCAAGCCCGAAGTCTCCGTCACTGACAAATTCGACGATCTTCGATTTCAGGGTCAAATCGGGATCGACGAGTCGCGTGAGAGATCCGTTGAGAAAGCTCTGCCGTAAACTCGCCAGCGGCCAGGCACCCTCCGCCTTCAGGGCTGGTGGCCAGTTACGCTCGATGTAACCGGCGCCAACGGATTCGTTAAGTAGGGCTTCGGACTTGAGAGCACCCAGCACTCGCCCGCACAGGGTTCCGCCGCTCGATGAATGCCCAGCGCCGAGGTCGATGACCTTGAGACCATCCGATTCTTGCGCGTCAGCGACCACGGCAAAGCGAAAGTCGCCCCATACCTCGTCTTTGGTCGACCCTTCCGCGTCCCTCACTTTGGCCTGCAACTCGACACGGTCGTTACGATCAAACTCACCCCCCAGAGTTCCATCTACCACCTCACGCTCCACACGTCTCCATGCGAGAGCGACCTCGACCTTCTCGCGTAAGTCGCGGCCCGGCTTTTTCAGGCACCAGACCAGGGCACCGGGATAGAGCCGAGGAGACTTGCCGCGGTTCTTGGTCCACTCCGCTAACTGCGTGCGCAGTGCACCCGTCCCGGACCATTCCAAGTCCGGATCCGCCACCACGAGCGTGAGCTTCGGCGTGTCCGGGATCTCCGCGCCGTCACGCGGGAATGCAATGACCGTTATGCTGGCGCCGCGGCGGAACTCATCCTCGACGAGCTTGCGAATCGCCGGCTTGACCTCCGATTCCTCATCGAGAGACGCGCGCCGATCGCTTACAACCTTCTTCATCGTCGGCTGGTAGCCGATACGGAAGCCGTCCGATCCTACCTTCCGCACAAAATACGACCGGTCCTCGAGGGCAAACGCCGCGGTATCAATCGAGGTCGTGTCGAGCTCCGGTTCGCCAAGCGCGAAGCGCAACTCCGGCAAATGCGCGACCTTGTCCGTCTGCCCACCTGACGACTCAAACAGAATCGCGGTGCCGACTCGCCTATGAATGTCGCGCAGCGGCCCCCTGGTGTCTGCGTCGAGCGCCCTACTATGAGCCTGTTCACCGGCTATGTCCGTGTCGATGGCCGCAACCAATCTCGATTCGCCGAGTTGCCCGAGAACGACGCTGCGAAATCCGGACTCAGACAACGGCGCCGACCCCAAAGTAATCAAGGGCTCAGTGCGCGCCTTGCGGAAGGCATCCTGTGCTGCCAACGAAATCCACTGGGCCAGCATCGCCAACGTGCCGCGGGTCTGCTGGTACTGCGGAAGGGACTGCCATTTGCGCTGAAACACGGAGAGCGTCGCCGGATGAAACGGGTAGCACGACTCGAATCGTCGCTGCAGGAACTCGCGAGACTTGCTCTCGGTGGCGCTAGAATCTACCGCTGTCCATTCCGGCGGGAGCTGGGCACGTCGTTCGAAACACCAGTCTCCGAAAGCCTTGGCGACGTTGCGTCGGATTTTCTCGCTGCCCAGATCTTGGAACAGCCGCCGCCGAACCACCTCGCTGATCTCGGTCTCGTCGTTGGCGATCAAATCCTTGGCGACGCGCCGAACGACTTTTGCGATCTTGTCCTGCCACTCCTGGTCCCACTCCGTCATCTCGACCTGGCTGCGTGGCAGCGAGATGACGCACGCGCCATGTGTCGTGCCGGTCGTGGCGACGGTCAGGTTCTGAATGAATGCATGGAAGGGGTCGGCACCTCCGCGGTGGCGATTGAGATAGTTCAGCACCTCGTCGAAGAGCAGAAGCACTGGCGCATCCGCGGCCTGGAATACTCGCGCGATGGCGTCAGTGCCGGGCGGCGTTGTCTTCGACGCCGAACCGAGAGCTTCGACGCCCTTATCGCCGGCGAGCTGGCGCGCGACGTCTATCCAAGGCGTTTCGCGTCCCGGCTGCGGATCCCAGGCATTGCCCACAAACACAGCGACCTTCGCCAGCGGCACCGACGGAATGCCGGCCTCGCGCATGAGGTCGGAGACGCCGTTGTGACCCGCAACCTCTTCTCCGTTCTTGGCTAGGTGGTAGAGGGTCGTCAGCGTGTGCGTCTTGCCGCCACCGAACTGAGTGATCAGGGTAAGCACCGGCGCCGTGTTGTCAGTACGGCCGGAAAGCCGCCGGAGCACCATGCCGGCGTGCTCGCGCAGCGCCCGCGTGAAGCAGGTACGGGCGAAGAACTGGTCAGGCTTGCGATAGTCCTCGGGTGCTGTGCCAGCTACGACCTGTTCTAGCGCGATAGCAAACTCGTCCGGATTGAATGAGCGCCCTTCGCGGACTTCCTTCCGGGGGGTAGCGACCTTGTACCAGGGTTCCATCGGCGTTCTCCTACGATCTCTGCAGGCGGGCGAACAGGTCCGTCGCCGGCTGTTTGAGTCGAGCCAAGTTGGCGTAGGCCAGGGGCTCGAAACCGCGTGTAGAGTCATACATCCGGTATCGAACGCCGTCGGTAACGATGACGTCGCATGGGATACCGAGCGCATTGACGTAGCCCTGCGCTTGTTCCAGTGCACCCTCAACGCCCGCTCCCAAGCGTTTGGCCTCGATCACGAACTGGCAGGTTGCAGCCGTGCGGGGCAACGCCCGGAACACTGACACATCGATATAGCGCCACTTCACTGCAATGCGCTCAGGGGGCCAGCCGAGGGCCCGCAGGAAGGGCACGACGAGGTGAGCGATCAGCTCATCCTCGCTCGGCAGTTCGCCGAAGCGTTGGCTGTCTTGCATCAGGGGCAGCAGGTCCGCAGCTTGCGCGACAAGTTCCGCCAGAACCTCGGGCACAGGTTCCAGAGGCGGCTGCTCAACAGGCAGCTCCGGTAGGACCGCAGTTTGCCAATGGGTCGGCGGTGAGTTCAGGAAGCGGGTCGCAAAATCGACGATCTCATCACTCCAAACCCGTGAACACCGCGGCGGATTGGCGCCGAATGGCGCGCCGCCGAAATCGTGCCCGACGGAAAGGGATCCCCAACGCACGCGGCGAGTATGCTGAAGGTCCCAGCCGTTCACGTCGTCGAAGGCATTCACGTACAAGTAACTGTCGGCGGCGATCCCGACTGCGGCTATCTTGGCGATCCCGGTTCGCAGGAGGAGCACGTCCCCCGGTGCTATCTCACTTGCAAATCGCCGGACGAAGCTGCCCTCGAATTCCGTGTCATCGCGGTCGGCTGTCCAAGGGCCAGCGTCGCCTGGTCCGATCAGGGCAACTCCGTGCCGAAGGAACACGTCCGCGTACGATCGAGACGCTGGACCCGCGGAGATCTGCCAGACAGATCTCACCTCGGCACCCCCAACAGCATTGCATCGAGCAAGCGCTTCTCCTCGGTTCCCTTCGGGTAGAGTGCCGAAAGTGCATTCGCGAGGCGGAGGAAGTCTGGCCCACGATCCTGTTCAGCTTTGAGTAGCGCCCGCAGTGCGTTGGTACGGCCACTCGCCTGCAACAACATGGCGGCGTGCACACGGTCGAGCGTGGTGGCCTCGCGGGCAGCAGCGAGGCTCTCGTCGGTCACATCGACGGCGGCACCCTTGCCGCGCCCGCGCGCGCCTCTACCCCGCACAGCCACCTCTATCTCGGGAAAGAGGACGCCCTGTAGCGGATTCCGGCCGAGAGTGGTCGTCTGTTCTAGATGCGTAGCTACAGCCTCCGCCCCATCCTCGCCAAAGAGCTGTCTCGCGCGTTCTGCGATCGGCAGCAAGCGCACGACACCGTTCTTGGTCTCGATCACACGACCTTCCCACTTGGGAAGCTCGATGCCGAGCGGTTGCGCGAAACGGCGGACCACGTCGAAGACCAGAGTGAATCCCTTGGCCTTGGTTCGTGAGCCTCCTTCTTCATCTTCTTCATCGGCAGCCGTGTCCTCGTCACCCTCCGACTCGACCGCATCCCCCGCGGCTTCCACGTCGGTTGCCTGCAATGTCCAGAGGAAAAGCGCCGTTAGCCGCGCGTCTTCTTCGACCGCGCCGGCCGCTCCATTGCGCGCTTCGGTCTCAGCCGTTCCGAGCACTTGTGCGAGCGCGCTGCGGCCCACGACCTCCCAGACCTTAGCGAGGTACTCGTCGAGCTTGACCTCGCGACCCTCGGCAGTCTCGACCTTTGTGTAGCGGCTGAAAATCTCGAGCGCCGGGCCGATACACGCGAACACTAGGTCGGCTCCCCGAACGCCTTCGAGCTGTAAGCGCTCCATCCAGTCGCCCACGCGATTCGGCAACTCACGCAATACTTCAGCCCAGTCACCCACGTCAGCCTCATCGGAGCGCGGGCGACAGATCAGGTGCACACTAGTCGCGAGGGCAGCGGACTCGCGGGCACGCAGGCGCGTGGCGCTTTCTGTCGCGATGGGCCAAGAGCCAGTGATTACCCACCCGCCGCGAATCATGCCCGAAAGGAGGGCCTCCCAGCCCTCCGTGGTCTTGTGTGCAAACACTACGCAGCCGACGCCGTCCTCCCGCAAAACACGACGCCCCTCCGCAAAGGCACGCGCCATCACTGATTCAAAGAACGCCTTGTCCTTCGGCTTGCCATCAACAATCTTGATCTCGTCCTGCACTGCCTCGCGGTCTTTGGGCGTGAGTTGGTTTGCCGCGTCGAATGGATCGCGCAGGAGCGCGTGACCAGGGAACGCACGTTTCAGCCATACAAAGAAGAAATCGGAGAGGTCCGAATACGGGACAGCATCGTAGTACGGAGGATCAGTGAACCAGACATGCGCGGTCTCATCGGGAAGCGGCGATGCGCAAGCGTCAGCGACTTGGACCTGCCCTACCGAACTCGTCCTTGGCAACGTTCTGATCACGCGCAACATGGTATTGAGCGTGACTTGATAATCGCCTGCCTGCTCCGCGAAGATCGCAGGTTCGGCGAAGTCCCATACGATCGGAATGGCCTGCCGCGTAAAAAGGTTGCGGACCTGCGTCTTGGTGTTCTCCCAACGGCATGATGCGTTACTTATGTCCGCAAACCGGCTGAGCGCCAGTGCTAGAATCTCCCGGACCGCTCGATCATTGGAGGCAACCTCTTCTATCGCGTCACAAAGCACTAGCATCGCAAGCCGCTGCCGCACACTGAAAAGATCACCCCATTGGGTCATTCCGTAACGCTGAACACGAAAGCCAAGCGTACCAGCCGGCGGAAGCGGTTCGTCTGGCACAAGCGAAAGCCCGTCATGGCGGCGGTCTCCGGCCGCTTCGTCTAGAGCACGGGCTGCGTTTCTCACCGCCACGTAGTCGGGGTCGCTCGGGATTCTGAAGGATCGAGCTTCGGCGCCATTCCGCAGCAGCACCACGGCAAGGAGTCGCGCACCACCCACACGTCGACCCTCAGAGTCGAACACGACATCCGCGCCCCCCCGCTGTTGGGCAAGCTGCAACGGAACGCGAGGGTTCCTGCTGTTCCCCGGCAAGACCGACTTGCAGCAAGGACAGACAACGTTTGCGTTGTTGCCGGCTGCCTTCGTCCCCTCCAGCTTTATGAAGCCGCTTCGGGGCTCCTCGCTTCCGCTTCCTTTGGCGATCCGGAACGTAATAGGACCACCGCGCGGCGCGCTCTCGATAAGGAGGGCGACACATGATCCGTCGTCCGCCTCTTTAAAATGCCGCGCCTTGGTGGCGCCGCGGCGCGAGAGCCACGGCGACCGATAAATCGGGATCTCGGCACCGCAGCCCGAGGTTTCGCATCGAATCGTCCGAGCCCAGATGTAGGCAATGGGCTTCGCCTCGTCTGAATCCTTAGGGTAGAAGGCAGCCAGTCGGCGCTCTGCGATCTGACGAACCTGCCTGCCTGCTTCCTCCACGCGATCGACAAAGGCAGGCGGACACCGCAGGGCGTCTTCGAGCATGACCT
Source organism: Thermodesulfobacteriota bacterium (assembly GCA_041743795.1). Taxonomy (GTDB): domain Bacteria; phylum Desulfobacterota; class Binatia; order HRBIN30; family CADEER01; genus CADEER01. Next base: position 11,209 of record JBGTMF010000626.1, on the reverse strand, counting down.
TAAGGATGAACGCAGCTACTGGATTCAAATCGCTCGCAAACACCTCGCATTCCAGCCGCAGCGCCTCGAGTGGGATTGATCCGCCGCCTGCAAACGGGTCCACTACCAGCGGTAGCTCGTCGCCATGCGCGGCTTTCACGAGCGCGCGGATCACCTCTAGGTAGGTGCGGTTGGAGGCCAGATCCCAATTTGCAGAGTCCCCGATGAACTTGAGCAGCGCACGGCGCAGGTCTTCGTCTGATGCGCCCGGATTGCAGCCGCCTACCTCGCGCATGCGCTTCGCAGCCTCCGCCTTGAACTCTGCGGGGCACAGCGGATCGCACGGGTCCGGCCAAAGCAACGCCAGCAGCACAGCCCGGCTTGACGCCAAAGGTCGCCGTGCCCACCAAAGGTGGAACGTGGAGGGATGTCCGAAACGAATCGATTTCTCCTTCAACGCGTGCTTCGACGTAGCCGCGATCGGGAAATCCACCTCAGCGAGGCGCTTGCATTCCTTGGGAATCACACGTGTCCCCCATGCACATTGCTCGACACGGGTGGCTCACGAAATGCCCTGATGAAGTCATCAGAATGCTTCAATGCAGGATTCAGGGTCCGGATCCTCTGTTGAGTCGCCGACGCCAAGAGACCTGCAATGTAGATGACCAGGACATTCAGTCGGCCGCGCTGCCCCAGTGGCGAGGCCGTATTCATGATGCCCTCCCCCCATACGGCGGTGAGCCTTCCCGCACCTCCATTGGTTTCGTCATCGCGTTCACTGAGAGGTAGTAATGCGCTACCTTCGTCACTTCGCTCCAGTCGAGCCGCGCCGGATCACGGATCGGCTCCTGGAGTTGGGCTTCCGTGCTGCAATTGGTGACGACGTACAACCAGAAACAATCGCGGCGATCCTCAGCGACGCGACGCTCGTTGGGGGTTAGCAAGACGGTTCCGGTGGATGCACCGAGACCCTTCACTTCGATTAGGCGGAGTTCGCCGGAAGCTAGGTCGAGGCTAGTAATGTCGTACCCGAGATTCTTCTGGGATACGTCGTATACTTGCCGCCCTTGGCGCTGCTCGTGGTCCATGACCACGCGCATCGCGATCGCTTCGGTTTCGAAATTTGGCTTGAGGCGGCGCACTTCGGGTGCTTCGCGTTCAGGGTGGGGCAGTACCAGGACACTGGCAAGCCGATCGACGGACTGAAGCGTGAGCGCGCGCTGGCGCTCCAGATCGGTACGGCGGCGCTCTCGTCGCGCGAGCAGTTCGGAATGGCGTGACTCAGCCATCGCAAGCCGTCCCTCCGCGCCAGTGAGCTTCTGCTCCACGTCGGCGGCCGCACGGCCGATCTCTTCATCCGCACGTTGCAGAAGCTCGGTAAGAGACAGTTCGACGTGGGCACTGACCCGCTCGACCTCCGTGAGGCGATCTTTGCGCGTCTCCTCCAGAAAGGGAGCGAGCGCATGCTCGTGGAGCCAATGCGTTTCCTCGGGCATGAGTGCGACTGAGGGAAGCTCAACAGGCCGGTCCGCAGGCGCGAAGTTTCCCAGCAGCCCCGGTTCCTGAAGCCTAGGTTCGCCGCTCTCCCGGATTTCGATCGCGAAGAGCCGTTCGTGCACGATCTGACCGAGCCCATCGACAATGCGTGCTCGATTGAAGTCGATCCTCGCAGGGTGTTCATGCTGAAGGGAGTAAAACGTGGCGCCTTTGCCAAAGAGATCGAGCGCCCGCGCGTGGGTGTGCCGACGTATAGCTTCAAAGAGTGGATGTCCCGGAGTCACCCACTCGAGCTTCTCGGTTTCTGCAGTCTCGCGGTCGGTGGAGCAGCGTGGATAGCGATCAGCAAGCGCGGGCAGCCTCCAGTCCGAATCCTTCTCGTGGCGACGCAGGACCGACGGCGTGCGCGCCGGATCGAAGGCGTGCGGTAACGATGACACCGCCTTAAGCGTCAGCGGCACGAACTCGGCCGCTTCGTTTAAGAAGCGCGCGATGGTCTCCGGCACGACGCGTCTCTCCTGGGCACGAGCGCGACGCTCAATCAGCATCTCCAGGTTGAGCTTCTTACTCGCCAGTCCCTCCAGCGCGTTCTGGCAAATCGCACGGAACTGGGCTTCGTCCACGTTGCGCAGCAGGCGTTCTTCGAGGTCGGAATCACCCAGCCGCCCCGCGTAGTAATCGCGCAGCACCCGTTCGACGTGCGCCGCGGGCAGGACTTCACCCACTACGTTGAAGACTGCGTCGTCTTCGAGCGCATCGCGGATTTCCTGGAGCTTCTCCAGGAGCCGCTGCAGGACTTTGCCTTCGATGGTGTTGCTCGCGACGAAGTTGAAGATCAAGCAGTCCTTGCGCTGGCCGTAGCGGTGGATTCGACCCATCCGTTGTTCGAGGCGGTTGGGATTCCATGGAATGTCGTAGTTGAAGAGAATATTGCAGATTTGAAGATTGATGCCTTCACCGGCGGCCTCGGTCGCTACCAGTACTTGGAAACCTCCCTCGCGGAATTGTTGCTCCGCGTGGAGACGTGTGCCGGGTTCATCACGCGATCCGGGCTTCATGCCGCCGTGGATGAATCCGACGCGGAACCCCCAAAACTTGAGCCGACCGACGAGATATTCCAACGTATCCTTAAATTCCGTGAAGAGCAGGAGCCGTTGTTCGGGATGGTCAAAGAAGCCCTCCTTTTGCAGAAGGTCCTTCAACTGCGAAAGCTTTGCTTCGTCGCCTGCATCCTCCACTGATTGCGCCTGCAGGGCGAGACGCCGCAGTTCCTGTACTTCCTGGCGGACCTGGCCCGCGCTGCCTGCCAGCGTGATGGCCTCCAGTATTTGCTCCAGTCGTTCGCGTTCTCCCTCCTCCATCTCCTCCATCTCCTCCGGATCCGGAAGATCGGGAGGGACCTGCCGCACGAGATCCTGCGCCCGCTTCAAACCGTCTTCGAGACGGCGGGCGCGATTTTCCAATGAGCGGCGCATCGCGAATGTGCTCGATGCAAGACGGCGTTGATACAGGGACATGAGAAACCCAATGGCGCGTGCTCGCGGATCCTCGTCTCCCGCGGCCGCGCGGGCACACTCGCGCTTCACGAAGCGTGTCACGTCCCGGTAAAGCTCGAACTCAGCACCGTCGATTTGGAAGTCGACGGAATGAGTGATGCGCTTGGTGAAGATTGGCTCTGCCGCCCATGTGCCATCATCACGGCGCTCGGGAAAGTAAACCATCGCCTCTTTCGTGCGCCGGAGGTAAAACGGCGCACGACGGCGGTTCATCGCTTCCCGGATCGACTTGACGTCTGCGTAGGCATCGGCATCGAGAAGCTGGAGGAACAGGCTGAAATTCTGCGGATCCCCCTTGTGAGGTGTGGCCGTGAGCAGCAACATGTGATCCGAGCTGTCGCGCAGCAGTTCTCCGAGCTTGTAGCGGAGGCTCTTGTGAGACTCGTCCGATGCCGACATGCGGTGGGCTTCGTCAACGATAACGAGATCCCAGTGCACCTGACGGAGACCGGGCAGAATTTCATCGCGCTTAGCGAGATCAAGAGATGTGATCACGCGGTTGCGCTCAAGCCACTGGTTCACCCCGAATTGCTCCCGCAGATCCTGGCCCTTCATCACCAGAAACTTCGCGTCGAACTTCTCCTTCAATTCACGTTGCCACTGGAAGGCAAGATTTGCCGGACAGACGATTAGAATGCGCTCGGCGAGTCCTCGCAGTTCGAGTTCACGGATGAGCAAGCCGGACATAATTGTCTTGCCGGCACCCGCGTCGTCCGCGAGCAGAAAACGGACGCGGGCGAGCTTCAACAGATAATCGTAGACGGCTTCGAGCTGGTGCGGCAGCGGATCGACTCGGGAGATGGACAGCCCGAAGTATGGGTCGAACTCGTAGGCGATGCCGAGCGCGTAAGCTTGCAGGCCGAGACGCAGAAGACGTCCATCGCCATCGAAGGAATGCTGGGCGTGCAGAACCGTGAGACGGTCAAGGTCCTCTGCGCTAAGGTTTACCTTACGGAAGCGTTCGGTCTGCACGCCGACCAGGCCGACGACCCAGCTCACGGGACCATTCGGCTGAACCGTCTCGACGCGCATTGGCTCGTTGAACAGGGGGCCGACGAGCAACTGGCCCGTACTGAGAGTCTCAAGAGTATTCATTGCTCGTCGCTGGGAGATCTCGCGTTGTGCGCCAGCACCCTCCGGGCATTGAGCTGGTGGCTGGGATGCCCGTCCTAGCCATTCCCCCTTCGGTTGCAAGTCTTCGGCATGAAATTCCCCCCATGGTAACCGAGCACTTATCTCGCTACGACGATTCGTCGTCAACCGAATCTCAACGCACGAGGACAAACACAGACAACGATTGTCACGGATTCCTCATAGACCCCTTCGCCAAGGCTTCGGCGCGCGACAGCGGGGGACCGCATTCGGCCGTCTATGCCAGGCAGGCGCGCGACAGGTCGTGGTGGATGAAGCCCTGCGACCGAAAGCGCCAGCAATCGCTGGGCGACACGCTGTTCGAGGTGGAGGTGAACCGTGTCCTCCGTCAGGACGCCGGCGTCCTCGAACACGACCGGGCGGATCGGAGCTTCACGGCGCCGTGGACTCTGAGGCTGCGCGCGAACGCCTCCGTCGACGACAGCAGTCGCTGTTGCAGCCCGACCGCCAAGAGTCCCGAGGCGGTTCCGGTCGGTCGCGGTAACACAGTTCCAGCGCAACGTATGAAAGAAGGCGGCAAAGTGGCGCGGATCATCGAAGCCACGCGAGGCGTGGTCCGCCCAGCCCTCCTCCTGGAGGACAAGGCGATCGATTTCGTAGTCCCAGAACACATCGAGCGCCTGCCCCTGAGCGTCGTCATCAGCGCAGGAGAGAGAAACGCGGGCGGACTGGCCCGCCACTGGCGCGGGTACTACGTCCTCCACCAGTCAGCGGCGCAAGCGCACGAGGACTAGTTCGCCAACACGAGGCGGTCGTTCCGGAACTGGCTGCGGCGCGGAGGCGGACGATTTCACCGGGTGTGTCCTACACCGCCCGGCGACCAAGGTGAAACCCTCGAGCACCAAGCCGCGCGGGGATCAGGCAGGCCGGCTGAAGGTAGCCCTGCCGGGGGAGAGCCACCCGCTTGAGGCGAAATCGTTCTTGTACCCGAGCAACGCAACGATCAACCGCTGATTCAGCTTGTGCAACCGGTAGGGTGCCTGAGCGGAGTCGTCCGGCGCGTTCGACGAGGGCTGCGCCCCACACCACCTCGCTTCGTGGATCAACTCGTTGCGCAAGTCCACCGCGTACTTTGCCCATTCAGCTTCTTCCCGATCGAACTGCAGGCCGAATTCTCTGCACATGATAGGAATTCGGTCGCTGTGTTTGAGCCCTTTGCCGTACAACCGAATCCGTTCGGGCCACACAGTTTTCGCAATCCTAAAGCACGCATCAGTCACCGCGTACTCCCAACAGAAACGTTCCCAATACCAGCCGTGGGCGGGGGCTCGCGAGTGCATGTTTAGCGCCGAGATCATGCCCTGCTGAGAAGCAGGGTCCCATTCTCTCCAGTTTGCGAAAGCGATCGAAACAAAATCGGCAAACACCTTAGGCGGCGTCCGAATGCCGCGGCCGATTGAAACCGGACCATCAAACCACCAGTCCCAGAATTGGGTCGGTGCGTCGTACATAAAACCCACGAGTTTTATGATGAACCCGGCAGCCCCCTCGCGCTTTGCGACGGGATCGACGGCGTCGTCGAGCCGTAGGTAGTGGGATGACGCCACGCGCTGAAGTAACGCAATTCCTGCAGAGCCCGGGACGACTTCCACCTGATCTGGATTGCCCGGGTCCTGCAGCTCTCGCCAACTGCGTGGCGGGAAAAGCGTCCCCGGCACGAAGCCCCCGTTAGGTTGCGCCAAAGGGTTGTCGAACCGAAGGTGCTTCTGAACCCAGTTCGATACGGCATCGAAATTGCTAACCGGCGCGATAGCCCCGCCTTCAAAATGGCAGGCGATGTTCGACGGTAGAAATCCGAATCGATCCCAACCCTCTCGCACCTCGGTTGCTGGAGGGGACTCTCGATCGAAGTATTCCGTATCGATCCAGAACACTTCAGCCACTCCACGACAAAGAGCTAGTGAGCGCGGGCATCGGTCAGATGTTCGACGGCGATCAGCGCGCCGGCCCGAACGCCTCCCGCAAGAACGTTTGGAACGCAGGATCGTCGCGAATGGAATCGAAGTCGGGGTCAGAATCGATCTGGTCTCTTCCGGCACCTGCGTCGCTCGTGATCCATAAACGCAGATAATGAATTGAATCGTCGACGCGTACCAGTGTTGCGTTCATACACGCTAAGTTAAACAACGCCTCGGGCATGTCGGGCTTGATCGCGAGGGCAGCCTCGAACTTCTCTCCCGCTAACCGGAAAAGATCGTCCGCCTCTGGCCCCCCGCGCCGCCTTGCGCGATCGCTCAGCGTGTTGCCCCAACAGACCAGTGCATCGGGCATGTCGGGCTTGATCGCCAGGGCAGCTTGGTACCTCTCTCCCGCTCGTCGGAGTAGTGCGTCTGCTTCTAGTCCGACTTTCTGTTGAGCCTGATCGCTCAACGCGTTGCCCCAATTGAACAGCGCATCATGCTTGTCAGGTTTGATTTTGAGGGCAGCTTCGAACTTCGATCTCGCTAGTCGGAATAGTACTTCTGCTTCGGGTCCGACCGAACGCCTAGCGCGATCGCGCAGCGTGTTGCCCCAGTTGTTTAGCGCCTCATGCATGTCGGTTCTGATCGCAAGGGCCCTTTCATATTTCTCCCCCGCAAGTCGAAGCAGATCGTCCGCTTCCGGTCCGGCCTTCTGATTTGCTTGGGCGCTCAGCGTGGTGCCCCAGTTAACCAGTGCCTCGTCCATGTCGGGGTTCATTTCGAGGGCAGCTTCATACTTCGAACTCGCTTGTCGGAACAGTTCATCCGCTTCTGGTCCGACCAACCGCCTGGCGCGCTCGCTCAGCGTGTTGCCCCAACTGACTAGAGCCTCGTGCATGTCAGGCTTGATCGCGAGGGCCGCATCGTAATTCGCTCCCGCCCGTCGGAACAGATCGTCTGCTTCCGGTCCGACCTTCTGCTTTGCCTGAGCGCTCAACGTTATGCCCAAGTTGTTCAACGCTTCGGGCATGGCCGGCCTGATCGCGAGGGCCGTCTCGTACTTCTCTCCCGCCAATTGGAACAGATAGTCCGCTTCCGGTCCGACCTTCTGCCTTGCTTGAGCGCTCAACGTGTTGCCCCAGTTGACCAGCGTCTCGGGCTTGTCCGGCTTGATATCAAGGGCTGCGTCGAACTTCGCGCCGGCGAGTCGGAACAGATTGTCAGCTTCCGCTCCGACCTTCTGCTTTGCCTGGGCGCTTAGCGCAATGCCCCAGTTGTTTAGCGCCTCGTGCTTGGAGGGCTTGATGACGAGCGCTGCCTCAAACTTCTCGCCAGCTAGTCGAAACAGATCGTCCGCCTCGGGCCCGCCCCTCTCCTTTGCCTGGGCGCTCAGCGCAATGCCCCAATTGTTCAACGCCTCGTGCATGTCGGGTCTGATCGCGAGGGCCCTGCAGTACCTCTCGCCGGCCTCTCGGAACAACTCCTCCGCTTCCGCCCCCTCCCGTTGCTTCGCTTGAGCGCTCAGCGCATTACCCCAATTTAGCTGAAGCCATTCTGGCCGAGTGGTACCGAGATCCTCCGCTGCGCGAAGGAGCGGGAGTGCCTTTTCGAGATTATTCTTATCGAGTTCTCGTGCCGCGGCGATCCGGTAACCATCGCCGAGCTTCGCCTTCAATCCGGCCGATCCAAGCGATTCAACATACGGTCGTAGTTCGTGGAGTCGAACTTCGTCCGCCATGAGTGCCGCAAGCACGACGTCAAGATCGTTGATCGCTTCCCGATCCTTGCCTTGAGCTTGAGGGGATGAGTGCTGCGAGACGTTCAATACCCGACCCACCTGGATTCGGATCGCGGCTTCGGCACGCTCTACCAGATCACGCGCGTGCTTCGCTGGATCGACTTCGCCTCTGCCGTCGGGAAGCTTGGGCACGCCGCAGAGCCGTTCCAAAACGCGGCGCAGGTGTTTAAGGGGATCGGAGACGACAGGGGGAAGCGTGAGGTGAAGCTCCTCGATGACGAGGCGATGCATCGCCGTATCGGCGTCCACCCAATCAGCGTTGTCGCCGCTGTCGCGTAAGAAGTAGGCTTCGCGAAAGCCCGCACCGACAAGATCTCGGAGATGTTGCGGTGGCTCCGGTTCAGCGGGATCGTAGTACGCCCAGTAGAGCCTGTTGCGGAACTGCGGGAAGCTCGCGCAAAGTTCCTCGAATACGAGATCGCTCAGCCCACTGTAACCGATGACCAGAAGCACGCTGTCCTGAAGCGCTTCTTGGAGAACACTGCGAATTCGTGGACGTACGTTCTCGGCTTCATCGCGGGTATGCGCCTGCAGAAGGCCATGCGCTTGGCCGTGCAGGTACATGATGGAGCCACGGTTCGCCCGGCCCGGCATGTACCAATCTGCGGCGGTAAGGTCGAAGGTTTGCACCGCTTGATCAGTAATCGCCATCGCATCGACCAGCAGAGGATCAAAGTTGGTCGTGAGAATCTGCTTGACGTATCCATGATACACGAGGGTGGCCGTGAGAAAGTGAGCCCAATTGAGCCGCGTCCGTGGGGGCGTTCCGTGCTGCGCCTTGGCGATACACCGCTGAATGACATCCATCCTGTCAGCGGGCGTAAGCTCCGACATTAGGTGCGCATATTCGCTTCGCCCGGGAGGAACCGCCAACGAATGCGCGAGTAAAGGGTGTGGCCTAAGCATGTCGCGCACAATCGACGCTGCGGACGGAATCCCCGCCGAGACCGAAAACCCCGCACCTAGGAGCAAAGTAAGTTTCGGCATTCGACTGTTTGGATCGACTCCGCACAGGTGCCGAACATGGCTGGCCACGTCGGAGATACTCTTTACTCGGGCTCTCCAGGACTCATTGACAGGACGTACCGTCACGTGGCCCCCCCGCGGCAGTGAGTGTGCACGTGATTCCCAAATACCGCGTCGCGCATCCAAGTATTCGTAAAACTTCCTCGAGACATTGCTCTCCGCGCAATCGGCCACTTTCGCCGCGGTCGTTCCGGAACTTGCTGCGGCGCGGAGGCGGACGATTTCACCCGGGGTGTCCTACACCGACCAGTGGCCAAGGTGAAACCCTCGAACCGGCATGGGCAACGGCAGGGCCAGAGAATTCGGGTAGCCACACGAGTCGCGCGCGGGCGCTTCCTGTAGCCATCCGGCGTCGAACCGAGATATGAATTCGGTCCTGGGGCTTACGCGTTCATGGTTTAAGCTCCCTCGATCAATGGGCGCAGGGGGGCGGAAGTGACGCCGAGCCGACGTTGAGGAGCAGCGTCCTGGGAGGCGATGATGAAATCACGAGATCCGAAAGATTCGCTGAAAGCGACCGTGCCGCAACGAACTCCGGCAACATATCGCGACGTTGGAAAGGCGTATGGAGAGGCCGTGAACGCGGATGTGGAAGCAGTCAAAAAGGCGATGGAGACCACAACAGGGATTGCCGATCCTGACCTACCGATATCGAGGGGGAGGCTGCTCACATTGCCGCGTGTTGGATCACCCGCCCGGAGACGCGCGGAGAAGGCCCTAGCAAGCGCGGCTGCGCACTCAGGAGCGGAAATTGACGACCTCGCGAGAATCCTTCTGGGTCATGGCGACCTTGAGTATTGGATCGGCCATTACGTGTCACGGGAAGCCGACCTGAATAGCCGATTGGCAACGGTCAATGCGGTTCGGAAGGTGGGGGAAGTTTTGATCGGGGCACGTTGGCCGTTCGACGAATGGAACACGGAGGGGGTCGGGCATCCCCTTTCGAGCCAAGTCCTCAAACCGATCTTGGAAGCCAATCGCCGAGAGGGGGAAACGATTGCCCAAGACCTGAAGGCGATCAAGACCGAACGACAGAAGCGGGGGATCAACAAGAATCCCAAGTCGGCGGCGTACGATAAGGCAGCCGTTATCAGAGCAATCGGCAGGGAGATCCTGGATCATCTCCTGCTCTGCGCGTTCAAAAGGCAGTTCCCAAACGTTCAGAATGCGTCCAACGCTAATCAGGAAACCGTTAGGAAGTCGCTCGGACGGTCCACCAAGCAGCAACTTGCCGAGGATGCGTGTGCGGTGGTCAATGCAGCGTTCCCAACGGTTGCCCGTCTGGACCCGAAGCGACTGCAAGGAAGCTATCCCAAGTAGTGTCAAGCTCAGCAGAAACAGATAATCGAGAAATCCTGTTTCTTTTTTTCGGGCTCTCGACAAAGATCTTTGAGAGTCCAGGGGCATGCGACTCACAAAGACGAAGTTGGCCCGTCTCCAGGCCAACGTACTTCAGATCGATCTTGCGCGACGGGCCGATATAAATCGCGCCCGTTTGAGCGAGATCGAGAACGGGCACTGCCGTCCTCGCCCAGAGGAGCTTCGGCGAATCGCGAACGTTCTCGGAATTCCAGAGGCGGAGGTGTGCGGGGAGCACCCGGCACCGCCCGCGATCGAGGACACAGATGACTAGGCGCAAATTGCCGAAGCGTCTGCAGCGGGAATCCGCGATCGACTCGTGGCTGAAAGCTTTTGCCGCGACGGGGCCTTGCGGGTGCGACGCGTCCACCACACTTCGATGTCGCCCGCCTCGGCCACCACGAGACCCGCCGCGGATGAGAGGGTGGCCGGCGACGCAACTTGTCGGGAGAGCACGCCTGATGTCGGAAGTTTCCGATCGCCAGCAAACTTCAATGAATCCGATTCACCTGACGGAGTGACCTGATCGGGTCGACCAAACAAAAGGCCCTCACCCAGTTGTGAGCTGAGCGAGGGCCTCCAAGATGTGGCGCGAATGGCACGCCGTGGGAACACTCGAAGCGTATGTCTAGGACGTTTCGAGGGCAAGCGGTCGCCCGTCGCGCGCACGGAAAGGTAGTGCGCAAATGGCAACAGAAACAACCCAACCCGCCAGCGAGACAGACGTGGCGCGGCTGTGGACCGAGAAAGAGGCGGCAACCTACCTGCACGTGGCTCCCGCAACGTTGCGCAAGTGGCGATGGTCTGGAAACGGACCGTCATTCGTAAGTGCTCGCCGCGGCCCGTCTGGTCGAGGCGCGACCGCGTGGTGCAGAATGGCGACCGATGCGGAGCGGGGACGGAGCGAGCGCTTCAGGCGGCGGCCTGAGCAGCGGCGGGTG
>JBGTMF010000625.1:0-10152 GCA_041743795.1 Thermodesulfobacteriota bacterium | reverse complement strand
GCAACGCAACGGCGGGCGGCGCGGCCGGGTCACCCGTCACCGGCGGCAGGTCCGGCGCGGTCACCTTTCAGGGCACCCTCGATCGCACTGCTGTCCAGCGGGGACGGGACGGCACGACGCGGATGGAATTGGTGATCGCCGCCGACGCCGCAGCGACGACCGACGCACAGCGCAAGCCGACTGACCTCATCGTCATACTCGACCGCTCCGGTTCGATGAGTGGAGATAAGATCGAGCACGCGCGCTCCTCGGTGCGCGAGCTGGTGGCGCAGTTGCGTGCGCAGGACCGATTCGCGCTGGTCTCGTATGCCAGCGAGGCGCGCGTCGATCTACCTTTGAGCGCTCTCACCGATCGCAACCGCGAGGCAATCCAGCAAACCGTGGCCCGTATCGGCCCAGGGGGTGGGACCAATATGTCGAGCGGTCTCGATCTCGCCTTCGGTGTCATAGACGGCCATCGCGGCGGGACCCGCGTACCGCACGTCATCCTCATCTCGGATGGACTGGCCAACGAAGGAGACCCGTCGCCGCAAGGGCTGATCGCGCGTGCCCAGCGGGCCTCGCATGGCGAGTTCATGCTTTCGGCGATCGGCGTCGGCGTCGACTTCAACGAGTATCTGATGACAGCGCTGGCGGATGCGGGAACCGGCAACTACTACTTCGTCCGCCACACGGAGGATCTCGGGTCGGTCTTTGCACGCGAGTTCGACGCCGCGCGCAATAGCGTCGCTACCGGGTTGGCCGTCCGCATTCGGCCCGCAAGTGGAGTCCGCATCGTCGACGCCGCCGGTTACCCCGTCGAAGCCGACGGAGACGCATTCATCGTCCGTCCCGGCTCCCTGTTCGCCGGTCAGCAGCGGCGCATCTGGTTGACCTTGGAGGTGCCTCACGACGAACTCGGCGAGTACGAGGTGGGAGAGTTCGCCCTCCGCTTCACCAGCAATGCAGAGCAGCACCAACTTGTGTTGTCTGATGTTCCGAAGATCGCCTGCGTCGCCACCGAATCGGACTTCTACGCCAATGTCGACCACGACGGTTGGGCAAGGTCGGTAGCGGTCGATGAATACAACGCGATGCAGGAGAAGGTCGCCCGTGAGGTGAAGGCCGGCAATCGCGAAGAGGCGCTCGGAGTTATCAGATCGTTTCACGATCGCGTCGCCGAGCAGAACCGCCACCTCGCATCCCCGTCGGTCGCCGCAAAACTGGCGGAGACAGAACAGCTCGAAGGGGAAGTACGCGCCGCCTTCGTCGGCGACGATGACACACGGGCGCGCAAGCAAAATCTGCTGAGCAAGTCGACGAGCGCGGACGCTCTCGACGGGCGGCGCGTCGGCGCCAAGAAGGAGATCAAGTGATGAGATTGCTCGAGAGGATCGCCGTGCTCCTCCGAGCCGACGCGCACGGAGTGGTCGAGTCACTGGAGGAGCGAAGCCTCCTGCTCAAACAGTACCTGCGCGAGGGCGCGATCGAGCTCGATCGCGGCCGTGCGCGTCTGGAGAGCCTCAGCGACGAAACTCGGGCGATGCGTGAGGCCCTCGACCGCGAGAAGAAAGCGATCGGCTTGCTCGACGAGGACATCTCGCTGGCGTTGTCCGCGGGAAAGGAAGAGCTGGCGCGGTTCGCCATCCGCCAGCTCCTGCCGCACCGGGCCGAGGCTGCCGAGCTGGCGTCGCAGATCGAACAACGACAGGCCCAGTCAGCGTCGTTGGCCGAGCGACTCGAGGAACAGCAGCGCCGCTATGAGGATCTCCAGTTGCGGGTGCGGGCCGACCTCGGGCGTCGCCCCTCGGTCGAGACGACCGGCTGGAGCACAAAGTCGCTGGTTGCGGAGGAGGAAGTCGAGATCGAGCTGATGCGCCGGCGCGCCGGGGAGGTGGCGTGATGATGCGGATCGACACGTTTGCACGAAGTGTGGTGTTCGCGGCCGTAGTCGCCGCCGGCGCGTTGCCATGGATGGTCATCGCATCGCCTATGCTCGGGAGTTGGACGGCGCGCGCGATCTATCTGGTAGTCGCGGCCACGGCGTATCTCGCCGGTTTGGCCGTCGGCCCGCGGTCGCGGTGGGTCGCTGCCGCCGGGCTGTCGTGCGCGGTGGCATCGTTGCTGGCGCATTCGGTCAGCGAACTCGCCATGGCGGTGGCCGTTGTCATAGGAGTGTTGCGCAGCGGCCTTCTCTATCACGCCAGCGGACCGCGGAAGGTGCTCAGAGAACTGCTGTTGGTAGGTGGCGGCTTGCTCCTTGCACGAGTATTGGCGGCGACGAGCTTGCCGCCAACCGCAGCGGGGTTGTGGGGCTTCTTCCTCGTCCAGAGCTGCTACTTCCTGGTCGCGGCTTCGCCATTCCAGGCGCGGGCGAACGGCGACGCTTTCGAAGCGGCGTACCGCCGCGCGGACGAGCTGCTGGCCCGCCCGCGATGGTGAATAGAGCAGCCAATTCATCGCGGACGAGATAGTCGGAAGGCGACGGCCACCAGGAGGCGATGGCAATCGCCTATCTCACCTTTGCCAAGGACCGCGGTCTGTGGCATTGGCACAGCGTGAGGTACTGTCAGGAATGTTGGACCGAGTTTGTCGCCACGGTGCAGCGATGCTCCGACTGTGGCGGACCCTTACAGGACGGCGAGTTGCCCGCCGCGCGTCCGCGCGATGAGGAAATCGAAGACGGCGAGGTCGTCACCAGCGACCTCGCCGACATCGACTCCTTGATCACTGAATTGCCGGGCGAGGAAGCGGAGCATTTCGCAGAGGCCCTGCGAATGGAGGGCGTACACAGCCGGCTCGAGTGCGGTGAGATCGTGCGTCACCGTGGGCCAGGGCAGAAGGCGACGGCCAAGATCTCGTTCAGCCTGCCGGTTCAGATCTTCGTAGCCGACGCCGAGCGGGAGCGCGCCCGCGATATCCTCGAGTCTATCAACCAAGAGGACCTGATCGGCGACGCCTGGAGCGAGGGTGCCGAGGCGGAGGAAATATACGAGCGTGAGTCCCTGCTGCAAGCCGACGCGGAACTCGATCAAACCGCGCCGCCGGAGATACGCACGGAGGGCATCAGCTCGAGAGCCATCCTCGTCCTTCTGCTGGCGGTCGCCGTCGGCCTGATCTTCGTGCTTGCCCGCTGAACTTCAGCGCGGATGTGTCCGCGAAGCCAGGTGGAAGTCGGATAGGTTCGGTTCCTTCGTCCACTTCCAGTAGTCGACCAGGCGCCACGGCGAGGTCGTCGTCACCCGGCCCTGTTTGTTCTTGTACCAGCTGGTCATGCCGGTGTGGGACCAGACCGTTTTCGCGAGCGCCTCGTCGAGCCGGCGGTTGTAATCGTCGTGCACTTCGCGCTTGCACTCGACGGTGGCAAAGCCGCCTTCGAGGATCGCTTCGATGCAGCCCATGACGTAGCGGACCTGGCACTCCGAGTGGAAGATGATGCTGCCGGCGTGGGCCAGGTTGGTGGCGGGTCCGTAGAGACAAAACAGGTTGGGAAAGTCGGGAACCGTGATCCCCAGATACGCGCGCGGGTCATCGCCCCAGACCTCGTTGAGCGCGCTGCCGCTGCGGCCGACGATCTCCATCGGCCAGAGAAACTTGTTGGCGTGGAATCCCGTGGCGAAGACGATGGCGTCGACTTCGTGGCGACGGCCGTCGTCGCAGACGATCGCGTCGGGTTGGATCTCGCGAATCGCCTCGGTGACTAGTTCGACGTTTTCGCGTTTCAGCGTCGTGAGCCAGTTGCCGTTGTCCTGCAACATGCGCTTGCCGAAGGGCGGATAGCTCGGCACGACCTTGGCGAACAGTTCGGGGTCGTCGCCGAGCTGCTGGCGGATGTAATCGACGAAGAACAACCGCATCTGTTCGTTCGCGGCGTTGATCGAGCGGTCCTGGTGCGGCCATTGCGGGTCGACGATGAGCGATGGCAACAGACCGTCGGAACCCGGCCAGAACAACAGAAAGCGATACCAGCGCGCGTAATAGGGGACATGCCTGAGGAGCCACTTGGTGCGATCACTGACGCGGCGATGGTAGGAAGGGTTGGGAAACATCCAGGCCGGCGACCGCTGCATGACGTAGAGCTTTTCGGCGATCGCGGCGACCTCCGGTACCAACTGCAGCGCACTGGCGCCGGTGCCGATGACGGCGACGCGCTTGCCGCGCAAGTCGTGCTGGTGTTGCCACCGCGCCGAGTGAAAGGCGAGCCCGGCGAACGACGACAGCCCGGGAAGCTCGGGAATCCTCGGCCGATTGAGTTGACCCACCGCACTTACCAGGACGGCGACGTCGATCGATTCCTCGCCGCCGTCGGCGCCGCGCAGTGTGACGCGCCAGACGGCGGCCTCAGCGTCGAACCGCGCGCCTACGACTTCGGTGCGGAAGCGGATGTTCTTGCGCACTTCGTACTTGTCGGCGCAGCGCTCGAAGTATGCGCGCAGCTCGGTCTGTTGCGAGTAGAATTCCGACCAGTCGTGATTCGGCTCGAACGAGTAACAGTAGAAGTGATTGGCGATATCGACGCGGCAGCCCGGGTAGGTGTTCTCGTACCACGTGCCGCCGACGCCCTCGTTCTTCTCGATCACGGTGTACGGGATACCGGCCTGTTCGAGGCGAATCGCCGTCAACAGACCCGACATGCCGGCGCCGATGACGAGCACGCGAAACCCCGGGGGCAGCGCGCGCGCGGGCGGCGCGGTCGCGCGCGAATCGACCCCGTCGAGCGCCATCTCCTCCATCATCATCGGCACGTACTCGGACGGAACTTCCTGACCGACCATGAAGCTCATCATGGCGTGGACCGTCTCCGGCCGCGGCGGAGGTGGCAGCGCGCAGTCGTTGTCGCGGTACGCCGCGAGAGCTGGGACCGCCTGCCGGCGCAACGCCTCGCGTTCCTCATCCGTCAGGTAGCCCTGCAGCTCACCCAGCGCCGCCTGCTTGGGGCGGATGGGGCCGTCCAACAACGACGTGTCGCCGGTGATGTGAATCAGCGACATCATCAGGGTTGGGGTGCTGGCGCTCTCCAGCGCCGTCGCGATGAACGAATCGTCTTCGGTGATCGGCGCGGCGACGGCCGCGATTTTACGCGCCATGGCGTTGGAACCCTCTTACCCCTGCAGGAGTCTGTTACGCCGGCGACCTCGGGACAATCGGACGCGCCGGCCCCTACTGGCCGAGGATGTATGCGAAGATCAGCGGCGCGACGATCGTGGCATCCGACTCGATGACGTACTTGGGCGTGTCGAGGCCGAGCTTTCCCCAGGTGATCTTCTCGTTCGGGATCGCGCCGGAGTACGAACCGTAGCTCGTCGTCGAGTCGCTGATTTGGCAGAAGTAGGCCCACTTGGGGATGTCCTTCATGCGCAGGTCCTGCTCGAGCATGGGGACGACACAGATCGGGAAATCGCCGGCGATGCCGCCACCGATCTGGAAGAATCCGATCGGCGTCGTCGAGTTCCGGTACCAGTTGGCGAGTTCCATCATGTACTCGATGCCGCCGCGAACCGTCGTCGGATTCTTCACGTTGCCCTTCAGGCAGTGGGCGGCGTAAATATTGCCGAGAGTGGAATCCTCCCAGCCCGGAACGAAGATCGGCAGCGACTTCTTCGCCGCTGCCATCATCCAACTGTCTTTCGGGTCGATCTGGTAGTACTTCTCGAGTTCGCCGCTGAGGAGTAACTGGTAAAACAGTTCGTGCGGAAAGTACCTCTGCCCCGAGCGGTCGTAACTCGCCCACAGATCTTCGATCGATTTCTCGAGGCGGCGCATTGCCTCCTCTTCCGGAATGCACGTGTCGGTGACGCGATTCAGGTGGCGGTCGAGAAGACCCTGCTCGTCCTGCGGCGTGAGATCGCGGTAGTGCGGGATCCGTTCGTAGTGGTCGTGGGCGACCAGATTGAAGAGGTCTTCCTCGAGATTCGCCCCGGTGCACGAGATGGCGTGGATTTTGTCCTGGCGGATCATCTCCGCCAGCGAGATTCCGAGTTCGGCGGTGCTCATCGCACCACCGAGGGTGACCAGCATCTGGCTTCCCGCTTCAACGACCCGGCAGTAGCCCTCGGCGGCGTCCACCAGAGCCGCCGCGTTGAAATGTCTGAAATTGGCGCGGATGAAATCCTTCACCGGAGAATCTGACATGCCTCTCCCCTCGAGTGCCTGAGTGAGGATGCTCGAGTTTGGTCCGAGCAACGGTTTTCGAAGAAGGGTGGAGGGTACGGGGGAGACACCCGGACTGCAACTACCAGGTGTCTCCCGCCGAAATCGCTACGGGCGCCGACAGGCGAGGCTGAACTGGCCGCGGCGCTTGCAGGTCGCGATGTCGCCCGCCTTCTCGATCGTCAGCGATTGCTGCATCACTACGCTCACCGGCGGCACAGGCTGGACTGTCGAGGTTTGGTCCAGCGAGGGGATTCGACGGCGCTTGACGTTGCCTTCGTAAATGTCGGGATCGAGACGCAGCCGCTTGAACACGGCGCGCGTATTGCGATCGGCGCTGATGCAAGCGATGACGCGGGAACTGCGTTGGACGCAACCGGTGAGATTCACCGGCACATTCCAAAAGCCGCCGTCGGTCGTCTCGAGACTGATGCCATTCGTCAGCAGGTCGGTCCAGAAGGACTGGTCGCGGGTGTCGTCGACGATCAAGCTGAGCCGCAACTTACCGGTCGGCCTCGACGCCAGGCTGCGCTTCAGATTGGCGCGGCGGATCGACAGATCCGCACTCTCCACGATCGACCCTTCGAGCATCGGCGTGAAGGGTCGGTGCTCGACCACGGACGCCCTACCCATCTGCACGCGTTTACCGACCAAGGCGCCGCGAATTACCGCGAATGCTCCGATCGAGAGCTTCGGTCGCTTGGTGGCGACGATGGTACCCTCGACCACCGTTCGGCTGGCGACCCTGGCGCGGCGGCCGATTCCCTCGATGCTCCAGAGGACTCGGTCGGGGGAGATACCGCCCTGCGTCAGCACCGTCGACCGTGTACCGACGCGGAATCGACCCTTCACACGGAACACCACCCACGAGTCCGCGGAGCCTACGATCGTCAGTTTGGTATCCTGGCCGAGTCGCAAGGACTCGAGGTCGATGACGTTCTGTCCAGGAATCAGGTTGAGCGTCAGGCTCTCGCCGCGACGCAGGAAGATCTCGGTACGCGGCGGATTGAGGCCGGTAGCCGTCAGTCCCGCCAACATCCTCTCCTCGTCCGGAATACTGTCGAGGATGTCTTCGCAGCGGATGAAGTCGGCCGCATTCCCGGTCAGGTTGACGAACGGATTGCTCGGATGGTCGATGGGCAACGGCAGAGTGCAGGTCTCGCCCGTCGGACAGTGGAAGTTGGCCGAGCACGAAGTGACCCGGTCGGTACACAACAGGGGAGCACCGACGCGGGGTACGTGTCGACCGGTGATGATTTCGCCACCGTCGTTGAGGAACTCCACGCCGATTCTTACGTGCGGCAGACCACCGCTGAACTGTGCGACGCCGTCCGCCGCCATGGAACCCGACACGACCACGCCGACGGCCGACCTCACATCGACGCCACAGACACCGGCCCGCATACCCTGCGTAATGTCTCCGGGCTGCTGCAGGGTGTCGACGACCTTTACCTGTCGATTGAGGCGAACGCTGCGGCTGCCGCGTTCGGACGTGCCGATGACCGCATATCGTTGGAAGCGGAAGAACGTCGAGCAGTTGGGATTCTCCGCATCGATGACCCCATCGCCATCGTTGTCGATGCCATCGGCGCAGGAGTCGCACTCCGGTGTCTCGACCCCGACCTCGAATAGACAGCCGATACCGGGGTCACATGTGTCGTTGGTGCATTCGTCTTCGTCGTCGCAAACGATCGGTGCCCCGCCGGCGCACTCACCAGCGATACAGACCGTGTCCTGTGTGCATAGATCCGCGTCTTCGCAAGTGGTGCCGTTCGGCAGACTGTCGTGAACACATTCGCCCAACCCGTTGCAAGTGTCCGAGGTACAGTCGTTGCCGTCATCGGTGCAGCTCGAACCGCTCGGCTCGAGGATACACGTCGCCGAGCAGCAGTCGCCGTCCAGGTTGTTGCCGTCGTCACATTCTTCCGGTCCCTCAACGATGCCGTTGCCGCAGTATGGGGTCGGCGTGAACGTATACGTCGGGGTGTGAGTGTTGGTTGGGGTCGGCGTCGCCGTTGGCGTATGCGTCGGCGTGTGCGTCGGCGTCGCCGTCGGGGTCTGCGTCGGGGTGTGCGTCGGCGTGGGCGTATGGGTGTGCGTAAACGTCGGCGTCGCCGTCGGCACGACGCCCGGAACCGTTACCCCATTGGCCGCCCCTGACATGACGCTGTTTGGCGGACAGCCGAGAAGATTGTTGCCGTTGAGGTCGACATCGAAACCGCCAACACCTACGGCAAGCGAGTCGAGCGGCGCCGCCGCAATCGCCAAGACGACCGTTGTGCCGTCGACGCCGCCGGGGAACATCGTCATCGCGCTCGGCAGGAGAAGCGCGTCGGTTGGACGAGCGGCGCAGAGCGGTAGCGAGATTGTCGGAGTGGGAGCGAACTTGTACAGCGCGCGGTTGTTGATGCCGCAGGTGTCGGCGACGACGGTGGCGGTGTGGTCGATCGTCGCAGCTGGGACGTCGACCGTACCCGTCGCCAGCGGAGTGCCCTGACTGAACGTGAAGGTCTCACAATTTCCGCTGCAAACGCAGCTGGCATTGCATCCGGGCCCGAGGCAGACGGTACCCGCACCACTGTTGTTGAAACACGGCACGCTGGCGTCGTCGAAGCGGACCGACTTGCGCACGTACTCGATGGGAATGATACCGATTGCCGAACTCGAAGCAGAACCTGAGGCGTTTTGCGGCGGAAGAAAGCGGCCGGCGAAGGCGCAGCTCTGTGTACCGATGAGAGACGCAGCGATCGAGGTGATCGCTACGCCGTCGGTTCCGACTCCGGAATCATCCACGTTCCGGTGTTGCAGAACGTAGTAAACCGTCCCGTCCAACGCGCGCCAGACTTGTGCATTCAGCTGTCCCTGCGCTGGTGCCGCCAAGAAAGCGAACGGGACGACGAATGCGAGCAGTAGTGCTCGCATCCACGCGCCGAGACCGGACTTTGCGATTGCGGTCGACCGCCAGGAAACTCTCATGCGCTGATACGACTCCCGGTTGTGCTACCGAACCACTCTGGTCGGTTGCACAGCCCCCCAGATTTCCGCCGATCCCCCGCAATCACCACAACCCGCCACCACAAAATACGGCGTTTAGTTGTCTGTATAACACTACATAGATTGAATGCTGCCGGGGTGTAGCCACTGTCCTCATTCCCCCGGTTTCCCATGCTCTCCAAAAACGTACGAGAGTCAAGGATTATCTCGCAGTTTTGTTTTGCGATTGCGACCTGATGGGTCAGTCGAGCTACTCCAGCGACGGTCCGACCTGCAACTATCGAAACGTCATTTTATTTTCTCGACAGACAGTTGGACGCGGTGGATCCGCGGCCACAGCTTGCCGGTGAGCAGAAACGTATCGCTCGCAACGTCGTAGGCGATACCGTTCATCACCGCTTCTGCCGGCAGCGCCCCCTTCTCCATGTCCGATAAGAGCTCGGTCGCATCGAGTGCGGCGTCGACCTGGCCGCTTCCCATGTCGACTCGGACGATTCGCCAGGATCCCCACACGTTTGCGTAGACATGGCGGCCGACGCACTCCAGTTCGTTGAGCCGATCGACAGGACCGGAGTCGTCGAGAACCGCCACGGTGCGGCGGATCGCGAATGTCTCCGGATCGCGCAGGAACAGGCGATCACTGCCGTCGCTCATGACGAGTGATTCGCCGTCGAAACACAGACCCCACCCCTCGCCGTCGTATCGGTGCTCACGGACGAGAGCGAGTTGCGGCAGCGAATAGACCCGGGCGAGGCCGTTGGTCCAGGTCAGCTGAATCAAGTGTTCGCCGACCATGGCGAGTCCCTCGCCGAACAATTCCCGCGGCAGATCGATCTGTCGCCGCACCGCGCCGGTCGCGAGATCGACTTCGCGTATGCTCGACCGACCGTGCAAACCGGTGCTTTCGTAGAGGGTCGAACCGCGCAACAGCAACCCCTGGGTGAACGCCCGCGCGTCGTGCGGATAGCGGTCGATCACCTTCAGGCGCAGCCGCGCCGGCGACGGTGGCGACGCATCGCGTTGCGCGGC
>JBGTMF010000624.1:0-2719 GCA_041743795.1 Thermodesulfobacteriota bacterium | reverse complement strand
GCTGCTGCGCGTGTTCGTCGGGGGCGCCCTCTGCGCCGGCCTCGCCCGCCTCGGTGATGAGGAGATGACCGACGCCGTGCGCGCCGAACTCGCCGACATCCTCGGCATCGACAGCCCACCATCGTTCACTGAAATAGCTCGCTACCCCGACTCGATGCCGCAGTACGAACTCGGCCATCTCGATCGGCTGCAGCGCATCGAAAAGCGGCTCGCCGATCACGTCAACCTGCAACTGGCGGGCAATGCCTACCGCGGAGTCGGAATCCCCGATTGCATCGCCAGCGGGGAGCGAGCCGCCGAGGAGCTGTTCCGAAATTGCGCCGGCGGCACCTCCCGTATCGCCGATTGAAAGCGGCCGGGGGGGCCGCCCGTGCTTGTGCTTATAGGATACTTTGCCTAATGTACTGCGGCCCCCATTTTGGGCTTGCCAAATGATGGCGATTTCCGAGATTCGAGTTCCGCGACGTGACCTACCCCGCTACTGGCCTCCGCGCAGATTTCCTGCCTATCGCTACGTCCCTGGCTTACACCCGCACCCGACCCGCGATGCGAAAGGCCACTCCTACGCCAATGACGACGCCGATCCGCCGATTGTTTGGCAGCCCCGCGATTGGCGTCGGCTCGAACCTTGGCTGTGGGGCGTCGATCTTTTCAACCGCTTCTATTTCTGGGAAGCGCACGAAGCGTGGGAAATCCTCTGGCGGACGACGCGTCGCGACGGCATCCCAGCGTTGATGTTGCAGGCGCTGATCCAGATCGCGGCGGCGATGCTCAAGACCCACATGCGGGCGCCGGCGGCCGCGCGCCGTCTGTCCGCCGCGGGGATCGAAAAGTTGAACACGATTGCCGGCGAAACGCCTTCCCTGATGGGACTGGACGTCGCCCTTACCGCCCACGAAATGCAGCTTTATTTTCGTCCACTCGCTATCGACGTCCTGCCTGCGCTGGACGCGAACGTGCCAACGTTGCGCCTGGCGGCGGGCCAGACCCCCGGGGAATGCCGATCATGAGATCAGCGCTTCCGACCGGACGGGTCCCTGCCGGACCAGCGATGATGCAATTCTGCCTTGCGCGGAGTTGGTGGACGGGTCGAAGGAGGAGGAATGCCCAAGGTTATGTTGATCAATGTCACCCACTCGGAAGAGAGTCGGGTCGGCATCATGAACGAAGGAGTACTCGAGTCGTTTGAGATCGAGTCGCTGAGCAGAGCCCATCTCAAGGGCAACATCTACAAGGGGGTGGTGCACCGCATCCATCCCGCGCTGGAGGCGGCATTCGTCGACATCGGCGCCGAGCGGGACGCCTTTCTGCCGCTCGATGAGATCTGTTTCAAAACCCTCGACGATCCGCCGAAGGCGAATGCCGGAAGCAATGGATCGGCGGGGGGCCGGCGCCAGCTCCGCATCCGCGATGTCCTGCGTCCAGGACAGGACATCCTCGTCCAGATCACCAAGGAGCAGTTCGCCAACAAGCCGCCGACGGTGAGCACCTTCTACTCCCTGCCTGGTCGTTATCTGGTCCTCCTGCCCGGTTCGGAAGACACCGGCATCTCGCGCCGCATCGAAGGCGAGGAGCGCGACCGCCTGCGCAAAATGGTCGACGCCCTGAAGCCCGAGGAAGGTTTCGGCCTCATCGTTCGCACCGTCGCCGGCCTCGAAGAGAACGGCAATGAGTTGCCGCGGGATCTCGAATATCTCATGCGCCTGTGGGCCAACGTTCAGGACGCGGCGAAGGGCCGCCCCGCGCCCTCCCTGGTGTATCGCGAGCACGACATCGTGCAGCGCGCCATCCGCGATTTCTACACGCCCGACATCTCCGAGATCTTCATCGACGACGAAGACGTCTACCACCGCGCCAAGGAGTTCCTCCGCGCTATCATGCCCGGCAGCGAAGCCGTGTTGCGACTGTATCGCGGCGAGCAACCACTATTCTCCGCGTTCAACGTGGAGGAGCAGATCGAATCCGTCTTCGGCCGGCGCGTTCGCCTGCGCTCGGGAGGGTCGATCGTCATCGATGGCACCGAAGCGCTGACGGCGATCGACGTCAATTCGGGCGGTTCCGTGCGCGGAGCGAATCCGGAGGAGACCGCCTACCGCACCAATCGCGAAGCGGCGACGGAGGTCGCCCGCCAGCTCCGATTGCGCGACATCGGCGGCATCGTCGTCGTCGACTTCATCGACATGCGCGAGCCACAACACATCCGCGAGATCGAACAACAGATGCGCGACGAGATGCGGCGCGACAAGGCTCGCCACGAGACCAGCCGCCTTTCCAGCCTCGGCCTGATGCAGATCTCGCGCCAGCGTCTGCGACCGGCGGCGACTTCCACCAGTCATGCCACCTGCCCCCTGTGCCAGGGCTACGGCTCGGTGCGCACGCACGGGTCGGCGGCACTCGGCGCGATTCGCAAGATCCACAACCGCCTCTCGCTTGGCGACGTCGAGAGCATGGTGGTGACCCTGCCGACCGATGTCGGCCTCTACGTTCTCAACCAGAAGCGCGATGACCTCGTCCGCCTCGAGTCGCGCTACGAGAGCGCCGTCGAGATCCAGCTCAACTCCAGCCTGCTTCCTCACGAGGTCGAGACACAGGTCAAGGAGCGCTCGCGCTCTGCCGCGGTAAGCAAGGTGGTCGAAGCCGGAAGCGTCGCCGAAGGCGTCGAACCCAGCCGCGCGGCCGAGGCTCCCCCTGCCGCGCGCGGCTCGGAAGCCGACAAGAA
>JBGTMF010000623.1:0-76640 GCA_041743795.1 Thermodesulfobacteriota bacterium | reverse complement strand
GACAGGGCTTTACGACCCGAAGGCCTTCATCACCCACGCGGCGTCGCTGCGTCAGGCTTTCGCCCATTGCGCAATATTCCCCACTGCTGCCTCCCGTAGGAGTCTGGGCCGTGTCTCAGTCCCAGTGTGGCTGATCATCCTCTCAGACCAGCTAACCATCTCAGCCTTGGTGAGCCGTTACCTCACCAACAAGCTAATGGTGCGCAGGCCCATCTCAGAGTACTAGCATGCAAGCAGAGGCCATCTTTTACCCCAGGGGCCGCAGCCCCCGTGGTCTTATCCGGTATTAGCCCGCCTTTCGACAGGTTATCCCGGTCTCCGAGGTAGGTTACCTACGTGTTACTCACCCGTTCGCCGCTGTACTCGCTTCCCGAAGGAAACTTTCCCGCTCGACTTGCATGTGTTAGGCACGCCGCCAGCGTTCGTTCTGAGCCAGGATCAAACTCTCCAGTTGAAAACCATTCGAAACACGGGTTTCCCCGCGATTCGACATCTGTCTTGCAACGGAATTCCGTTGCGACTGCAGAGATCCTCGCATGTATTGGCCAAGCTCAAACTCGAACTTGACCACTGACCTACTCTCTAGATTTCAAAGACCGACGCCACCGAGGCGAGACGGACCGTTATAGAGTCGCGCTGAAGATGAGTCAACCCCAGCGCTACAGGTGGGCCCGAAAGAAATCGTCGATGATTCCGTAAAGTATTAATAAGGAAGGGTTATTTTCTCGGGAAAAATTGATTCGGGGGAATGCAGAGGGCCGCCGCGGGTGCGATTTTCATAGAATCGGGGCCGGCTCCAGCTGTGCCGCGCCGGCAATACCGTCAACCAGTTGGCGCACCGCCGCGACGAAGGTGTCGGTCTGGATCGCCGCGTTTCCGGTAAATCCACGCTCATTCGCGAGAATCGCCTCCAGGTCTTCGCGGGCCAGCCCCAATCGTACGTCCGCCGCCAGACGATCCAGCAGGTCTGTCGGCATCGCCTGGCCTTGGCGCAGCGCCATTGCCGCGGCGATCGAGTGTTCCTTGATGGCTTCGTGCGCTGTCTCGCGCCCGGCACCGCGGCGAACCGCCTCCATCAGTATGGTCGTTGATGCGAGAAATGGCAGTTGCTGCCTGCGTTCGGCATCGACGCGCGCCGGTATCACCTCCATCTCACGGACGACCGTGAGAAAGGTTTCGAGCAGCCCGTCGGTCGCAAAGACGCTGCCGGGAAGCGCTACCCGGCGGACGACCGAACATGAGACATCGCCTTCGTTCCACTGATCGCCGGCGAGGGCCGCGACCATGTTGAGGTACCCATTGAGTACGGATTGAAATCCGCCAATGCGCTCACAGCTGCGGGAGTTGATCTTGTGCGGCATGGCGGATGAGCCAACCTGCCCCTTCTGAAATCCCTCGCTTGCGAGTTCGTGCCCAGCCATCAAGCGCAGCGTCTTGGCGAAGCTGCTGGGCCCCGAGGCCAACTGATACAACGTCGATACGACCTCGAAATCGAGGCTGCGCGGATAGACCTGTCCGACGCTGCCCAGCACGCTGGCAAAACCCAGCCGTTCGGCGATCGATTCCTCCAACCGTCCGGCGCCGTCCGCATCGCCGTCGAGCAGGGTGACGAGATCGAGCTGTGTCCCCACCGGGCCCTTGAGTCCGCGGAACGGATAGCTGGAAAGTAGGTTTTCGAGGCGGGCGAATGCCAACAGCATTTCCTGACCGAACATCGCCAGCCGTTTGCCTACCGTAGTGACCTGCGCCGGCACGTTGTGTGTTCGCGCGGTGATGGCGACGTCGCGATACTCCGCTGCGCGGTCCGCCAAGCGCGACAACGCAGCCGCGTATTTGACGCGAAACAACTGCAGCGAGCGCAGTATCTGCAACTGCTCGACGTTCTCCGTCAGATCTCGGCTGGTCAGGCCTTTGTGGATGTGCTCGTACCCAGCCAGCGAACAGAATTCGTCGATGCGTGCTTTCACGTCGTGACGCGTGACGCGTTCGCGAGCGCGAATACTGGCGAGGTCCACTCGTTCCGCGACCGCGGCGTACGCCTCGATCGCCGCCTCAGGAATCTCGACACCGCAGGCACGCTGAGCTCGCATGACGGAGATCCAAAGTTCCCTCTCGAGACGGACCTTGGCGCGCGGGGACCAAATGGACTTGATCGCATCGCTGGCGTAACGATCCGCCAACACGTCCGGAATCACTTCATCGCTCACACCGAGGCCCTCCAAGGCAGCCGCAGTATCGCCAGCCTTCGGCATGCGATCAAGGATCGCACCGATCAGCGCGTTGACCACGCCTGCGTCCTTCCCTATCGTCACCGCAGGCGGCGCCTCCTCTCGGGGCGGCGGCGGATCCACGGAATGCCGGCAATCACAGTTGGATTTTCAGAGTTCGAGGCGCGCCTCAAGCGAATTCGGCGGCGGGTCAATCTCCACTCGCTCGTGGAAGCACTGTGCATCAGCGCGGCTTGCCTTCTGCTGGCGGGCACCCTGTCGCTGGTCGCGGCGGCGGCTCTCTCGGAGGAGTTCTTCACCTGGGTGTACCGCGCAGCGCTAGCCGCTGCCGTCGCGGCGATCGCCGTGTCGATTTGGCGGTTGCGCGGGAGGTGGCTGGATCTGCAAGGAACCGCCATCCATGTCGACCGCTGCGCGTCGATGGACGCCCGCGTTGCTACCTTGCTGGCGCATCCGCAGGCGGACGCAACGTCACCACTGCGACCAATCCTTCTCTGGCAGATCTTCGAACACTCATCGAGTTGGGACGTCGACAAGGTCGCGCCGTGGCGCATCGGGCGCCCGATGCTCGCCTGCGCAGCAGCTGTGGCGGTGTTCGCCACAGCCCTTCTCCTTGCTCCGCCGCGGCAGAAAGACCCGCCGCCGCACGGCCCCGGGAGGGTCGCCACAAGCGCCACGCACGACGGGGACGCAGGAGACAATTCGAGCGACGGCGTTTCGCCGCTTCGCCTCGCTGCGACGGACTCCCCGTCGCAGCGCCGGAATGGATCGGGCGCATCGGCTCGCGCGCTGCAGGCCGAGAGTTCCCCACTTGGGCAGCCCAAGCGCGAGGGCGCAGAGCGGCGGGGAGACAACGGCGGAGAGGACGCGCAGCACCCAGATCTCACCGGCGCTGAAAACGGGGGGCAGCCGGGAGACAACGACGCGAGCGAAGCATCGGAGGAACAATCCGGCCGCAACCGCGCCGCTGACGCACAAGGCGAGCCGGGTGGTGCCGATCAAGATCCCAGCCGACGATCCGGTAGCGGCGGCGAGGACGAGCCAGCGGCGGGGCAACCCGACAGCGAGGGCGGGACGAATCCAGACCTGGCTTCACAGGACCGCGGCGCTACCCGCGGTTCCAGCGACACCCCACCGCCTCGGGCAAAGTCGCGCCGGCGCGATCAAGCGCCGCAACCGGCCGCGGCACAGCCGGCCGGCCTAGCCGAGAAACCTTCCGCGGATACGAGCAGCCGCGATCGAGGGGAAGGGGCACAGACCGCGGACGACGTGAAGAGCGATGTGAGCAATCCGCCGCCGTCGGGCGTTTCACCCGTCGGGCCTGGCGGTTCGAAGTCGGCGACAAACAACCCGATGAAGGGAAAGGACGGCGGCAGCGAGAGCTTGCTACGGCAGCCGGGCATCGCGCCGACGACCCAGTCGGATGAGGCGCAGCCTATGGTGATCCAACTCAACGCGTTCGCGACCAACCCGATCGATCGCTTGGAGTCGCAAGGCGTCGGCAAAGGCACCGCGGGCGGTGAGGCGAGCGCGGCAGCCGAGGAACAGGTACCCATCGCGGCGACCCAAGCCGAGGACTGGATGCTGCAACGATCATTCGTCTCGCGTGTCCATCAGGCGTTCCTGCGCGATATGTTCACGCCGACCGGCGAGTAGTGTCCCCGCGGTTGATCGAATGGTATCGTGCCGCCGTCGCGCGTGGATCCGATCCGCCACGCCAGAAGATAGGCATCTATGACTGCGCCTCGGCCGCGAACCAAAGAAAACCCCGTCAGCCAGTTCCAGACGACCTTCGACCAGATCCGTCACCAGATCGGTCGCGTCGTCGTCGGCCATCAGGACGTCATCGAGCAGATTCTCATCGCGCTGTTTGCCGGCGGACACGTGCTGCTCGAAGGAGTTCCCGGGACGGGAAAGACGCTGCTAGTACGCACCATGGCGGAGGCGCTCAACCTGCCGTTCAACCGGATTCAATTCACCGTCGACGTGCTCCCCGCCGACGTCACCGGCACCCGCATGCTCTTCGAACAAGACGGGC
This sequence comes from Thermodesulfobacteriota bacterium, assembly GCA_041743795.1. GTDB lineage: Bacteria > Desulfobacterota > Binatia > HRBIN30 > CADEER01 > CADEER01. The sequence continues at coordinate 72,374 of JBGTMF010000623.1, read as the reverse complement.
GGCGGGAGTTGGTCTTCACGCCGGGGCCGATCTTCACAAACGTACTGCTCGCCGACGAGATCAATCGCGCAACCCCAAAAACGCAGTCCGCTCTCCTCGAAGCAATGGCGGAAAACCAGGTCACCTCGGGCGGGTCGACGTTCGCCCTCGATCTCCCCTTCTTCGTGCTCGCCACCTTGAACCCGATCGAGATGGAAGGAACCTACCCGCTGCCAGAGGCACAGCTCGATCGTTTTCTCTTCAAGATCTATCTGCCGTATCCCACCGCTGACGAAATGCGACAGATTCTCAGTTCCACCACGCGCGCCGACCTGCCGACGGTCGATCCCGTGCTGGAAGAGCGCGTGGCGGCGACGCGAATCGAAGAGATGAAGCGACTCGTGCGCGAAGTCCTCGTCGCTCCACACCTCGAGGAATACGCCGCGGCGCTGGTTCGCGCCACCGTACCGGACGATTCGAAGTACGCACCGACGGGGAAGTCCGTCCTCCCCGCCAACGACCAGGTTCGGCGATATGTGTCGTTTGGTTCGAGTCCGCGCGGAGGCCAGGCGTTGCTGCTAGGCGCAAAGGTCCGCGCCCTTCTCGATGGCCGCGTCAACGTCACTCACGGCGACATCGATTCGGTCGCGGTTTCCGCCCTCAATCACCGTCTCGTCCTCAACTTCTCCGCCCAGGCGGAAGGAGTTGATCCGCGAGCGCTCATTGGAAGTGTGCTCGATGCCGCCAAGCGCCTCCACCGCTGAGACGGCGGACCGTTGGAGCAAAGCGAGCAGTCCAGCGTTCCTCTGCAGGCTCGATCGGATGCGCATTCACGTGCGCCGCGGCACTACTCTGCACCCTGGCAACAACCCCGTCTCGTCGGCGACCCAAGACAGTGGCTTGGAGTTCTCGAAACAACGCCCCTACGTTCCAGGCGACGATCTGCGCCACATCGACTGGATCGCCCTGGCGCGTCAGGATACCACGCTGGTCAAGACGTTCCGCGCCGAACGCGAGGCGCCGCTGCACATCCTGGTCGACCACAGCGCTTCGATGGCGGTTCCGCCCGAAGACGAGAAGCCGTACGCCGCGGTGGCGATCGCTACCTGTCTCGCCTATGTATCGCTGCGCAACCGCGATCCGGTGCGGGTGGCGACGATGGACCAATTGGGGACGCAGCAGATAGCACCGCTGTTGCGACACCCCAATCGGTTGCAAATGGTCGTCGACGGAATCACCGCCAGGCCACCGTCAGGGACGACGGATCTCGAGCGCGGTATCGACGGGTATCTGCGACTGACGCGGCTGCCGGGGATCGCCATCGTCATCTCCGACTTCTTCGTCCCGGCCGAGAACTACCAGCGCGCCCTGCGGCGCCTGCAGGCAGGCGGGTATGCGGTTGCCGCCATCCGAGTGCTGGGAAGGCAAGATCGCGATCCAACTCTCCGCACGGGTCGCCTCCGTCTCTATGACGTAGAAACCGGACGCGATCGGATCATCGACCTGACCCTGCAGAATCGCGCCCGCTATCTCCGCGCCTTGGAGGATCACAACGAAGTCCTGAGCGGATGGTGCGCCGCAAACGCAATTCCGGTCTGCGTCGTCGACACGAGCCAGCCTCCCAGCGTCGCCATGATCGATCGCCTTCCACGCGCGGGAATCCTTCGTTGACGAACGGAGAATCCCCAGAACAACCATGAGTTTCGCCAATCCGGCAGCGCTGGCCTTTTCCGTTTTCGTCGCCGGGCTGATCATACTCTATCTGTGGCAACGCAACCGCCAACGGATCGCTGTGCCATCGCTGATGTTCTGGGACGTGGTTCCAGAGGCCGTCGTCCGTCGCACACGATTCCAACCAGATCTGCTCTTCTGGCTGCAATTGGCAGGTCTCGCCGCCCTCATCCTGGGACTGGCGGATCCCCGCCTTCACGGCTCGCTGCAAGACAGCTCGGCGAGGAACGCCATCCTCGTGCTCGATGCGTCCGCAAGTATGCAAGCGTTAGAGCCCGCCGGCAGGCGGTTCGAGCTGGCGCAAGCCGAGGCGGTGCGGATCATCGAATCGTCGAGTGGCGACACTCGCTTCATGGTGATTGCCGCCGCGCGCGAGCCGGTCGTCGTAGCACCGTACTCCGAGGACCGGGAGTCTCTCATCACTGTCGTCAGAGATCTCGAGACGAGGGACGTGGCGAGCAACCTCGAACCTGCGCTGGCCACGGCCCGACGCCTGGCAATGCAGGCGGACGAACCGGTTGAAATCCACGTACTCACCGACGTCCCGCGCAACTCGGTCGAGGAGCGATGGCGCAAGGACATGCACTGGTGGCCGTTCGGCGCGACGGGCGACAACTTGGCGATCGTCGGCGTCGAGACCAGCAGCGCGATTCTCGGCAGCGACCGTAATCCAGTCGTCCACGTCATCGTGCGAAACTTCGGCCGCGACGACAAACACGCATCGCTGTCGGTCTCCGTCGACGGCCAGGTGGCGGCCACCGAACTCTTCACTGCGAAACCTCGCTCGGAACAGAGATTCCAATTTTCCGGGCTGACAGGACCGGGGTTGTTCGAAGCGTCGTTGCAGGACGGCGGCGCCCTGGCCGTTGACGATCGTTGGCGCTCGTTTATTCCGCCGACACGCCAATTGCGGATCGCCCTGGCGTCCTCGCACCCGGAGTTGAGAGGGGCGCTGGAACGGATTGCCGACGCTTCGGGAACTATGTCTGTTGAGCAGTGGGAGGACGGCGGCGGGGGTAAGGACGTCGACCTGGTGATCCTGCACCGCACTGCCGTTGCCGATCTACCCGATCGACCGACCCTGCTGATCGCCCCGAAGGACGGTGCTGATGTTCCAGGCGAGGGCGACGTATACAACCGTGTCGAGGTCGTCGACTGGCGGGATGATCACGCCGCGTTGCGCGGTATCGACCCGCAGCTCTTTCATACGTTCCGGGGTGTGCGTCCGGTCACAGTACCCTCCTGGGGCGAAACGGTACTTACCGGCCTGGTCGGTGGGCGTGAAGTTCCACTCCTCGTGGCAGGGCGCGCCGGCTCGCATCGCGCCGCTATCGTCGCGCCCGACCTGGCTGAGGAGGGATTGCTGCCGACCAACAGCGAGACCAACTTGCTCCTCTTCCTCAATCTGCTCGACTGGTTGACCGCTGAGGCCGATTGGCTCCGGGTGGTGCGAACCGGCGAGTCGTTGAACCTCGATGATATCCCCGCAACGGTCTCGAGGGTCATCGATCCGCGCGGTCGAGACGTCGACCTTTCCGGGGAGTCCCGCAGATCGCTGCCGTTCGATCACGCCGGCACATACGAACTGCACAGTCCAGGGCAAGCCCCGGTGCTGCTATTCGCCAATTTCCAAGACGCCAACGAATCGGACATCGGCCGCCCGCCGTCGGTCGCGCACCGCGCCGAACTCGAACCCGGCGCCACCACTTCGGCAGCCGTTACCGGCAAGCTGCCCCCGTTTCTCTATCTTTCAGCCGTCCTTCTCCTGATCGCGGAGTGGCTGGCGGCGTCGCGAGTTCCCGCCGATGGATAGCGTACCGCTCTCTTATCTTCTGGCCCACCCGACGTCGCTCGGGTTGGCCGCGGAGAAGCCTCTCTTCCTGCTGCTTCTCGCCGCCGCCGCGCTGTTTTTCCTGGTGCCGATTGACGCGGCAGGTCGGCGGGTGGCGGCGCTGCGCGCGGCGGCGGTTGCCTGCATCGTCGCCAGCCTTGCCGGGCTCAGTCTTACGACATCGCTGCCATCCAAGGAGTTGTCGATCGTCGCTGCGGTAGACGTTTCCAGCAGTATCAGCGACGCGGGAATCGAGTGGTCGCGACGTTTTCTCCATTCGCTGCGATCTTCCCTGGCACCAGGGGATCGGCTGTCCGTCCTCACATTTGCCGATTCGCCGGCAATCCAGTCGATCGCAGCCGAGGAGCACGACATCGAGAGCATTGAGCGGTCGGGCGAGGCGGCGGGGACGAACATTGCCGCGGCCATCGACCAGGCGATGGGCCTCTTCCCGGCGGCGTCGCAAAAATCGCTCCTGCTTCTGAGCGATGGGAATGAAACAACCGGCGACAGCAAACGCCGGATCGAAACTCTGCGCGCTCTGGCTGTGCGCATCGATGCCGTATCACCGGCGCAACCAGTCGAGGCCGCGGTGCGGATCGCTCGGCTCACCGCTCCGGCGATCGCCGCGCCCGAGCGACCCGTTCCGCTTCGCGTCGTGATCAGAAACGGTCGCGGCGCTCATCCCGCGGTGCTGAATCTCTACCTCGACAATCGCATCACCGACAGCGTCGCCGTCGAACTCGCAGCCGGCCTCAACACCTTCGACTTCCTCCTTTCCATCCCCGCCCCAGGCGGTCACGTCATCCGCGCCGAGGTAGTCCTAGACGGCGACGGCGACGCAACAGTCGCCCTTCGTTCGCGCGAACGATCCCTCACCGTTCGCGCCGACACACACGTTCTCCTGGCGACGAATCGCCGTTACTCGGCACTCGCCGAGGCACTCGAGGCACGGGGAGTCCTCTTGCAACGAATTCGCCCCTCTCAGTTGCCCGTCGCTCCGAGCGGGTACTCGCATGTGCACCTGGTCGTATTGGAAGACCCGCGCGCCGCCGACGTGAGTTCCCGCGCCGCGTCGGCTCTCGAGCAATTCCTTCGGATTCACGGCGGCGGCCTGCTGTTCGTCGGTGGACGCGCGTCGTTCGGCGATCGCGCCTTCCACGGTACCGAGATCGAGAAGGTGCTGCCGATCAGCCTCGAACCGCACCGCCCGCGACCGGGAAAACGCGACCCGCTTGCGCTCTTCCTCGTCATCGATCGCTCGAACAGCATGGGATTCAACAGCCGCATTGGAACCCTACGCGACGGCGAGAAGCTTCGCTACGCGATCAAGGCGGGAGTGGCGGTCGTCCAACAGCTGCGAGACCACGACCGCGTAGGCGTCATCGCCTTCGACGCGCGTCCACACGAGATCGCCCCGCTGCGTCCCCTCAAGGCGAACCGGCAAAGACTCCTCGACGCTCTCCCCCGCATCGTCGAGAGTGGAGGCACGGATTTCTTCGACGCCATGGTCTCCGCCGGCGATCAACTCGCAAAGTCGCGGGTAGCGCGAAAACACATCGTCCTGCTGACCGACGGCGACACCAACCGCGCCGATCGCGGGGAGTATCGAAAGCTGACTGCGAAACTCGCCCGCGATGGCATCAGCGTTACCACCATTCGCATCGGCGACAACACGGTCAACCTGAAGCTCTTGCAAGATATCTCGCAAAGCACGGGCGGAACGTTTCACCACGTCGAGAACGTGCAGATGCTGCCCGACCTGATGCTGCGCGACACCTCGCGCGCGCTGCAGCCTCTCTCTCCCAGCACCGATCAGTACTTTCCCGCGATCGGCGTGCAGCACCAGCTACTTGTCGGAACAGACGAGGGAGAGATTCCGCCCCTGCGGGACTACGCGTTCAGCAAACCCCGACCTTCCAGTGAAACGCTCCTGCACGTCACTCGCGCGGAACGGAGAGATCCGATCCTCAGCGTGTGGCGGTACGGCCTGGGGCGCGTCGGCGCCTTCACTGCCAGCCCGGGCGAAGACGCCGAGGGCTGGCCGTCCTGGACGGGGTTCTCTCGCTTCTGGTCGCAGCTTGCATTCTGGGCGGCTCGGCGCGAGAGCGACGACGATCTGGTCGTCGAAGCCGTTCGCCACCGCCACGCGACGGTCTTGTCCGCGCGCAGTTTTCGCCACATTGCTCCCAGTGGCAATGTCTCCGCTGTCCTCGACGCCGCCGGCACGCGAATCGACGTCGATTTCAACCCGATCGGCCCCACCGACTTCGAGGCGCGCACCATCCCACTGTCGCCAGGTCGTTATCCGCTGCGGCTTCGAATGCGCGCCGACGGGTCGCCGCGCGAGATCGACACAGTCGTAGCCGTGCCGGCACAGTTCGACGAGGAACGGAAAGAGTTCGATCATGGCGGCGACAACACGACACTGCTTCGCCAGCTGGCGACGCGTACCGGTGGCAAGTTGAACCCAACCGTCCGCGACGTCCTCGACCGCCCGGTCGGTGGTCGCACCGCCTCGTATCCGCTCGCGGGTTGGCTGATCCCGATGGCAATGGCCGCGTTTTTCACCGACATCGCCCTTCGTCGCCTCAACTCACAGGGCGCGCAATCCCGCCGAACCTCGATTCTCCACCGTGACAGCGAGACTCAGTGAAGAGAACGGGATGCCGGTGAATCCGCGAAGTCGATTCATCCCATTCTCGGCGACGTTCAGCTGATAATCCGCGCCACCGACAGCTTTCCAGGTGATCCCTATGCCTATGTGAAGACTGTCGATAAATGTGGAAACACCCTTCGACAAGCTCAGGGTGAGCGGAGAAAGTCCTTTGAAAACAACCCTCCAGCCGCTCAGCTGAGCTTGTCGAAGCCTCGTTTCGGAGAAAATCGACAGTCTCTATGAGGGAGGTTCCCCTCTCTTCGCGGTCAGTTCTTTCGCTCGCCTGCGTCTGGGTTGGGTACCTGCATTCGCCGTCCCGGATCGCGCCGCGGCGCCCCAGGCCCGCGACGTCCACCGCGCCCCAACTGGCTTCGGATCTCCGGCATCAGCAGCGCGAGCTTTCCCCGCTCGATCACGGTCAGTACCTGGTCGACCTCGTCGAAACTGTCGTTGACGACCATCACCTGTTGGCGGTCCAATTCGCGTGCCTTGGCAACGAGGTCGGCCAGCGCCGTCTCATCTGCCGCCGTGATGGCCTGCTTCAGTCCGGGAGCCAGCGCGGCGCGCTCACTGCGGATGGCCGCGCGGCGGTCCTCTGCGGCGCTGAGGATCTTGCTGATCCGCAGGGCCTTGTCCTCGCTCAGTTCGAGAGCTTCGGCGATGCGAAGGACGAGAAAGGTTCGCGCCCGCCCGCCGCGCTGCCCCTCCTCGTCACCCTCCGCCGCGGCACTGCCGGCGACGAGGACGGCCAAGGCCACGACACCCGAGAATTTGGAAATCTTCTTCATCTCAACCTCCTGATTCAATCATCTGCAGCAACGCCAGGGCTTCACTCTACCGCCACTGCTTCACCTTCATCCAGTTCCCGGTGAGGCATCGCCATCTCCTCCATGTCCGGTTCCGACCACGGTCCGAGTTCCACGACGTCCATCTCGCTCGCCGCCCAGAGCGGCTCCGAAAACAGCACCGGTTCACCGAGGACATCGGACAGCTGGGCGATTGCCCGCGGGTCCTGCATCGTGATGCGCAGGGCGGCGAGGGCCGGTCGCGTATGCGATGAACTCTCGTTGCCCGACTGGAGGCTGACGATACCGGCAACGGAGATTACCGCCGCGGCGACCAACGGGAGAAAAATTCGCGCATCGAACCCCGCCGTCCTCGCCTTCTCCGCCACCGCGACCTCGTCGACCAAAGCCATGATCCGGCTGAGCTGGTCGGACCATGCAGGCGGCACCAATGCCTCTCCGCAGGTGAGAATTGACTGGACCTGCCGCAATCCCGTGGAGTCGACCGCGCCGGCGGACTCTGGCCCCTCACCCGCCTCGGCCGCTTCGGCGACATCGTCGAGTGGCATCGTGTGGCGCCGCCGGTCGATCAACTGCCGAGACCGGCATTCGCTGCCGGCGATCTGCTGCAACCACGTCGGCAAAGAAACGTCGCCGCGGTACCCTCGCAGCCCCGTGTAGGCGCGGACAAACACCACCTGGGTGAGTTCGGCGGCGGCATGCCGATCGCCCAGTTGCTGCAGGACGAATCCGTAGATCGCTTCCTGATGGCGGTCGACGAGCACGGCGAAATCCGCGCTTCGTCCACGCAAAGCTCCCCGGATCAAGCGAAGGTCGTCCACGCGCACCTCATTTCCACACGATGCCAGCGCAAGAGTCAGCCGGCGCGTCTCCACCAAAACGGAGCCGCGTGGCAACGGGTAAGTTCCAATCGAAACTCGCTCAATCGCGGTAGGATGCCGGGGTCTTCTGCCATGGCCGCGCCTCTTCAAAGCGCCGCGCGACTCGCAGCAAGAGGTCCTCGCGAAAACGGGGCGCTACCAACTGCACGCCGACAGGTAAGCCGCTATCGGTCATGCCGGCCGGCAGAGAAATCGCCGGGTGTCCGGTGAGGTTGAACGGATAGGTGAACGGGAACGCGTCGTGGGTGCGCACCCGCTCCCCCTCGATCGTGCTTGGATGCAGCTGCTCGACGGGAAATGCCTCGAGGGGCAACGTCGGCAGAGCCAGCAAATCGTATTTCTCGAAGGCCGCCTCGGTCCACTGTCCCAACTCCGTGCGCCGGCGGTAGGCATAGGCGAGATCGTCGGCGCCGCGGCTGCGCACCCGCTCCATACCGTGCCGCATCATCGGATCGATCTTCTCCGGCTCTTCGTCGAGTGACTTGTGCTGGCGCAAATATACCGAGGTGACCGAAATGATGCTCCAGGCTTTGCCGGCAAACGGGATCGCCTCCGCGTGAATCTCCACCTGGTGGCCGAGCGCGGCCAGCGCTCGTACCGCCGCATCGACCTCTCTGGCGACGTCGGACTGGACGCGTGTTCCGAAACTCGCGCAGTAGCCGATGCGCAGTGTCCCGAGCGGTCTATCCAGGGTTTCCTCATAGGACTCGTCTGGCCGCGGGACCGCAGTAGGATCGGCTTCGTGCGCGCCGAACGTACAATCGGCCAAGCGCGCAGCGTCGCGTACCGTCAGGGTCAACGGCCCCCAGACGGCGGTGTCGTCGAAGACGAGTATCGGGTCGGGCCGCTGCGGCACGCGGCGAAACGTCGGCTTGAGGCCGACACATCCGGTGAAGCAGGCGGGAATCCGAATCGACCCGCCGCCGTCGGACGCGGTCACTAGAGGGACCAGGCCCGCCACCAATGCAGAGGCCGATCCACCGCTGGAACCACCGGGCGTGCGATCGAGATTCCAGGGATTACGCGTGACGCCGAAGACCTGGTTCGACGTCTGCATATACGCGCCGAACTCCGGCGTGTTCGATTTGCCGACGGGAATCGCCCCGGCGGCGCGCATCCGCGCGACGTTGATCGAGTCCCGCTCGGCGATATGGTCCCGGTACAGCGGCGAGCCGTGCGTCGTCCGCATACCGGCGACGTCCTCCAGGTCTTTCACCGCAAAGGGTAGCCCGGCCAGCGGGCCGATTTTATCGCCCTTGCCGAGACGAACTTCCATTGCCCTCGCTTCGTCCAAGGCGCGATCCGCGTGCAACGTCACCAGCGCGTTCAACTCCGGGTTGTGGCGCTCGATGCGCCCCAGATACGCCTCCATCACCTCGACTGGCGAAAGCATCCGCTGGTTGATTCTGTCAGCTAATTCGTGAGCCGGAGTGAACGGGTCGAAGGTCATCGCGCGTTTCCTCTCGTCGGAGATCGGTGTCCCGCCATACCAAGCCCGATCGTCCGTGGGAAGCAATATCCGGGACTAACGCCGGCCGAGTCGACGCACGCGACGGCGAAGCGCGATTCCGACCGGCCGATCACGCACGCAACTTGGCCAGCGACTCCTGGACGGTCGCGATGAGGCGGTGCTCGGCCTCCAGCGGCATGTCGAGATCCGGGGGAAACTGCAATGAGCCATCGGGCAACTCGACGCCGAGGACGATGACCCCGTAGACGCGGCGAAAATCAGCCTCGCGTAGAGATTTCCCCAGCGCATCGGTCGGTACCATCCGGCGCTGGATGAGTTCCCGATTCCCCGGCGATACGGTCATCGCCAGCTCGGATACGCGCCCTTCCTGATCGATCGTCTGCAGCCCCGAATGTTCCACGAGGACCATTCGGTGGATCTCCTCGGTGCGCTCGCGCAGCGCGTCGAATATCGCCCGGCGCGACAACATGCCCAACCACTTCGCCGGTGACTGAGCCGAGATGACCGGCAGCACATCGTGGCGACTGGCGCGAAAGCGATTGAGCACCTCGTACACGTCGTCCTCGGGTACGACCGTCGTCACCTGCGTCGTCATGATGTCCGCGGCGATGACGGTAGCCAAGAACGTCGAATCCGATTCGCTGACGACCTTTTCGATGTCCGGCAACGACACGACGCCGAGAAGGCGATCGCCATCAATCACCGCGAACACCGGCCGGGTTGCCGGTTTCACCATCCGCAGCATCTCGCCCAGCGAGGTACTCGGCGCTACCGACAGGGGACTGTCCTCCATCAGGTCGCCGACTCGCCACGACTCCAGGATGTGGATCAGTCCGTCGGCGGCGTGCGCCGGTGAATCAGCCGATCCGCGCAGCTGCTCGCGATTGAGCCCGTGCCGCCGGCCAATGACATAGGAGCTCATACATACCAGCATCAGTGGGACGATCAGCCCGTAGCTGCCGGTCATCTCGGTCACCATGACGATCGCAGCCAGCGGCGTGCGCATGCTGCCGGCAAGAACACCCGCCATACCGACGGGAATCAGAGCCTGGCGAAGCGACGCGTCGAACTCGCCAACGCCGAGGGCCTGCAAAACGGAACCGAGAAGAGCCCCGACTACGCCGCCGACGAAGACGCTCGGTCCAAGCACACCACCGGATGCGCCACTGCCGACCGTCAGCGAAGTCGCCAGGCACTTTGCGACCACGACCACGGCGAAGAACAACGGCAGGCGCCACACGCCGAATGCTCCCGAACTGAAATCGTGGATATCGAGGTCCATCGTGGTGCGCGTCAACGAATAGGTTCCATCCATGACCTGGGGCACGACACAGGCGATCAAGCCGGTGGCCAAGCCGCCTAACGCCGGTCGCAGCCACGTCGGGAGCGGCGTGAGCTTGGAGAAGTTGCGCTCGGAGGAATGCAAGGTCGAAGCGAAGAAGATGCTGAAGAAGCCACAAAGGGGCCCCAACAACAGGTAGGGCACGAGCTCCAACGGGTGGGAGAATCCGAGGTTTCGCACATCGCCGAGGAGCCGGCTGGTCTCCTCGGGAGGCAACAGGTAGAGGAACGTCGAGTAGCCGAATACCGAAGCGAAGAAGGCAGGCACCATCGCATCCGATTCGAACTCGGGTTCGCGATACGGCAGGCTGGTCGCGAAGAGAGCGCCGCCCAGCGGACAGCCGAAAATCGCGCCGACGCCGGCGGCGCATCCGGCGATCAACAATATCCGCCGCTCGCGCGGACTGAGGCCGAAGAGGCGCGCCGTCGACGACCCGATCGCCGCGCCCAACGCGGCGATCGGGCCCTCTGGTCCCGCCGATCCGCCGCAGGAAATGACACCTACCGCCGCGACGCTCTTCACCAGCGGCCCCTTCAACGGCAGGACGCCAAGCCCAGTGTGGAAGGCGCGTGTCAGCAGGTCCGTGCCATGACCGGTCGATTGGCGAAACAACAGTTGCACCACCAATCCGGACATCAGGCCACCGGCGGCCGGCAACAACACGATGCGCCAATCGAATACCAACAACGCCAACCCGCCGGGATCGACGCGCGCGCCGATGATCCCATTCAGCAGCAGTTCACTGCCGGTGACGAGGCCCCACTCGAGCGCCACCGCGGCGAGGCCACCGCCGATCCCGACCAACGACCCCAACAGCAGCAGGCGACTCCACCGCGTCACCGGTGCGTGCGCGTCGCGGCGATTTACCAGAGAGTCAGCCAGCACGACCTACCGTTTTGGCTGATGTGCGCGCTGCGCGCGAGACTCGCGATGGGAGTGATCGACTTCGCGACTTCCGGCCATGCGCCGCAGTCTCGGGCTTCGAACGGCGACTTGCAAGACGCGGTGACGCAGGTGTGCGACGGGCCGACTCGCGATCGCCGGACGGTCTAGCGAAAGCTGAAGAGGGCGCTGCGTACGGCCAGGGTAAGCTCGGCGATGCTGACCGAGCCATCGCCGTTCGCATCCACGTTGGGGCACCGCTCCAGCGGGATCCGCCCGAGGGCGATGCTCACCGCGCGCACCAATTCGCTGACGGTGACGATGCCGTCGTCGTTGCAGTCGCCGACCACGCGCGGGACGTACAGCGGGTAGTGGAAACCGAGATCCAGCTGGCCGTGATCTGTTACCAGGTCGGTACGCGTCGTTCGTGTGTCGAGGAGTAAAGCCTCGGCGGTGATGTCACCGACGTCGACCCCAGGGCTATCGACCAATTGCCCGGCGGCTCGTTGGGACAGCTGAAAGCGGTCGTCGGCGAAACCGCTGCCGCCGAGAATGCCGTCGGGACCGGCGGGAAGCACGAACAGCGGATCGTCCTCGCGGTCGCTCGGCGGTCGCGGTGTCGATCCGCCGTAGCGCCCTTCGAAATTGATGTTGAAGTATGCAGTATAGCCTTCGAGGTGATTCTGCAGAGTGGTGTTGCTGCCGAGTTGAATACCGTTGCGGCCGGGAGGAAGTCCCTCCCCCATTCCAACGTGCATGATGTTGTAGCGGACGGTGGCATAGGTCGAGTGGCCGGGACCGGAGCCAATCAGGATTCCATTGACTCCATTGGCGTAGCAAGTGTTGTTCTCGATCAGCACACGACGCGATCCGAGTAGCGAACAATCGGCGCCAGCCCTGCAGACACCGCCGCCGACTTGGATACCGCCACCGAGGTTGTCGTAAACGAGATTGTTGAAGATGCGCACGTCATGCGCGTCGATGACGCCGATGCCGCGCCTGTCGCTGGAGAAGGTCACATTGTTGCGGACCTCGGCACCGTGCGATCCGGTCTGGATCATGATGCCGCTCTCGTGCGCACCGCGGACATAGAAGCCGTCGACGACGACGTTACAGGAATTGGGAATGTTGAAGCCGTCATCCCCCGGGCGGCAGTGGTTCCCAACGGGATTGATCTCGCAGCAACCGGCGTCAACGACCACATGGCCCGGCGAGTCACCGGTCAGCACCCCCTCGGGGTCCGCCTGGAAAATTGCGCGTCCCATGTCCGGCGGCGGTTTGATCTGGCACTCGCGGTAGACGCCTGGCCCGACGACAATCGTCACCCCAGCGCGGGCCCGCAATGCGGCGACCTTGATGCTGGCAATCGCCACGTTGGGGGACTTGCCGTTGCTGGAATTGTTGCCGCCGAGTCGGACGAACACCGGCATGAAAGGAGTCGGGAATACGGGGACCATGCCGGGTTCGACCCCGTAGTGGTAGCCGGCGTCGAGTATGCCCGTATCGGGCCGGCCGTCAGGAGCTGTCGAGCCGAAGATCCCGACGTCTTCAACCGCGGCATACCCGGCGTCGACGGCGCGGCTCACCGGCGGTGCACCCGGCTGTCGCAGGGTGAAGCTGTCGTCGGCCGATCCGTCGACGATCTCACTGCCGTCGCGATAGCCCCCCAGCACACCGTCCGCCCCCTCGACTGCGCCGGCGAACTGCGGGTCGCCGGCGAAATCGTACACATTGAAAGGAGTATCGAGTCCGTAGGCGTCCGCCGTAACGTTGAAGCCTGCGACGTAACCGCAGGTCGAGCGCGGGTCCGAGCCGGACTCATTGGGCACGCCAATCCCTTTTGCGCCGTTACTGTTGAGCATCAAGATATTGTTGACGACCATGGCCCCTTCGGACGCAACATTTCCACTTCCGATGAGAATGCCCCAGTCGAAATTGCGGTAGAATGTGTTGTTGACTACCTTCAGGCGCGGCGACGGCAGATCGTTCGTGCCGGCGGCTAGACCTTGGTCGAGGTTGTCGTAGACGAGGTTGTTGACAACGGTGAAATCGGGAGCGTTGCGCAACGTGATCCCGGTGAACTCATTGCTGTAAACGACGTTGTTCTGAATTACTCCGAAACTTGCGTCGCGCACGAAAATGCCGTGGCCGTAGTTGATGCCGACGCGGTTGCTGTCGATGATCGGCTGCACCTCATCACTCGGCCCACCGCGGCAAACCGGCGATGCGTTCGGATCACCGAACGGCAGAGCGCCGACGCAGCTCTGCACGGAAATTCCACTGCCACCGGCGCCGATTACGTGGTTGCCCTCAATGACGATGACGCCCTCCGCGGTGACGTCGATACCGGTGCGAACGACCTGTCGAATTCTGTTGTTGCGGATCGTGACGTCGGTGCTGTTACCGGGGGTGCCCACGGCCGAGCGGACCTGAATCGCCGGATCTTCGTACCCCTCCATGGTGAAACCCTCGATCACGAGGTGGCTCTGCCCGAGCACGCGAAAGCCCGCCGGGAGCGAGACGCCACCGGGTGGGGGCGATACCAGGCGCACCGGTCCAGGGGGATCTTGCGTGCTCTGCCCGCTCGGATCCGCGCGAAAGACGATCGGCTGGCTCGCGATGCCGGAGCGCCGCGGCGTGATGTCCCTTTCGACGTAGACGCCTGGGCCGACACAGACGACGTCGCCCCAATTGCGCAGCGCTTGCGCCGCATCTCCGATCGTCGGGAAGGCGGTTCGCGGCGCCGCGCCGTCCGCAACCATTCCGCCAGCGGGGACAAAACCAGCGCGGACATAGAATGTGCACGACGGCACCGGCCCGCTCACCGCATTTCCCGCCGACATCGAAACGAACGCCGCGACGAGAGCGGCGAGGCGAATCGCAGGTCGGACGCGAACTCCCACCATAAGGTGGGAACCGCGCGGGAATGGGCCTGAAGGAGTGGGGGTTGGAGGATGCGCCATCAATAGATCAAATAGGGGGGTCTTCCACCTCTACCGATGCGGTCAGGCTTTTGCCACAGCAAAGCGAGGTGCCCTTGGCGCAGGTCGAGAAACGCGGTTCCTCCGATCGCAACGTCGCTCGGCTTGGCATCTCAAATTCGTTTTACTTCCAGCGCCGCAGCCGCGCTGCACCCTCCGTCGGCGAATCCGCGCCGCCTTCATCCACCCGCCCGGCGGCGGATTTGGCATTTACCACAAAAGAACGAATCTTCTCGAGATTACGGCGCCCGTCCTCATGTTCCACCCCGGTATGGACGTCGACACCCCACGGACCGACCGCTGCGATTGCGGCGGCGACATTTTCCGGAGTCAGCCCGCCGGCAAGGAGGACAGGAACACGGGCGCGCGCGACGATCTCGCGGCTGATGTCCCAATCGTGCGTTTTGCCGGTCGCGCCGCGATGTCCCGTCGCCGGATCGTAGGTGTCGAGAATGATCGCGTCGACGCGGCGCTGCACCTCCCGCGCACGCTCGATCGACTCGGCTCCCACGACGTTTACAGCACGGATGATACGCAAATGGGGCAATCCGGCACGGAGCAACGGAACTTCGGACGTAGGGAACTCCCCGTGCAGCTGCAGGGTCGAGACGCCGAGGTAGCGACACAACTCCACCGCTTCGCGAGCGTTGTCGACGTAAGTGATGGCCACGGAGGCGACGAACGGCGGCAAAGCCGAGACGATGCTACGCGCCGACTCTTCCGTCAGCCCGTCATGCAGTCCGCCCGGGAGACGAACCGTAAAGCCAATCGCGTCGGCGCCGGCGCGTTCGCAGAACAGCGCCTCTTCGAGGGACGACACGCCTGCTATTTGAACCTTCATGCCGGCAGCTTCAGATTTCGAAAATCGGAATTCAAGCGATAGGGGCAGAGTCTTGAAATCCGCCATGCGAAAACCGAGACTCCACCAATGTACGATGAGATCGTTTTCGAAGTCGCCGAGCCGGCAGCGATCATCACGCTGAACCGTCCGCAGCAGCTCAACGCGTGGACCACTCGGATGGCGGCCGAGGTCAAGCACGCCATCGCGCAAGCCGAGGCGGAGGAGACGGTCGTCGCCATCATTCTCACCGGAGCCGGCCGCGGCTTCTGCGCCGGCGCGGACATGAAAGTACTGCAGGGCCTCTCCCGCGGCGAGGGCGACGGCGGAATCCCCGCGGAACTCGACGCCGATCCGGGTGACGCGGCGATGGGGGACGGCTTTCGCGGTACCTATACTTATTTGATGTCGGTGCGGAAGCCGATCCTTGCGGTGGTGAACGGCCCGGTTGCCGGAATGGCCATACCGATCATTGCCTGCTGTGACCTCCGCTTCGCATCCGAACGCGCGTCCTTCCTCACTGCGTTCCCGCAGCGCGGGTTGGTCGCCGAGTGGGGCAGCGGATGGCTGCTGCCGCGATTAATCGGGCCGGCCAACGCGCTCGATCTCCTTCTATCGGGGCGCAAGATCGATGCGGACGAAGCCTACCGCATGGGGCTGGTCAATCGCGTCGTCCCACACGAGGAGTTACTCGGCGCGGCGCGCAGCTACATCGACGAGTTGGCGGCCAACTGTTCGCCAACTTCGATGGCGACCATCAAGCGCCAAGTCTACCGCAACCTCATGGATTCTCTCGACGGGGCCGAAAAGGAGGCCTTCGCGCTGATGTTGGAGAGCTTCAAGGCACCCGACTTTCGCGAAGGCGTGCAAGCGTTCCTCGAGAAGCGTCCGCCGAAGTTCGAACGCATCAGCTCCGCCGCGCCAACCCGGCGCTGACACGGGTGCGTCGGATTGGGGTCGCGCCGCTAGCGCGTTGCTCCGCTGCGATTCGACGAAGTTGGAAGACGTCGACCTCGAGCTTGCAAGTTCCGCCGCGAAGCCGGAAACTGCCAGCCCCATGCAGGTATACATCGACGGAAGTTGGCTGGACCGCGAGGATGCCAAGGTTTCGGTCTTCGACCACGGGCTACTCTACGGCGACGGTGTCTTCGAAGGAATTCGCGTATATTCGCGGCGCATCTTCCGCCTGCGCGACCACTTGGATCGCCTCTACCGCTCGGCGCGGGCGATCGCCCTTGAGATTCCGGTCACCAACGAGCAACTCAGTGGAACGGTCGCCGAGGCGGTGGCACGCAACCGCTGTGAGGACGGCTACATCCGGCTCATCGTCACCCGAGGCGAAGGAGCATTGGGCATCGATCCGGGGTCGTGCCTGCAGCCGACGATCATCGTCATCGTCGACCAGGTCGCCGTCTATCCGCGCGAACTCTACGAATGCGGCGTCAGCGTCGTCACCTCGCCGACCCGTCAGGTGTCGCACGAGTCGGTCGATCCGCGCATCAAATCGCTCAACTATCTCAAGAACATCCTTGCCAAGATCGACGCGCGGGTGGCCAACGCGCATGAAGCCATCCTCCTCAACGCGGAGGGTTTCATCGCCGAATGCACCGCCGACAACCTATTTGTCGTCCGCAACGGCGCGATTCTGACCCCCTCGCCGCAGGACGGCGCGCTCGAGGGCATCACCCGCGGCGTCATCCTGCAACTCGCGCAACAGGCGGGACTTCCCGCGCGAGAGGCCCGGCTCACTCGTTACGACCTACACACAGCCGATGAGGCCTTTCTCACCGGCACCGGCGCCGAGTTGATGCCTATCGCCAAGTTCGATGCGCGCTCGATCGGCAACGGCAAGGTCGGACCGATCACGCTTCGCCTGCGCGAGGAGTTCCAGCGTTTGGTGCGCATCGAGGGTGAACCGGCCTGGGAACCAGAGTCAGACGGCAGCACGGCGAGCAAAGCTAAATACCGACCCTCCGTGCTGCGCTCTTGAAGCGTCGGCGCTTGACCGCGTGCCGCCGCTCAGTCGGTCTTTGCGGAGAGGGCGATGAAAGCGCGCAGGACGTCGGAGCGCGTAACGATGCCGACAGGCTTGCCGGCGTCGATGATCGGCACGGCGCCAATGCGCCGCTCACGCATCAACTCGGCGGCGTCGCCGAGGGTGGCGTTGACGTCGAGAGTAGCCACGTCTGCGGACATCACACTCTCCACCGCTACCTTCTCCGGGTCCATCGACTGCTTGCGGCGGGAATCGGCCCAGGCCGCCTCGAAGGCCGATGGGAAGGCGTCGCGCAGGTCGCGGTCGGTAACGATACCCACCAGTTGGCCGTCGCGCACCACCCCCAGTTGGTTGACGCGCTTCTTGATCATCAGTTCGCGAGCGTGCGTGATGCGGTCGAGCGGCTTGACCGCCAGCAGCGGCTTGCTCATCCATTCGATGGCTTTCAAGGTGACTCCCTCCCTTTCTAGTGTCCTGAGTTGGAAGTTCGTTGCATTAGTCGGCGAGCAATTGGCGCCCATGCCAAGGCGCGACGACGAAGGAATATTTGCAATATTTCGAGGAGGAGCAACGCCGGCATGGGCGCCAAGGGCCGCCGAATAATGTGACGAATCTCTGACTCAGGACACTAGGTCCAATCCGTAAACCAGCAGTGGATCCGGACTCGTGCATGGATAGTCGATCGCCGGAGAAAAAGCCCGCCGCCGTATTACGCGAAATTCGAACTCGGCTTTCGCCGAGGGCTTCCTCGGTGGGCGCGACGACTCGCAGGTGCGGGATCGGCCATTGGCGAACTATCGGCGGTAGCCGAAGCGGGCCTCCAGGGACGCGATCTCGTCGTCGAAGAGGTCCTCCAGGTAAGCGCGATACTCCGCCGGAACGCTCGACTTGGCGGTCGGATTCACTTCCTCGCGCACATCGGCACTGATGTAGTGTGGATCGCTGCGCACGCCGAGAAACGACATGACTTCGAGCATCATTTCGTGAGGTCGACGGGTAATCTCTTCGAAGGCACCTACGTATAGGTGTCCGGGGCGCAGGCGAGACTGCCAGTTGTCGTGATTGCGCACATAGCGGCCGCAGCTCACCTGGTATTCGTCGCGAAAGAACTCGCGAAACTCCTCCGCCGGCACCTGATCGACGCGGCGGCCGGTCTTGCGAACGAGATCCTTCTTGGCGTGTGACCAGGCCCGATCTACGGGATCGCGTATCATCATGATGACGCGCACGTCCGCCTTCAGGGACACCACCTCGTCGATCAGGTCGGGCTCCATGGCGGCGTAACTGGCGGTCGCTTCGCCGCGCACCACCGGGCGGTAGAACTCGCGGAAGCGCCATAGCGCGATTGCCGTCTTGGCACAGCGCCGAGCCCATGGCTCGCGGAAATGATCGAGGTACCAGGAAAGGTCGGCTGATTCGAAGCGTGGGTGGTTGGGATCCTTCAACCGGTTGAAATAGAAGATCTCCTTCGGCTCGGAGAGCATGATCTGCGGGTGGAAGCGAAGATGCGCGTGCAGCCACGTCGTACCGGTGCGCTGCGGTCCGACGATGAGGAAATCGGGAAACAGCGCCAAGTCCTCGGAGCCGTTGGCCCGCACGTAGCGCAATCTGGATCTGATCTCGGGGTCGAGCACAATCTGCATAGAATCCTGAATTTTCGATCCCGAATCCAGAGGGATCTGCGCGAATCCCTGCAAAGCCCCAAGCGGGCTGAGCGCTACACCCCCGCCTCCCCGAGCGCGTGAAGCGCGGCAAACGGTTCTTTTCGGTCCGGCGAATAGAATAGGGCACGCAATGGATCGGCGGCGGTCTGCCGCACGAACGCCGCGGTCCGCGCCTGGCGATCCACACTCGAGATGCGTTTGACGATGCGGTAGCTGACACGCGGCGCCACGAGGTCGACGAGAAGCGTAGAGCCACCCAGGAAATGGTGCGCCGGCGCACCCGTCTTCGCATTTCTCTTGATCCGCATCGACTGTGTCAGCGCGATCACGATCTGCGGCGCCGTCGTACCGTCGGGTCGACTACGTAGCGCGCAGCGAAGCTCGTGCACCTCGAAGGATCGCTTTGGAACGAGTCCGAGCCAGTTACAAAATTCCTCAGACTCTGCGAATGACGCCGCGAGTTGCCCGTGCAGCGATCTACGCTGCGCCCGCGTCGCGTCGAAGAGCGCCTCGCGGTCGCGAAGATAGATGCAGGCGGTGGCGTGTTCCTTGAGCCCGCTGATCATCGCCGCGTACTGCTGTTCGATCCGCACGCGTGCCGCTGCGCTCAGATCAGCCTCGTCCAGTCCCTTCCACCGCAATGTGTCTGGCGCGAGGGTTCGCGGCGTGTCCGCGTCGACAGAGCCCATGTCCACGGGATAGATCCCGCGGCGACGAAATGCCTCGACGAAGGCAACCCGGTAGTTCAAGGGATCCTCCGCGACCACGTCGAAGTCAGCCGTGATCAACGCGCGCAGATACTCGAAGAATGTCACGTCGACCGGAGGGAGATAGTCGAGGGCACGGATGCAAATACCGAGTACGTGCCGGGCCGACGTCGCAGCCTCTCGCGCAAGACGCTGCACGAGGTCCGGGTGGATGGCGCCGTTCGGCAGCACGCCGGTCCCCGCCGTATAGAGGCGGAGAAGGTCAGCGCTCCGCGTGCGGTAGATCGCCAGGAACGCGTCGAAGACCGCCGCGACCAGTATGGCTCCACGGGCATGCGGCGTTTCACGCCGCGCCAGCTCCGTGGCATCAGCAGCAAAGCGCTGCCACACACCGTTCTCTACGCGACCGATGGCGTCCCGCAAGGCAGCGTGGCCCCCGACCGCGCGGCCGAATTGCACCGCGAGGCTACCCAGAATGGACTCGCTCTCGAGGTCGCCGCGCGACCGGGCGATCTCCCGTTCCAGAATCTCGGGGATCGTGAAGTGCTGCATGAGCGCGATGATGTCGGCGAACGCCTCGTGGAACGCCAGCACATCCAGATTGGAGGGCTCCGTGAACCGCCGGTGCATCCCGTCCAAGACTGCGTGCGTCGTCTCGTGGGCGATGATGTCGTGCGAGAGGCAAGCGTAGATACGGCTTCCGGGGACGAGTTCACCCGGGTCATGACTCGGCGCCTCGAAGTAGCCGAACTGGAGCGCGACGTCCTGAGGACTGTAGAACGCATTGGCGTGACGGATCGCGTGCGGGTGCACGGCGAGCCGGCGCACGAACTGGCTATCGTCATTCGGCCGCTTCGGCGACGGCCGCGGGCGCCAGAGCACCGGCCGGCCGAGCGCGCGCTCGAAGTGTTCGATCGTCTTCATCGCCACGGCGTACACCATCTGCTGATGGAACTGCGGATTCCCTTCGGACGGCGCCCATCCGTCTTGCGCGAGTAACTCAGGGGCATTGAGATCGACTGGCGCGTGGCGGTTGCCGAGTGCATCGACATCGCTTACCTCGAGGTACTCGCCGACAGGGCCCGGCGCCAGTTTTTCCCACCGCACATTAAGTCGCACGTCATTGGCGCTCGCCGAATCGAGCTTTGTCGAGAAGCTGGGGTCCACTGCGTACACCCGCACGCGCCGCTGTGCCGGGGGAACCAGTCGCGGCGGCGCGGTCGATTCGGTGACCGCCAGCACCGGCGGAACGACGTCCGCCGGCGCTTTGCCCGTCGGGACCATTCGGCCCGTGACCAACGGGTAACGGGCGACAACCTGTCGCCGCAGCGCCAGCGACGCGTCACTGTCCTCGATCACCGCCTCCATCAGGGCGCGCAATGCCCTCTCGTCGACCGGCCTGTCGGCATCGGGATCCGGCAGGAGCGCTTGCAGCGCTGGGTTCAAGAGCCAGCGTTGGGCAAACTCCAGATTGAACATCCGCTCTCGCGGCGGCGGTTCGGCTACGCCGAGACCGGTGATCACTCGAAGGGCAGGGAGCCAGTCGCTATCCGATTTGGTC
Organism: Thermodesulfobacteriota bacterium; assembly: GCA_041743795.1. Taxonomy (GTDB): domain Bacteria; phylum Desulfobacterota; class Binatia; order HRBIN30; family CADEER01; genus CADEER01. The sequence continues at coordinate 51,045 of JBGTMF010000623.1, read as the reverse complement.
TGCCGGCGCTCAAGATCGGGCTCGACGGCGAGCGCCGCATGCGCCCGGAGAATCCCATTGCCCAGCCGAGATCGGTCGGAATTTGTCCCGCGCGCCTTGCTGAAGAGCGCGTGGCGCACTGCCTCGACGCGCCTCCAGTCGGGTCGCAGCACTCCCTTGTACTTCTCCAGCCACAGCGCCGCGGCGGCCGCGACCTGCGGTGTCGCAGCGGAGGTGCCCTCACCGTTCAACCGCACGATCTCGGGGCAGCCGAATCGAGCCCACGGAATGTTCGGTGTATAGGCTGCAATCGCGCTGCTCATCTTCGATGATGGACCGTGATTTCCTTCCATCGTGCGGAAATCGAGGTCTGCGTAGGGTCGGCCATCGGCCATGACACCGACGACGGCGATCACCCGACCGTAGCGAGCCGGATACACAATGTTCCTTGTAAGAACTCCGCTATAGTTGTTGCCGGCGGCCGAGACGATGCAGACCCCTGCGAGATAGGCATCGTCGACCGCTTCTTTCCAGGCGTTCGAGGGAAGCCCGCCCATGCTCATCGCCACGACATCGCAGTCGTGCGTGCGAGCGTAGTCGAGCGCCCGTGCAAAGGCGCTCGTGCGCAGCAGTATGACGCTTCTTGCGACCCGGATCGGCACCACATCCGCGCCAGGTGCGGCTCCCATGTACTCGCCCCCGGCACGTGGGTAGCGTCCGCCCGCAAGGATCGACAACGTACCCGTGCCATGTCCCGCGTTATCGAGCAGCAAGCGACGTTTGCCCGGGTCGTCGGCCGAGTCCTCATCCCCATCCGCGAAGTTACGTTCCAGATCCGTGCGGATGTGTTTCGGCAGGGTGACGTGGTCGCGATAGTAGCCGGTGTCGAAGTGCGCAATGCGCGTGCGGCGATCCGTGAACTCCACCTCCTCGCGCGCGCGTTTCAGCTGCGTGAAATCGTCGCCGAGATGCCAAGCGAAGGTATCTGGGCCCTTCGCCCGTCCGCCACCATCCTCCTGCGTGCACTCAGTGCATTCCTCTCCGAGCGGAAGTCCCTGGGCCTCGCGATTGAACGGGTCCTTTTGAACCGGTTGGATCAGGTCAGGCTCGGCAAACAAGACGTCCGATTCAGCGACGCCGAGTTGATCGGCGAGGCGCGCATGCGCGAGATCCCAGGGATTGTCGCGGCCGTCGGGCACATCCGCGAGATACCAGCGCGGCGCATTGCCGCGGCTTTGGCCAGGCGGCGCAACGCCAAGCGGTGACACAGCGCTGTCCTCCTCCGCCGTCGCGTCGTACAGCGGTCGCAGGTTAGCCCGCGACTCGGCTGCCCGAAGTGACGTGGTCGCGCGAAGCTTGACCAGAATCCGGGTAGAGCGTTCCCTCGACATGGCGTCCTCACAATAGAGTTTGAAGCAACTGACTCCCCCCGCCCATTCTCGACCTCGGCCGGCCTGCTAACAGGTGCGCACATGCCGGACAGCAGCGGGGCAAAGGTTGTCTAGCGAAAGGAGAAGTGGACGCAACTCCGGAGATGTACCTAGCTTGAAACTCGTTTTGCTCGTAGGCATCCCCCTTCGCATCTTCGAGCTTCGGAGGACAGGTCGGCAGGGGCATCTTCCTTCGCCCTTCGGGCTTCGTAGGACGTGTAGGCACAGGCCGCGGCCCGTGTCTCAGCGCCTTGGCGGTTCCGCGCGAAGGGAGATTCCGGAGAACAGCCGGCGCCAGCGCTGATCGTCCGTGGGCAAGATCCACGGGCGGAGACGGACGATCCTGGAGATCCGTTCCAGTCCTCCGACATCGAGGGAAAAAGCGTTCCACAGGATGCCGCAGTTGGGATTGAGCGCTTTGAACCAGTATCGGTTCTCGAATGCCGCAGCCGCGCGGCGGTAGCTCTCGATCTCGAAGTCGTGAATCACCACGATGCCGGGGGGCCGTTTCGCCGCGATCGCCCTGATGGTCCGCACGCGTGCGTCCTCGCTACGTGAATCGTCGATGAAGATCAGGTCGTAGCCGTCGATGTCCATCTCCTCAACGGCCTCCGCAACTGAGGTAGCGCAGGTATGGAGCCGCAGGCGCCGGTCTCCCTCTGCCATGGCCGCAACGGTACTTACCCACGATGCATCGTCGTCATGGGAGTCGAGCGCCTGCAGATGCGGGAATATCTCCCGACTCAAGAGCTGGCCCGTGCTGTAGGCGCCGGCACCGAGTTCGAGAACACGTCGGATACGCACGCCTTGACCGAGCCCGACGAGCAGCGGTAGATGGGTCGCGTACGGGTTTGGGTGTCGGTCGGGTTTTCCCCAGAGATGCCGCCACATGTAGTCGATGCTCGGGCGCACCGGGCTAACGCTTACAATTGACATTCGCAATCGGCAACAGCCTTGTGCGGCGTTCATCCGCGGTACCCATTTCACTTCCAACAGAACTTCAGGAGTCTCGAACGATGGCGAAGAAGGACACGCCGGAACAGGCCGATTTTCGTGAACACTGCCGGCGCTGGCTGGACGAGAACCGACCGGCGCCGCCGCGCACACGCCTCCCCGAGTTGGCGATCGAAGTCTCCAGCGAGGAGCACCGCGAGTACCTCTGTGCTTGGCAGAGAAAGTGTTATGAGGCCGGTCTCGTCGCCTGCGATTACCCGAGCGAGTACGGCGGCGGTGGCCATGACGGCTTCCAGCGCATCGCCAACCAGGAGATGGGCCGCGCCCAGGTACCGTTCCTGATCAACGTAATCGGACTCGGCATGGCGGCGCCGACGATCCTGCACCACGGCACCGAGGAGCAGAAGCGGAACTACCTGCCGCCACTCTTCGCCGCCGACGAAATCTGGTGCCAGGGCTTTTCCGAGCCGGGCGCCGGCAGCGATCTGGCCAGCGCCAAGACATCGGCGGTGCGCGATGGCGACAACTGGATCCTCAACGGCCACAAGGTCTGGACCAGCCTCGCAACCTTTGCCAAGTGGATGATCATCCTCGCTCGCCACAGCAACGAGGACAAGTACAAAGGACTGACGTATTTCATCACCCCGGTCGCCGATACTCCCGGCGTCACCGTGCGCCCGCTGATCAAGATCACCGGCGGCACCGGCTTCAACGAGGTGTTGTTCGAGGATGTCGTCATTCCCGACGCCATGCGCCTCGACGATGTCGGCAAGGGCTGGACGGTGGCAATGACGACGCTTCTGCACGAGCGCGGCGCGGCCGAAGGCGCCGGCAGCGGCGGCGGCGCCGGCATCGAAGGTCGCATCGACGGACTCATCGAACTCGCCAAGAAGACGCCGCGCGGCAGGGCAACCGCTTGGGATGACGCGGTGCTGCGCGACCGCATCGTGCAGATCGCCATTCGCGCCGCCGGCCTACGCCAGATGGCGCGTCGCGGTCGCGTCGAGGGCCTGGTCGATCATCCCATGCGCTTGCCGTTACAAGGCAAGGTTTTGATGACCGAGCTGATGCAGGATGCCGCGGCGGTCGGACTCGAGATCACCGGCGCGCACGGCTCACTTTACGTGCAGGACGAGCGCGCTCCGCACGGCGGCGACTGGCCGTTAGCCTATCTCAACTCCTTCGGCATGACGATCGCCGCCGGTACCAGCGAGATCCAGCGCAACATTCTCGGCGAGCGGGTACTTGGGATGGCGAAGAGTAAGTGACAGGGGTGACGGGCTTGCGGCGCGGGGCCAGTTGCGTCGATGTTCACACGAATGCAGGAAAGATCGAGATAGGATTTGAGTGATGCAACCTAGGGACTTTGGTTTTGGTGAAGACGAGAAGATGTTGCGCGATTCGGTGCGCAAGTTCCTTTCCGACACGTTTCCGGTCGACAAATTGAGGCAACTGGTTGCCGGCGACCACGTCGAGGCCTACGAGAGCAAGACGCCGCCGCTCAACTACGACGTCAACCTCTGGAAGCAGATAGTCGACCTCGGCTGGACGGCCCTCGCCGTTCCCGAGCAAGCGGGTGGAGTCGGCATGAAGATGGTGGCGGTCGCCGCGGTGGCCGAAGAGGCGGGGCGGGCGGCGCTGCCGTCGCCGCTGCTTCCGACGCTGGTCGTCACCTGCGTACTGCGCGAGGCGGGCTCCGCCGGGGCAAACAAGGCCCTCGAGCGCATCGTCGGTGGTGATGCCGCGACGATGGCGATGACCAATGCGCAGGGGTCTTGGCTGCCGGAGGATACCGATGTCGGCGCCGCCGATGCCAACGACGGGACACGCCTCTCCGGTACCGCCTACTTTGTTCAGGATGCCCGCAAAGTCGGATTTTTCATCGTCGCCGCCAGTTCGGCCGCCGGTGTCGGACTGTACTGTGTCGATGCCGACGCTCCTGGAGTGACGATCCACCCCGATCACATCGTCGACCTGACTCGCGATCAGGCGCATGTCGAGTTCGCCGACGTCGTCGTCACCCCCGACGCCGTCATCGCGAGCCCCGGCGAGGGCAGCGACGCCCTGCGCCGCGCCACGCCGGCAATGTTGGTGATCATCTCCGCAGACCTCTGCGGCGCCGCCGAGTGGCAGCTGCAGACCACGGCCGAGTACGCCCGCGTGCGCAGCCAATTCGATCATCCGCTCGGATTCTTCCAGGCGGTCAAGCATCCGATCGTCAACATGATGATCGACATCGATCGCGCCCGCTCCCTCGTCTACGCCGCGGCGTGCGAGATCGACACGGGCGAGCCGTCGGCCGAGATCACAGCGCGAATGGCCAAGTCGGCCGCCGCCGACACCGCCGCGTTCGCCTCCAACCGCTCGGTGCAGTTGCACGGCGGCATCGGCTTCACCTGGGAGTGCGACGTCCACATCTACTTCAAGCGCCAGATGCACAACCAGATGCTCTATGGTGACGGCATCTATCAGCGCGCGGCGCTGGGCGCGTTGCTGTAGTTCAGCCGTCGCAACATTGCGCGCAAGACCCAGTTGGAGGTTCGAATGGATTCACCCCTGCAGTCGATCATACAAGCAGGCACGAAACTCTGGCTCGATTCGATCGATCCCGCGCTCGTCGAGAAGAACCGCGCCCTCGGCGCCACCGGTGCGACGTCGAATCCGATCATCGTCGCCGATCTCATCAAGAGCGGCCGCTTCGACAACGATCTCACGGGACGCATGCGCGAGGGTCTCGACGATGAGGCCATCGCCTGGGCGATGACCGATCAATTGGTGCGTTCCGCCCAGGAGGTCTTCCTTCCGGTTTGGCAAAGCACCGCGGGAAACGACGGCTACGTCAGCTTCGAACTCGACCCATTGCTGGAAGACAGCGTCCTCGGGCCCCCGCACGACGAACGGGTTGCGCGCTACATCGAACTCGGCGCGAAGTGGAGCGCCGGCCACAAAAATCGGATGATCAAGGTTCCGGCAACGCCGGCAGGCATTGACGCGCTCGAAGACCTGTGTGCCGCCGGAGTCACCCTCAACGTGACGCTGATCTTCACCGACCGGCAATACCAGCTCGCCCGCGAAGCCGTGTGGCGCGGTGCCCGGCGCCGCACCACTCTGGATTCGTTCAAGAGCGTCTACAGCATTTTCGTCTCACGCGTCGACGTCTATACCGAAGCCCATGTGCCGGCACTCAGCGAGGCGGCGCGGGGCGAGGTCGGCCTGATAGGCGTCAAACGGATTTGGGCTTCCAATCAGCGCTTTTGGGCCGAAAAGAACCTGCCACTGCAGCAGGAGATCATCTTCGCCAGCACCGGGGTCAAGAAGGCCAGCGACGCGGTCGACAAATACGTCGGCGCGCTGGTCGGCAGCGACATCCAGACCAATCCGCCGCAGATCAACGAGGCCATCGAGGCACTTGGCAAGCGCTATGGCCGGACCATCGACCAGATGCCGGATCAGGCGGTGCTCGATGAGGTCGACGCCTTGGTCGACACGACAGACTTGGAAGAAGTTTTGATGCGCGAAGGTGTCGCCAAGTTCGCCGACCCGCACAAGGCACTGCTTGAGCTGATTGCCGAAAAGCGGGCTACGCTCGCGGCGTGACGGCGGCCGTGGCGAGGGAACCGATTCGCCCGACGCGGTTGCCGACCAGCCGGCTCAGCCTCGCGCGGCCGGCAACCGGTCGCGAAAGTCGACGGCCTGATAGGTGCCTCCGCGCAACTCGCGGACCAATTCCTCGACGTCGCGGATCTCGCAAGCGAACTCAGTGGCGCATACGCCGATCAGCGATACCAGGTGGGCGTCGCTGCCGCCGAAGCCCTTGTAGCCGAACTCATCCATGACCTGTTCGACCCGCTCGTTCTCCCCCCGCCGGCTGCCTCCATTGAGCGCCTCCACGGCCCGGACACCCTGCAGTGGCGCCTTCACCTGGTAGTGCTCGCAAAGACCGATCGTCGGACGCCCGGGGTGACAGGGTGCGGCGATGCCGCCCATTCGCTCCACCTCGACGATGAGTTGCTGGGCATCGAGATGGACATCGGCGAAATCGAAGCGCCGAACCATTTCGTCGGTAACCCCGTACAGAAGAATATGGCCGTAGTCGGTTTCAACCTCGGCGCCGCGCAGGATCAAAATCCCGTAGCGGTCTTCGAGGTCACGATACTCGACTCCGGATTTCCACTGACGATGCTCCGTCAGGACGATACCGTCGATCGGGATGATACTGCGCTTCTTGTCCAGCCACTTCAGGTAACCCTCGATTGGCGCGCGGCTGTCGTCGGAAGCGTCGGTGTGCGCGTGAAGATCGAGGATCATTTTCCGGGGCGCCGAGGGCGACATACGCTCAGGTCATGCAGCTTCCAGCTTGCGCGTCGCATTCTGCAACAGGTTTTCTGGCGCCCTCGACGAAGTCAAGTATCCCCCGCCGCGAGCGGCGGTCAAAACCGTCCCGCACGAAAGAGGCGCTCGGTCTCCAAGACTCCGATTTTGGCGTCGAGCCAACGACTCCACTGCGCCTCTCCCGTCACGTCGACCACCGACTCGACGACGACCGAACCGATCTGCGACATCACATGAAAATGATCGGGGTCGCGCCTCGGGCCGAGGATCACGACTTGCGTCGCCAGATCCGATGGATCGATCCGCGGGTACCATCCACGAGTTTCCGCCGAACCGCCGGTTCCCTGTTCGCGCATCGTCGCGCGCAACGATTGCACCTCGCCCAGCGTCGAGGTCAGTGCCGTGACACCCGGAATCTGCCGCTCATACGGCAAGCCATTGCGGATACCCGCGATCGCCCATCCCGCGGATTGCGGATCGAGCGAGAGATTGGTCACCAGCGCACCGTCTTCGGAGCGTGCATAGACGGCGTTGATCAAGGAGCCGTCACGCCTCACAAAGCGAACGAAAACCGAATCGACCGCGGAGAGGCGACCGTATAGAGAGGCCACCAGCATCGACGAACGGCTCTCGATGCGCACCGTCTCATCGCCGACCTCGGTGGCGACCAGCTTTTCGACGCCGCGCGGCCGACCGCGAAGTTTGGTGCGCGCGACGACGGTGTAGAAGGCCTCGGGCGAATCTACGTCGCGGCGTTCGAGATGCTGGACGATAGTCTCGAACAACCGGGCAAACGTCTTCACGTAACCGGTCTCGGCATGCCGACAGTACAAGCCGTGACCGTTGACCGAGCCGATGCGATGCTTGATCAATCCCGTCTCGGCACCGACCCGATATCGCCAGGACAGAGACAGGGTCGGCGAATCTCCAATCGCGCCAGCGGAAATCGTGTGCGGCTGTTTGGAGAGGATGGGTCCGAAGTGCCGGGTCAGTTTCTCGAAACCGCGTTCGGAAAACTCGACCATCGCCGAGGCGAGGTCGAGATCGCCTTGAAAGAACGTACACTCGACCGGTGCCTCCGAACCGATATCGACGAACGCCGACACCCCGGCGCCATCCTCCATGTCGCGCATCGGCCGTTGCAAGGCTCCGAGGATCACCGTCGAGAATGCTCCGTCCGGGCCGCTCACCGCACGGCTCGGTAGGTCGGGAGATTCAAATGCCATCTTTTCCGGAAACGACGCTGGCCTCGTCGCCGGCGTACAGGCGGCGAAAAGAATCGCCGCCGCGCCCCCTACAAGCCAAATGACCATCCTCAATGCTCTCGGTCGAGAGATCTGACGAACTCGTCGATCCTCGCTGCGAGCACATCGGCCTGCTCCAACTCCGCGACGTGTCCGGCATTCTCGATGATCTCCAGGCGCGCATTGGCCAGTTGCGGACAGAGATCCTGCGATGTCTCCGGCGCCACGATCCGATCATCGGCCCCGGCAACGACGAGAACTGGTTGGCGGATCTCACTCAATCTCGATCGGAAATCGTCGCTCGTCCAAGCCACCAGGTCGAGTCCGCGGATGCGGGGGTCGCTTCCCTCGAGCTCGCTCCACACCGCGCTTCGAACCTCGAGCGACGTGGTCGGTGAGAACAACTCGTCCACCGTCGGCTGTGCCACTGCCGCTTGGATCGGATCCTGCCAAGCCGCCAGCGTCTCCGCCGCAATCTCCGGCTTCGCTGCGCCGCTGAGTAGGACGAGGCCGCGCGTGCGTCGGATGTTCGCAGCACCGAAGTGCAGTGCCACCGAGGCACCCAAGCCCTTGCCGATCAGAACGAATGGGCGCAGCGCCAATTTCTCGACGAAGGCGGAGAGGAACGTCGCGTACTCCGCAACCGATGCCAGCCCACCGGCTCCACCGGAGGCGCCGTGCCCGGGTAGGTCCACCGCCAGGGCCGAGTGAGCAACTCCGAGGATATCGATCTGTCGGTGCCACATGCGCGCATTCTCGCCGACGTCGTGAACGAAGACGAACATCTCCCCGGCGTCGAACGGTGGTCGGCCTCCGTCGGTAGGCGACATATCCGAATGAACGTAACTGACGACGACGTCGCCGACGTCGATAGACCGAGTGCGCATAGTTCAAGGGGTAGAGAGGGAACCGTCCGCCCTGCTTACGACCCAACCGCGAGGCAGGTCAACCACTCGCGAGATCCTCCGCCAGACGAAAGGCGGCCGAGCTCAACTCGCGCCCGTCCAGCGCGTGCCCGGGTTCTCAACGGGCTGTCAGCGCGCGTGATCGACGCACTCGGCGAACAAGCGATGCCAGTTTCGCACCGTACCCAGCTGCTTGAGGTAGGCATCCAATCCAACCAGCGCACGGCCGAGGAACAACCGATGGCCCGGGGCGCGAAAAAGCCTGTTCTCGAATCCAATTTGCGCAATCTCCATGGTCTTCTCCATGGAGTCGTATTCGCGCGGGTCGAACTCCCGGTCCTGCAGGATCGGTTCGCAGAAGATCTCCATCATACGGATCATCGGCGCCGGATCATCGCGTTCACCGATGAACCCGAGCTGCAGCAAGTAGTTGCCAACCGACGCGTGGTCCCGTTCCAGCATTCCGATCGCGAAACCGAGATACGCCTTGCGAATCTTCGTCGGGAAGATGCGAATACTGCCAAAGTCCATCATGCCCAGGTGCGGGTGGTAGGTCACCAGGTAGTTGCCGGGGTGCGGATCGGTGTGCAACACACCGAACTCGAACACTTGTCGCCAGAGGATCTGGAAGTACTTCACGGCAACCCAGTCCTTCAGCGCCTGATCGATCCCCGGCTTGAGGATATCGGCGAACGGGTAGCCCTCGAGAAGGCTCATGGTCAGGACCCGGCGAGAGGATAGCTCCGCAACGACCACCGGCACTTCCACCTCGGGATCATCCGCGAACATCTTGCGAAACTTCAGATTGTTCTTCGCTTCGTTCTCGTAATCCAACTCCTCCGACAGGCGTTCCTCGAGCTCCTGAATGACTTCGGCGTGATCGATTTCTTGCTGCATCACATCGCGGCCGAAACGCGTCAGCGTGTTGAGCAGCGCCTTGATGTTGCGGAGATCCTGGTCGACCGTTTCGTCGACTCCCGGATACTGAACTTTGACGACGACCGCCTCGCCCGAGTGCGTCGTCGCTCGGTGCACCTGACCGAGCGAGGCGGCGGCAAAGGCCTTGCGGTCGAATGCCGCGAAGAGTTCCTCCGGATCGCCGCCGAGCTCGCTAATCATCTGCTGCCGAATCTCGGAATAGTGCATCGGCGGCACCTGGGATTGGACGAGCGAGAGGACGTCGAGAGCCTCGGCTGGGAGAATATCGTCGCGCATCGATAGCATTTGCACGAGCTTCATGAACGCACCCTTGAGCTCGTTCGAACTCTCGACGATGCGCATCGCGTTGCGCACGTGCGTATCCAGCAGGGACTTCTGATGAACGCCGGCCGAACGAAAAGGCTTGCGCAGGGCCTCCATCAGGTAACTCGATCCGACGCTGGTGGCGACGCCGCCGACTTTGAGGACCCGCTTGGTGCGCCCCTTCGTCAGCTTTGGGCTCTTCTTCGCCGTCATCGTCCTCGACCCCGGAGCCGTCAGTCTCGGTTGATCAGCGCGGCCGCAATACCGGCGCCGAATCCATTGTCGATGTTGACGACCGTGATACCCGCGGCACAAGAGTTCAGCATCGCGAGTAGGGCCGCCAGTCCACCAAAACTCGCCCCGTATCCGATGCTGGTCGGCACGGCGATCACCGGCCGCTCGACCAACCCACCGACGACACTCGCCAGGGCGCCCTCCATGCCGGCAACGGCAATCACCACGCGCGCCCGCCGCAGCGTCGCGGCATGCGCCAGTAATCGATGAAGTCCAGCCACCCCGACATCATACACCCGCTCGACCTCGCTGCCCATGTACTCGGCCGTCACCGCCGCCTCTTCAGCGACGCGCAAGTCGGAAGTTCCGGCAGCGAGCACCAGCACCATACCGCGGCCGGGTCGAGCCGCGCGCCCGCTTTCGAGCAGCGCCAGTCGCGGTACCTCCCGGTAGGTCAGCTCCGGCACCGCCGCCAACACTTCGACCGCCGCCTGCGGATCGAGGCGCGTGATCAGAACTCGATCGCCGTCATCGCGCACACGGGCGGCGATCTGGGCCACCTGCGCCGCCGTCTTCCCTTCGGCGAGAATCACTTCCGGAATCCCAGTCCGCAACGCCCGATGGTGGTCGACCTTGGCAAAACCGAGGTCTTCGAACGGGAGAACCCGCAGGCGATCGAGCGCATCGTCGACCGACAGTTGGCTGGACGCCACCGACGCGAGGACCTCGCGCAATTTCTCCGGCGTCATCCGCGGATCCGCACGTTGTGCGAGAAATGCGAGAACCCGCCCTTCGCTACTCCGCGCGCGGCGCGCCTGGCATGGTCCGGCAAGCCGGCGACTACGATTCCATCGTCGGCATCGCAGAACACCCCGATGCGCGTCATCGAACAGCCGAGATCCGCCGAAACCTCAGCCACGAACTTCTCTTTTCGGGCCGGGACGGCACACAACAACTCGTAGTCCTCACCTCCGTGGAGAGCAAGCGACCTGTCGGCGCGAGCGACGGCTCGGGAAACGGGGAGGAGGCCGGCGTCGATTCGCGCGCCCACATCACTCGCCAGGCAGAGGCGTTCGAGATCGACTGCGAGCCCGTCACTGACGTCGATCATCGCCGAGGCGACGCGCCGAGCGGCGAGCACGGCTCCGGCTCGCAAGCGTGGTTGCGGTCGCCGGAACCGCTGCACCGTGGATCCCGTCGCTTTCGCATCGGCGCGCAGGCGACGCAGCCCGAGGGCTGCGTCGCCCAACGTTCCAGATACGTAGATCGAATCGCCTGCGCGCGCACCCGAGCGCAGCACGGGATGGCGGGGCGACTCGCCGAGCAACGACACCGTTACTGCCAGCAGCGGAGAGCGCGCCACGTTGCCGCCGACGATCGACACTTCATCCCGCTCCGCCATTTCGCGGATACCGCGCTGAACGGCAAGCATGCCGCGCGCAGGGAACGTTTCCGGTGCGGCGAGGCTGACCAGAGCGAAACGTGGTCTTCCCCCCATCGCGGCGATGTCGCTGGCGTTGACGAGATAGGCCTTCGCACCCACCTGCTGCGGTGTCATCCATGAAGACTCGAAATGCGTGCCCTCGATCTGTGAGTCGGTGGTCCAGATCCAATCGCGGCCAGCCAGGCGCAAGTGCGCGCAATCATCCCCGGGACCGGTGATGACCTCGGCAGACAGTTGCTCGTCGGCGGTGAGCTGACTGACGATTTGCTGCTCGCCGACATCGGCGAGAGTCCGCCGAGCGCGCCGCCGTGTCATCCACCCAATCCTCCGCCGCCCGGCCGGGCGCGGCGGATCCCTGGTTTGGAACTCACGGCGCCGCCACCGCCGTCGACGGGGCGGGGAGATCGATCCTCGAGCCACCCATCTCTGCCGCAGTGATCTCGCGAATCCGCCTGCCGTCGAGCTTCAGCAGAAACAGCTCGCGTTCGACGTCGCCGTCGCCGAAACTCAGGGTGCCGGCGGCGCCTTCGAATCGTCCCAGCCGCCGCACGGCGTCAATCAAAGCTGGGCGCGATCCGCTTGCACCCGACTCGAAAGCCCGCCGCACCACCATCGAAGCGTCGTACGCCTGCGCTTCGAGTACACCGGGAGTGTCGTCGTGCGTAGCTCGGTAGGCTCTGAGAAATTCTTGCGTCGCCGCGCGTTGGCTGCCGACGAAGAAGCCGTCGACGAACACGGCGCCATCGAGAGCCTGCGCTTCCTCCCCGAGTTGGCCCGGGTCGTGCCACCCGTTGCTACCGAGGAGGACAATGTTCGGGCGCACCTCGCGCAACGCGCGGGACAGCAATCCCGCTGTGGCGGCAAAATCGGGAATGAACACGGCTTGCAGACCGTCGGAGTCGACCCAGCGCTGCAGGGTCAGGACCTCGACGAAAAACTCCTTGGCGCCCGGCTCGTAGGCAATCGACCCGACGATCGTGCCGCCGCGACGCTTCACCTCGTCCTGAAATGCGTCCGCCAAGGCCATGCCGTAGGCGTCGCGCGGAAACAGCACGCCGAACTTGCGCAGCATGCCGGCGCCGGTCGCGAACTCCGCCAGGCGCGACGCCTGCATCTCGTGCGTCATTGCCGTCTGCAGAATGAAACGACCGCTGAGGTTTCTGCTCTGTGCCAGAGAGAAGAGAGGCAGGCCGACGCGTTCGGCGCGCGGGCTCACGCCCTGGGCTTCCTTGGAGCGCAGCGGGCCGATCACCGCGAGAATCTCGGGTTGGGCGGCGAGCTCGTCGATGGCGGCGCGCGCCAGGTGCGCCTCGCCCCCCGTGTCGCGAACCACCAGCTCAATTCCGGAGTCGGCCATGGCAAGCTTGATCCCCGCCAGCGATCGACTGCCGTATGCCTCATACTTCCCTGTCAGCGGCAGCAGTACGCCGACTTTCGCGGAACCAAGCGGCGTCTGTCCCGGCACCGCCGCGACACCCGGAGTCGGCGCCACGACGGCAATGGCCCGCGTCGCTGCCGTAGGGGGACCCCCTCCCGAGGCCGCGTCGATCAAGGCTCGGGTCTCGTCCCTGGTCACCACCGTGCGCGCGCGTGCGACCGTCTCCGCATCCATCTTCTGAACCATGTCGGAAATCTGCCGACGCAGCAGTGCGCGCTTGGGCCGGTCCGACAGTTCCATCGCGCGTTCCCAATAATGGATCGCACTGACCGGATTGCCGCGGGCGTTCTCAGCATTGCCGCGCAACTCCCACACTTGCCGCCACTCGTCATCCGGATAGCGTCGCTCGAGTTCATCCAGTGCGGCGATGCAACGGTCGTAGTGACCGAGGCGAAACTCCGCGCGCGCGAGCTTGAAGTACGCGCGCGGCACCAACTCCGCGACCTGGTTCGAATCGATGAAGATCCGATACCCGTGCACTGCTCGGTCGTAGTGCCCGAGCTTGAAGGAATCCTCCGCCTGGCGGAAGGCCAGCGGAGCGCGCTCGACCGGGAGACGCGACGAACAACCCGCAAGCAACACCAAGAACAAAACCGAGACAACCGGACGAACGAAACCCGAATGGCTACACACCGTCATCAACTCTCCAACTCGCGCACGAACCGGCGGCGCCGGGATTTCGCGGGCGCATCCGAACCTCGTCAATCTCTCGCCTGACGCATTCCTCAAGCTCCCCGAGATATCCCAGGCGCGGATCTCGTGCAAAAGGCCGATGCCGAAAGCCGGGTCTCAGTCGAACATCTCCTTCACCATGTCGAGGAACCCCTTGGACTGGGGATGCACGTCCTCTCCCGACAGGCTGGCGAATTCCTCCAACAATTCCTTCTGTCGTTTCGTCAGCTTTCGCGGAACCTCGACCTGAACGCGAGCCAACATGTCGCCGGTGCCGTAACCTCGAAGATCCGGCGCGCCCTTTCCTTTCAAGCGAAAAACCTTACCCGACTGGGTTCCCGGCGGGACCTTCATCTTGACGACGCCGTGCGGCGTCGGAATCTCCAGATCAGCGCCCAATGCGGCCTGCGTCATTCCGATGGGAACGTCGCAAATGACGTCGCTGCCCTCGCGACGGAAGATCGCATGCTCGCGAACATGAATGACGACATAGAGGTCTCCTGCGGGACCGCCGCGCTGGCCCGTCTCCCCCTCACCGCGCAGCTTCAGTCGCGATCCGTGATCGACGCCGGCCGGAATCTTGACGCTCAACGACTGCTGCTTGCGCAGCGCACCAGCGCCGCGACACTCCGGGCAAGGGTCGCGAATCACCTTGCCGGCACCCTGACACTCGGGACAGGTTTTGGCGATGCTGAAAAGCCCTTGCTGGTAGCGCATCTGCCCAGCTCCGGCGCAAGCGAGGCAGGTCTCGCGCGCGCTGCCATCGCGCGTCCCCTCGCCACCGCAAGCCTCGCACCCGGCCAGACGCGGGATCCGGATCGTCTTCTCGACGCCGAACAGGGCCTCCTCGAATTCGATTTCCAGGTCGTAGCGCAGATCGTCGCCACGGCTCGCGCGGCCGCGACCACGGCCGCGACCGCCGCCGAAGAAGTCACCGAAAATGTCGCCGAAGATGTCCTCGAAGCCTCCGGCATTGAAGTCGAAGCCGCCGCCCTGTTCGAACGCCGCGTGGCCGAAGCGGTCGTATTGGGCGCGACGCTCGGGATCGCCGAGAACGCGATAGGCCTCGGAGGCCTCCTTGAACTTCTCCTCGGCATCCCGGTCTCCCTGGTTGCGGTCCGGGTGATGTTGCAGCGCGACTTTGCGATAGGCCTTCTTGATCTCGTCCGCCCCGGCCGCGCGTTCGACTCCCAGAATCTCGTAATAATCTCTCTTCGCCACGAATTCTCCGTCGTCGCAGCTCGCCGGATATCGTTCCGTGCGGCTCGTTGCTCATCGCGCCGGACCACAATCCCGCGATCTTGCAAGCGCACGAAAGCCCTCTCCGCACTTCGTGCGGCGAGGGCTTTCGCTCACTGTTGGTTGCCGTGAGGTTTCTCTATTCCTTCACTTCCTCGAAATCAGCGTCGACGACATCGTCGTCCGCTCGGCCACTCGAATCCGACGCGGCACCGCCGCCCTGCGAATCGCCAGACGCCGAATCCTGCGCCGCTTTCGCATACATCTTCTCCGCCAGACTGTGTTGCACCTGGGTCAGCTTGTCGAGAGCCGATTTGAGCACATCGGCATCCTCGCTCTCGAGCACACTCTTGGCACCCTCCAGGGCGGAGTCGATGGCGCTCTTGTCCTCAGGCGAGAGATCGGCGCCGTGCTCGCCGAGGTGTTTCTCCGTCTGGTGAATCAGCGTATCCAGTTGATTCCTCGCATCCACCGCCTGGCGGCGTTTGCGATCTTCCTCGGCATGATCTTCCGCGTCGCGGATCATCTTCTTGATCTCGTCCTCGCTCAAACCACTCGAGGCGGTGATACGGATGGACTGCTCCTTGCCGGTGCCCTTGTCCTTGGCGGCGACGTGGACGATACCGTTGGCATCGATATCGAAGGTCACCTCGATCTGCGGCACGCCACGCGGCGCGGGCGGAATTCCCTCGAGATTGAACTGACCGAGCAACTTGTTGCCGCTCGCCATCTCTCTCTCACCTTGGTAGACGCTGATCGTAACCGCCGTCTGGCTGTCCGCCGCGGTGCTGAAGATCTGGCTCTTCTTGGCTGGAATCGTCGTGTTCTTCTCGATCAGCTTGGTGAAAACACCGCCCTGAGTCTCGATCCCCAACGACAGCGGCGTGACGTCGAGCAACAACACGTCCTTGACGTCGCCCTTCAGCACTCCGCCCTGAATCGCGGCGCCGATCGCAACCACCTCGTCCGGGTTGACGCCCTTGCTCGGTTCTTTGCCGAAGATCTTCTGCACGCGCGACTGCACCGCAGGCATGCGCGTCATTCCACCGACGAGTATCACCTCGTCGACGTCACTGGCAGCGATGCCCGCGTCGCGCAGCGCCATTTTGCAGGGACCGTCCAGTCGATCCAGCAACTCGCCACAGAGCGCTTCCAGCTTGGCGCGCGACAATTTCATCGAAAGGTGCTTGGGGCCGCTCTGGTCGGCCGTGACGAACGGCAGATTGATGTCCGTCTCCGCCACCGTCGAGAGCTCGCACTTCGCCTTCTCCGCCGCCTCCTTGAGACGTTGCAGCGCCATGCGGTCCTGGCGCAGATCGATCCCTTGATCCTTCTTGAACTCCGTCGCCAGGTAGTCGATCACCTGCTGGTCGAAGTCCTCGCCACCCAAATAGGTGTCGCCGTTGGTCGCCTTGACTTCGAAGACGCCGTCGCCGAGTTCGAGAATCGAGACGTCGAACGTGCCGCCGCCAAGGTCGAATACGGCAATCTTCTCGTCCTTCTTCTTGTCCAGGCCGTAGGCCAGCGACGCCGCCGTCGGCTCATTGATGATGCGCAGAACGTCGAGACCCGCGATGCGACCGGCGTCCTTTGTAGCTTGGCGCTGGCTATCATTGAAATACGCCGGAACGGTGATCACCGCCTCGGTAACGGGCTCTCCGAGGTAGTCCTCTGCCGTTTGCTTCATCTTCTGCAGGATGAATGCGGAGATCTCCGGCGGACTGTATTTCTTGCCGCGAACCTCGACCCAGGCGTCTCCTCCGTCCGCTTTGACGATTTTGTATGGCGAGAGTGCCTCGGCCTTCCTCGTTTCCGCATCCTCGTAACGGCGACCAATCAACCGTTTCACCGCATGCACGGTGTTCTCGGGATTGGTGACCGCCTGGCGGCGGGCGATCTGGCCCACCAAGCGCTCGCCGGACTCAGAGAACGCGACCACCGAGGGAGTAGTGCGGCTTCCTTCGGAGTTGGCGATCACCTGAGGATCGCCACCCTCCATCACAGCGACGCAAGAATTTGTCGTTCCCAAATCAATTCCAATGACTTTACCCATGATTCATCTCCTTGGGCATCGAGACGGTTCGTGTTGCGAGACTCGATCGCCTGATCCCTTGTCGTATTTTCATTTCGCGCCCGGCCCCTGGTCCATCGCGACGCTGACTTGAGCGGCACGCAATAAACGCTCATGCAGCCGGTACCCCGGCAGGAACTGCTGGACCACATGATTGGCCGGCGTCTCGCCGTCCGCGACCTGTGCGACCGCCTCGTGGAAGGCCGGATCGAACGCCTGCCCTAGCGCGTCGATACGCTCCACTCCGTGGCGCTGCAGGGTTTCGAGCGCGTCCTTCAGTACCATCTCGACGCCGGCGACGACCGGGCTTGCATCGCCACTGGCGCGCGCGTGCTCGAGAGCTCTCTCCAGATTGTCCACCAGGGGAATCACATCCCTGGCCAGAGGCTCGGCCGCATAGCGCAGGGCCTCGCCGCGTTCGCGCAGCGAGCGCTTCTTGAAATTCTCCAACTCGGCGAGCGACCGCAAGTAGTGATCTTGGCTCTCCGCGGCCGATCGCGATGCCGCCTCCAACTCCTCCCGGAGTTGCTCCATCAGTGCCGAACTCGCCGATCCGTCCCCTTGCGGAACCGCATCGAGCGGCGGCGTTGCCACGTCGTGAGGTTCGATCGGAGCTTCGTCAAACGCTGTTCCTTTTTCTGCGTCGGGCTTCATTGGCTCCATGAATTTCGGTAGGTTGCCTTGGCAATCGGCGGGTGTGAGAAAAACGTGCGGGAAGCTAAGGACGTGTCATCAAGTTGTCAAGGAATCGTCGGAGACGATGAGGCTGCGGTGCGGCGATGGTGAACTCGCACGCGAGTCCGGCCGTGGTGCTGCGGTGGAGGGCCTACGGGGAGAGCGACAAGATCGTGACCTTCCTGACGCGAGACTTCGGCAAAATCACCGGCATCGGCAAGGGCGCGAGGAATTCGAAGCGGCGGTTTCCCAATTCGCTGGAGCTTCTGGCGCAGGTGAGAGTTCAGTTTCGTCAACGTCCCGACGCCAGCCTGGCATTCCTCGAGAGTTGCGAACTTGTCAGCCCCGGTGCGGCGATGCACGACCCGGAGCGCCTGGCCTACGGCGCCTACCTGGCGGAGCTGGCAGAGCAGATGACGGTCGAGTGGAACCCCTCGCCGGAGATCTACGCACTTCTCGACGAAGCTCTGGGATCCCTCGAGAGCGGTCCGGCCACCGCCTCGTTTGTCCGCGCCTACGAACTGCAGCTACTCGAGCGCGCCGGTTTCGCGGTTCCACTGGAGAATTGTCAGCAATGTACCCTCCCCCTGCACGAAACGGTCGACAGCTTCTTCAGCCCGTCGCAGGGGGCCTTTTGGTGCAGCCGCTGCCGCGGCGGCGGCGACGGACTGGTCGCGGTGGCAACTGACCTGGTGGCGCAGTTGCGCGCATTGCGCCAGGTGCCGCTCAGCCGATCCCGTGAGAACCCGCTCGATGCCGGGCGCCAAGAGGCCGCGCGCCTCACCAGTCAGCTTCTGGCGCTTCACCTGGTGAGGCCGCTGAAGTCCATCCGCCTGATCGAACAACTGACGAAAGGGCGCTCGTGATGAGGCGCTGGTGATTGCCGCTCAGCAAGGTGCGTGCTATTTGCAGCGTTTTCCGAGCGGCATCACGTTTCAGCCTCAATTCGCGCCGATCGCTCGAAGCTGCCCGCGGCGGCGAGTGTTCCGGTGGCGCCCTTCCGGAGTAACGCGAACGCTATGAGCGAAGTGACCATGGAAAAGATCGTGAACCTCGCCAAGCGGCGGGGTTTCACGTTCCAATCGAGCGAAATCTACGGCGGACTTTCGAGTTGTTGGGATTACGGGCCCCTGGGAATAGCCCTCAAGCGCAACGTGAAAGACGCATGGTGGCGAGCGATGGTCGAGTCGCGCGCCGACATCGAGGGAATTGATTGCTCGATCCTGATGCATCCGAGGGTGTGGGAGGCATCCGGGCACCTCGAGGGGTTCACCGACCCACTCGTCGATTGCCGGAAGTGCAAGTCTCGCTTCCGCGCCGACCAGATCGAACAGGCCCAGTGCACCTTGAAACCGAGCAAGAAGCCTGGCGAGCACAGCGAATGTGACCTGACAGAGGCGCGTCAGTTCAATTTGATGTTCAAGACGTTCATGGGGCCGGTCGAAGACACTGCCAGCGTCGTATACATGCGGCCGGAGACGGCTCAGGGCATTTTCGTCAACTTCCAGAATGTCCAGACGACAGCGCGCCAGCGCATTCCGTTCGGCATCGCACAGATCGGAAAATCCTTCCGCAACGAGATCACGCCCGGTAACTTCCTGTTTCGCACGCGAGAGTTCGAGCAGATGGAGATGGAGTTCTTCGTCAAACCCGGGGAAGACGACACCTGGTACGATTACTGGTCGAAGGAACGCCTGGACTGGTACCGTCGGTTGGGCATCCGCGACGAGAACCTCCGCCTGCGCGTGCACTCCGAGGACGAACTCGCTCACTACGCGAAAGCCTGCGTCGACGTCGAGTACAAGTTCCCGATCGGCTGGTCGGAGTTGGAGGGCATCGCCAACCGCACGGACTTCGATCTGCGCAAGCATTCCGAGTTCAGCGGCAAAGACCTGCGCTTCTTCGATGAGGCGGCACGCGAGCACTACTTCCCTTTCGTCATCGAACCGGCGGCCGGCGCCGATCGCGCGACACTGGCTTTTCTCGTCGATGCCTACGACGAGGACGAGGCGGACGGAGAAGCGCGCGCGGTACTGCGCTTCCACCCGGCGCTCGCCCCGGTGAAAGTCGCGGTGCTTCCACTGATGCGCAAAGAGGGACAACCCGAGCGCGCCGAGAAGATCGCCGCCGCGATGCGCGACAGTTTCACTGTCCAGTACGACCAGGCCGGTTCGATCGGCCGTCGTTACCGCCGTCAGGACGAAATCGGCACTCCCTTCGCCGTCACCATCGACCACCAAACGGCCGAAGACGATACGGTCACACTGCGCGAACGCGATTCGATGGCGCAGGAGCGAATCAAGATTGAGGCCCTGGCGCCCGAGCTGCACCGGCGCCTGGCGCAACCGTGGACTAGATAGGATGGGTGCGAAGACGTCGAAGCGGGCCGCGCCGGCGGCGAGGCGGGCGCGGTCCGGAACGGGACAAGCGAAGCGCGGCGACAAGCTGGTCTACTCCTTCGGTGACGGCCGTGCGGAAGGCGGCGCCGGCCTGCGGAATACACTTGGAGGCAAGGGCGCCAATCTGGCGGAGATGTCGCTGCTCGGCGTTCCGGTGCCACCGGGATTCACCATCACCACCGACGTCTGCACCTACTACCGCGCCCACGGCGGGGATTACCCGGACGCCTTGCGCGAGCAGGTCGACAAGGCCCTGGCGCGCATGGAGTCGCGCCTCAGCCGCCGCTTCGGAGATTCGCAGGCACCTCTGCTGTTGTCGGTGCGCTCGGGATCGCGCACTTCGATGCCGGGGATGATGGACACGGTACTCAACCTCGGACTGAATTCCTCTACGGTTCTCGGACTCATCCGAGAATCGGGCAGCGCGCGTTTCGGCTACGATTGTTACCGCCGCTTCGTCCAGATGTTCGGCGATGTGGTTCTCGGACTGCGACCGTCCTCCGACGAGGAGGAGGACCCCTTCGAGAAAGTCTTGCAGCGGCGCAAAGCGGCGCGTGGCGCGACTCTCGATACCGACCTCGGCGCCGACGACTTACGCGATCTCGCCGAAGACTTCCGGCAGCTGATCGGCAAGCGCCTCGGTGTCGCATTTCCCGAGGATCCGCGCGAACAGTTGTGGGCTGCGATCGGCGCCGTCTTTCGCTCGTGGGACAACCCCCGTGCGAACACGTATCGCCGACTGAACCGCATTCCCGACGAATGGGGCACCGCGGTCAACATCCAGGCCATGGTGTTTGGCAACCTCGGCGACGACTGCGCGACCGGCGTCGCCTTCACGCGCAGCCCCGCCACCGGGGCGAAAGGCCTGTACGGCGAGTTCCTCGTCAACGCCCAGGGCGAAGACGTCGTCGCCGGCACGCGCACGCCACAGTCGATCACACGTGCCGCGGCGATCGAGCAGGCGCGCGCTTCCGATGTGGCTGAAGAATTGCGGCCAAGGTCGCTCGAAGAGTTGATGCCGCGGTGTTTCAGCCAGCTGAAACGCATCGCGCGCCAACTCGAACAGCACTACAGCGACATGCAAGATCTCGAGTTCACGATCGAGCGATCGAAGCTGTGGATGCTGCAGACGAGATCGGGGAAGAGAACCGCGCACGCGGCCGTTAAGATCGCCGTCGACATGGAGGCGGAAAAGCTCATTGACCGGAAGACCGCGGTGCTCCGCGTCGCGCCGGCCCAGCTCGATCAACTCCTGCACCCGCAGATCGACCCCAAGGCGCGGCCGAAACCGATCGCCAAAGGGCTTCCCGCGTCGCCCGGCGCCGTCTCGGGCGAGGTGGTCTTTTCCGCCGATCAGGCCGTGCAGGCGGATCAACGGGGCAAGCGCGTCATCCTCGTACGCATCGAAACGTCGCCTGAAGACATCCACGGAATGAGCGTTGCCCAGGGGATTCTCACGGCGCGCGGCGGGATGACGTCGCATGCGGCCGTGGTCGCCCGGGGTATGGGCAAATGTTGCGTTTCGGGCTGCGGGGATCTGCACGTCGACTATGCAGCGCAGAGCGCGAGAATCGGCGAGCACCAAGTTCGCCCCGGCGATTGGATCACTCTCGACGGGTCGAGCGGAGAGATCTTCGCAGGCACCGTGGCGACGACCATTCCCGAACCCGGCGGCAGCTTCGCCACGTTCATGAAGTGGGCCGACGGCTTTCGCAAGCTACGCGTTCGCGCCAACGCCGATACGCCGCGCGATGCAACGGTTGCGCGACTATTCGGCGCAGAGGGAATCGGCCTCTGCCGCACCGAGCACATGTTTTTCGACGGCGATCGCATCGACACTGTGCGGGAAATGATTCTCGCCGCCGACCGCGACGGTCGCGAGCGCGCGCTGGCCAAGCTGCTGCCGATGCAGAAGCTCGACTTTCTCGCCATCTTGCGCGTCATGGTCGACCGACCTGTGACCGTCCGCCTGCTCGATCCGCCGCTACACGAGTTCCTGCCGGCGACGGACGACGAGTTGATCGAGTTGGCGGACAAGCTCGGTGCCTCGGTCGATCGCTTGCGAGAGGCACGCGACACCCTGTCCGAAGTGAACCCGATGCTCGGATTGCGGGGTTGTCGGCTGGGAATCACGTACCCGGAAATCTACCAGATGCAGGTGCGGGCCCTCGGCGAAGCCACCTGTGAATTGCGCAACGAAGGGCTCAAGGTATTCCCCGAGATCATGATTCCACTGGTCAGCCATGTCCGCGAACTCGCCGTGGTTCGGAAGCAGACCCTGGCGGCGCTCGCCGTCACGGCCGAGCAGTACGGGCTGCGGCTGACGCCGCCGATCGGCACGATGATCGAGTTGCCGCGGGCCGCTCTCACCGCCGGAGAGATCGCTAGCGAAGCAGAGTTCTTCTCATTTGGTACCAATGACCTGACCCAGTGCACCTACGGCCTCAGCCGCGACGATGCCGGCCAGTTTCTTCCCAGTTACGTCAAGAACGGAATCCTACCCGAGGACCCGTTCGCCGTCCTCGATCGCACCGGGGTCGGCGAGCTCATCTCGATCGCGGTCGAGCGCGGCCGCAAGACCCGCCCAGACATCAAGCTCGGAATCTGCGGCGAACACGGCGGCGAACCGGCCTCGGTCATGTTCTGCCATCACCTCGGCTTGGATTACGTGTCCTGCTCGCCCTATCGCGTGCCGGTCGCACGGCTCGCCGCGGCGCACGCGGCGCTCGGCGTTCATCCCGATCCGTGAGCCGCGCCCCTACACGGACGCCGATCACCGGCCGCACCGGCATCGTCGGCATCTTCGGCGATCCTGTCGAACACAGCCGCTCGCCGGCGATGCACAACGCGGCTTTCGCCGCGCTCGCACTGGACTATCGCTACGTCGCCTTCCACGTGGGTCCGGACGCCCTGGCGGCGGCGGTGCGTTCGATCCGTGCGCTGCGCCTGCGCGGCGTCAATCTGACCGTACCTCACAAGGAAAGGGTCCTCCGCCATCTCGACTCGTTGAGTCAGCAGGCCGCCGCCGTCGGCGCCGTCAACACCATCGTCAACCGCGATGGACATCTGCACGGCGACAACACGGACGTCTTCGGCTTCGTCCAATCGTTGCGGCCCTACCGCGCGCAACTGCGCAAGCAGCGGGCAATCGTCGTCGGCGCCGGCGGCGCCTCGCGCGCCGTCCTCTGCGGCTTACGAGAACTCGGCGTCGCGCAGGTTCTCCTCGCCAACAGGACACTACCGCGGGCACGTAAACTGGCCGCGCAGATCGCGCAACACGCGCCGCCAATTCGCCTCGTCGGCCTCGGCGACCTGGCGACGGAGGCAACGTTCGACGAAGTCGCTCTCGTCGTCAACGCGACCTCGCTCGGATGGCGCGGCGAACGCTTTCCATCGATCGCCATGACCGCCAGCCACGTACGGTGTTTGTATTACGACCTGGCATACGGTCAGCCAACCGATTTCTTTCAAAAGGCAACGGAGGCTCGGCGACCGACCATGGACGGCGGTGAGATGCTCATCCTGCAAGGCGCCCGCGCTTTCACACTCTGGACGAGACGACGTGCGCCTGTCGCGGCAATGCGCACAGCATTCTACACGAAAATATCGAATTGACAGGGTATAGGGGCGCGGGTAGCCTCACTGTTCGTTGAGGAAAGACGGGCAGTCGTTCATGAGCAGTCGCCTTGGAGAGTTACTGGTAAAACGCGGTCTAATCACGGGCGATCAGCTCGCGAAGGCCATCGCCCGTGAAGACGACGACAAGGCGCCGCTCTGCACCCGCCTGGTCAAGGAAGGGTTGCTGAGCGACGCCGACCTCACGGCATTTTTGCAACGGGAGTACCGCTTGCCGCTGGTTGATCCGGCGGTGATGGAGGTCCCCACCGAGATCGCCCGCCTCGTTCCGCCGACGATCGCGTTGCGCCACCACCTGGTGCCGATCAGCCTGGCAGGCTCGACGCTGACCTTGGCGATGTCCGACCCCTCGAACATCAGCGCGATCAATGAGGTTAAGTTCCTGACGGGTTACGACATCAAGGTGGCGGTCGCGACCACGTCGTCGGTGTCCCAGGCAATTCAAGACTTCTACGACCAGGGCAGCGATTACCAGGACGTACTGGCAGAGGTCGAGGGCAACAACGTCGAGCTGGTTCAGGACGACGATGAGGTCGACGTTCGCGAATTGGAAAGATCGACCGAAGACGCGCCGGTAGTTCGCCTGGTCAATGCGATTCTGACCAGCGCGATCAAGCGACACGCCAGTGACGTGCACTTGGAGCCGTTCGAGAAGATGTTCCGCGTCCGTTTTCGCGTCGACGGCGTGCTCGAAGAGATCATGAAGCCGCCGCTCAAGCTGAAGAACGCCATCACCTCGCGCCTCAAGGTCATGGCCTCTCTCGATATCGCGGAGCGACGCCTCCCCCAGGACGGCCGCATCAAGCTCAAGTTCGGTCCGGGTCAGGACATGGATTTTCGCGTCTCGGTCCTACCCACCATCTTCGGCGAGAAGATCGTTTTGCGCCTCCTCGACAAGTCGAATCTTCAATTGGACATGACGAAACTCGGCTTCGACGAGGCGTCTCTCAAGGATTTCCAGGAGTCCATCTACAAGCCGTACGGCATGGTGCTGGTCACCGGACCGACGGGTAGCGGTAAGACGACGACCCTGTACTCCGCGCTGGCGGAGTTGAACAAGTTGACCTCGAACATTTCCACGGCCGAGGATCCCGTCGAGTACAACCTGGTCGGGATCAACCAGGTGCAGATCAACGAAGACATCGGGCTCAACTTCGCCAACGCGCTGCGATCCTTTCTCCGCCAGGATCCAGACATCATCATGGTCGGTGAGATCCGCGACTTCGAAACGGCCGAAATCGGCATCAAAGCCGCTCTCACCGGTCACCTCGTGCTGAGTACGCTGCACACCAACGATGCGCCGTCGACCATCAACCGCATGCTCAATATGGGTGTCGAACCCTTCCTCGTCGCTTCCTCGGTGAACCTGGTCCTCGCCCAACGCCTCTCGCGCGTCATTTGCGACGCGTGTAAGGAGCCCGCGGAAATTCCGTTGACGGCGTTGGTCGAACTCGGCATGACGCGCGAAGAGGCTTCCGTCGCCAAGTGCTGCCGCGGCGCCGGCTGCTCGAACTGCGGCGGCTCGGGTTACCGCGGCCGCGTCGCCCTCTACGAGGTCATGCCTGTGAGCGAAGAGATCCGCGACCTGATTCTCGCCGGCGCCTCGTCGAGCGAAATCAAGAACAAGGCCTGCGAGCTCGGCATGCAAACGCTTCGTCAGGCCGGACTCGTCAAGATGGCAAGCGGGGTCACGACGATGGAAGAGGTCCTCCGAGTCACGATGGCCGATTGACCCCGATGAACGAATCGCAGGGCAAGGGCGCCGCACAGGGGGCGATCGCGGGGCGAACTCTGCAAGACCTCCTGCGTCTCGTCTCGGAGCGTGGCGGAACGGACCTGCACATCACGGTCGACAGCCCGCCCATCATGCGTATCAACGGGGAGCTGCGGCCGCTGCCCTTCCCGCCATTGGCCGCCGGCGACACCAAGCGCCTCTGCTATGCGGTTCTCACCGAAAATCAGCGGCACCGATTCGAAGAAGCCCTCGAACTCGACTTCTCGTTCGGCATCCGTGGCCTCTGCCGCTTCCGCGGCAACCTGTTCCGCCAGAAAGGCGCCGTCGCCGCGGCGTTTCGCACGGTTCCGTACGTAGCCAAGTCACTCGCCGAACTCGGCCTGCCGGCGATCGCCGGCGAGTTGACGAAACTACCGCGCGGCCTCGTTCTGGTGACCGGACCGACGGGTAGCGGCAAATCGACGACCCTCGCGGCGATGCTCGATAGAATCAACCGGGAGCGCCGCGAACACATCGTGACACTTGAGGATCCGATCGAGTTCGTCCACGAGCACGCGGGCTGCGTCGTCAACCAGCGCGAGATTCACTCGGACACCCACAGCTTCAGCGAGGCGCTGCGGCACATTTTGCGACAGGATCCCGATATTGTTCTCATCGGCGAAATGCGCGATCTCGAAACGATCAGTGCCGCACTGACGCTTGCCGAGACCGGCCACCTCGTCCTCTCCACCCTGCATACCAACTCCGCGCTGCAGACGATCAACCGAATCATCGACATCTTTCCCGACAAGCAACAACCTCAGGTTCGAGCCCAGCTTTCCCTCATCCTTCAAGGAGTGCTGTCGCAACAGCTGATCACGCGGCAGGACGAACGCGGCCGCGTCCTCGCGCTCGAAGTCATGATTCCGAACGCCGCGATTCGAAATCTCATCCGCGAGGCAAAGATCCATCAAGTCTACTCGCAGATGCAGGTCGGCCAGTCGCGATTCGGAATGCAAACGATGACGCAGTCCCTGCTCGACCTCTATTCCCGGCGGCTGATCAGCTACGATGAGGCCGTCGCGCATGCCACCGAGCCCGACGAGCTGAAGCCGATGCTCGGCGACCCGCCGGCCTTCGCACGCGCACAACCCTCGTACGCCAGGCGTTGACTTTACCTGGTATCTAAGAGTATAGTATCGCACGGGTTGACCGGGCGGGTGCTACATTCTTGCACGATCCACATCCTGCCGCCGTTCCGCTACCGCGCCTGTCCCGCCTACAGGTCCGACAACACGCGTAACTGAGCAAACCATCGACTGGCACAGCACATGCTAGAATGGGGTGATGGGTGGATTCGACCACCCGGCACTTTCTCACAGCAGGAGTTTTTAAAATGGCGATTTTTCGATGGCAGGGCGTTTCACCTCGAGGCGAAACGATCGGCGGCGAGATGGAAGCGCCGACGCGAGACGCTGTTCTAGCGCGGTTGCGCTCGCAGCGCATCCAGCCTCTGCCAAACAAGATCAAGGAACGCGGCAAAGGCCTCGATCGGGATCTCAACATTCCCGGCTTCGGCGACGGCATCAAGCAAAAAGACATCGTCATTTTCACTCGCCAACTGGGGACCATGATCGACGCCGGTCTTCCGATCGTCCAATGCCTCGACATCCTCGCCGAACAGGCTGACAACAAAGGCTTTCGCAAGGTCGTCCGCCAGCTCAAGGAAGACGTCGAATCGGGTTCCACCTTTACCGAGGCGCTCAAGAAACACGTCAAGGTCTTCGACGACCTGTTCGTCAACATGATCGCCGCCGGCGAGGTCGGCGGTATTCTCGACACGATCTTGCAACGCCTTTCCGAGTACATGGAGAAATCCATGAAGCTCAAGGCGAAGATCAAGGGCGCCATGATCTACCCGGCGACCATCATCACCGTCGCCGTCGGCGTTACCGGAGTCCTCTTGATCTGGGTCATCCCGGTCTTCGCCGAGCTGTTCTCGAGCTTCGGGCAGGATCTGCCGGCGCCAACCCAGTTCGTCATCAATCTATCGAACTTCACGATCGCCTACTTTCCGTACATCGTCGCGGTGCTCGTCGCGATCGTCGTCAGCATCCGGCAGATCTACAAGACCGAGAACGGTCGTCTGCGCATCGATCAGATGACTTTGCAGTTTCCGATCTTCGGCGAACTGCTGCGCAAATCCGCGATCGCGCGATTCACCCGCACCCTGAGCACCCTGATCTCATCCGGCGTGCCGATTCTCGATGCGCTGCTGATCACCGCCAAGACATCGGGCAACAAGATCGTCGAGCGGGCGATCCTGGCGAC
Organism: Thermodesulfobacteriota bacterium; assembly: GCA_041743795.1. GTDB lineage: Bacteria > Desulfobacterota > Binatia > HRBIN30 > CADEER01 > CADEER01. The sequence goes on along the minus strand of JBGTMF010000623.1, from coordinate 23,106 downwards.
ACGCGCCAGCATCAGTGAGGGAAACTCGATTTCCGAGCCGCTGGCGCAGAGCAAGGTTTTTCCGCCGATGGTTTGTCAGATGATTTCAGTCGGTGAATCGACCGGCGCCCTCGATTCGATGCTGCAGAAGATCGCGGAGTTCTACGAGGACGAAGTCGACAACATGGTGGCCAACTTGACGACCTTGATGGAGCCGATGGTGATTCTCTTCCTCGGTGTCATCATCGGCGGCCTGGTGGTCTCGATGTATCTGCCGATCTTCAAGTTGGGATCCGTGATCGGCTGAGCCATGTGGAATCCCTGGGCCGAGAGGGAGGCCCGACAGGAGCTGATCGGCCGACTCAAGTTGTTTCTGCTCGGCCGGGTCGCCGTCATCTCGTGCTTCTTCTTCGTCGTCGCCTTCGGCTACCTCGGCCGCGGCGCGCCGGGCTACCTGGTCTCGATCAACTCGCTGTTGCTGATCGTCGGCCTGACCTACGCCGTCACCCTGGTCTCGGCGCTGCTGGTCGAGCGCCTCGCCGATCTGACGAGTTTCACCTACGTCCAGCTGGCCATCGATCTCCTGCTCATCACCGGAGCGATCTACCTGACGAGCGGCGTCGATAGTCCGTTCGCATTCCTCTACAGCCTTGCGGTCATCAACGGCGCGGTACTCTTGTTTGCCAACGGCGCACTGCTGACGGCAATCGGCGCCGCCGTTCTCTACGACGTCCTCCTGCTCGCACTCGCGGCCGGAGTGATCGAGGTCGCGCGGCCCAACGATCTTCCGCCCGTCCAGCTCGACGCCGAGCTGCTGTCGCGAATCTTCACGACCAACCTGACGTTCTTCCTGACGGCGTTGCTGTCCGGATTTCTCACCAAGAGGATCTTCGAGGCCGAGCATTTGCTCGCGCAGGAGCGCGCCGAGCGCGACCGGGTGGCCATCCTCAAGGATACACTCGCCCAGGCGATCGGCAGTTCGCTGGTGACGACCGACAGCGAGGGACGCATCCTCACCGTCGACAGCGCCGGAACGGGAATCTTCGAGGGCCAATCCAACGAATCGCTGCGCGGCACGGATCTGGGCGATCTGTTTCCTCCGCTGAAGCTGACGCCCAGCGCCCGACTCCGTTTTCTGCAGTCGCCGGAAGCAATCGAGCCGATCGAGTTCGCCCACGCGCGCGACGATCGGACAGCCATGGAGCTGCGCTGCTCGACCGCCGCGTTGCGCGACACCTTCGGCCACACCATCGGGGCATTGTACGTCTTTCAGGACATCACAGAGCTACGCCAGATCGAAGAACCGACGGCGATGACCTCGTCGGCCGCGCTGCGCGAGTTTTCCGAAGACCGCCTGGGAGAGTCGGGCGAGCCGGCCGACGGCCTCTACGGCAAGAGCGAGGGCGTTCTCGAACTGCGCAAGCTGATCACCAGGGTCGCGGGGTCCGACGCCACCATTCTCATCACCGGTGAGAGCGGAACCGGCAAGGAAGTCGTGGCGCGAGCCATCCACGCCCAGGGGCCGCGACGCGACAAGCACTTCGTCGCCATCAACTGTGGGGCGATTCCCGAGAACCTCATCGAGAGCGAGCTTTTCGGACACGTCAAAGGGGCCTTCACCGGCGCCAGTTCGGACCGCATCGGCTCCTTCCGAATGGCGGATGGCGGTACCATTTTTCTCGACGAGATCGGCGAGCTGCCCATTCATCTCCAGGTCAAACTGCTGCGCGTCCTGCAAGAGCGTACCTTTCGCCCGGTCGGTGGAGAGACCAGCATCGCCGTCAACGTCCGCATCATCGCCGCGACCAACCGCGATCTACCGACTCAGATCGAAGAGGGAAAGTTTCGCGAAGACTTGTTTTACCGGCTGAACGTCATCGAAATCGTCGTGCCGCCACTGCGCGACCGCGGCGAGGACATTCCGCTTCTGGTGCGACACTTCCTCGAGCAGTTCTCAACGGTGCACGGCCGGCCTCCCCTGCGGCTCACCGATGCGGCGGCTCGCCTGCTCCTCGGCTACGACTACCCGGGAAACGTTCGCGAACTGGAGAACATCGTCGAGCACGCCGTCGCCATGTGCGAGGGGGAGACGGCCGACGTCGAGCACCTACCGGGCTTCCTGGCCGATGCGGACTACAACAGCGCCGGCCTGGCGCGAGCCCGCCGTCCGTCGTCGCAAGCATCCACCACGAGCGGAGCCGCCGCCGGCGCGCCAGCCATATGGGAAGACATCGACCTGGAACGCGACCTGGCGGAATACGAGAAGAGCTTTCTCCTGCGAGCCCTCGGCGAGGCGGGCGGCGTCAAGAAAAAGGCAGCCGAACTCCTCGGCATCAACTATCGATCCCTCAGGCACCGCCTGCAGAAGTACGGTCTCGGTGACACCGATCCCGGATCGACGGCGGTTCAGTAGACCTGCCATGCGGCATTCCGACGACATCCGAGCCACAGATTGTCATTCTCTGGACGGCGATGACGGTAATCTCGGCCTGTTGGCGGCCTCATTTCTCACGGCTGCCAACATCCGCGCGACTGGCACGGGGGTTGCTCAGATAGAAAAGCAAGAACGCCACACGGAGACGGCGTGAAACCAAATCAGCCCCACAAACTGGCTTCGGCCACAAACCACTCTCAAGGAGGCAACATGAAGGCAATCACGATTCGGATGAAGGACAAGGGGTTCACACTGATCGAGCTGCTCGTCGTGGTGGCGATCATCGGTATTCTCGCCGCGATCGCAATCCCGCAGTTCGCTCAGTACCGTCAGCGCGGATTCGACGCGCGAGCCAACTCCGACCTGCGCAACGCGGCGACTTCGGAAGAGGCGTACTTCGCCACGAGCTTGGCCTACATCGGCTGCACGGAAGCGAATCAAGACGGTGGTTGCGCTAGCCTGCCGGGATTCCGCGGCTCTGAGACCGTTACCACCACGATGGCTGCCGACAACAGCGGCACCGAGCCCTCCTTCACGGGTACGGCGACTTCGGACGCCGGGTCGGGCGCTACGTTCGACTACGACAGCACCGCGGGCGGCATGCAGTAAGGGTTGCCCCGCAACGACCAAAGGGAGGGCTTTCGAGCCCTCCCTTTTTTTTTCCCCGCCGCGGCGAGCCGACAGCTCTCACCGTGTCTGGATGGCGGCGATACCGGCTCCTCTTCCCTCATCGTAGGCGACGCAACATTCGACTTCGCATGCTGCCCGCAGCAGGTATAATCCCGACCCAGATGAATTCGGCACTGGCCATACGTTGTGCCCTCTTCGCCATAGCGCTGACGTTGCTCAGCGCAACGACGGGGATGTTTCGCGCCACGCTCGACCGACACGAGATGTCAGCCGAGAAATTGGAAGAGCCTGTCTATCTGCCGCGAGCCGAGTTGCTGCGTCCGCTTTCGTTGGGCTACCACAACGTCCTCGCCGACGTCCTGTGGTTCCGCGCGATCAGCTATTTCGGCAAACACTACCGCAGTGATCGCACCTACCCCTGGCTCGCCCACATCTGCGAGTTGGTCACCGACCTCGATCCCCGCGCCGAGCACGTCTACCGCTTCGCCGGGTTGATCCTCCCCTGGGAGGCCGGCGAGGTCGACGCCGGAATCCGCATTCTCGAGAAAGGCGTGAACGCCATCCCCGATGCCTGGGACCTTTCGTACTACCTCGGTTTCCTGCACTTCTTCTTCAACAACGACGGAGAGCGCGCTTCCGAATACTTACAGCGCTCCGTACGCCTTCCCGGCGCGCACCCTGCAGTGGCGCGCCTGGCGACGATCGTCACGACGGAAACCTCCGGCCCAGAAACGGCAATGGCCTTCCTGCGCGATCTCGAACAGAACGCGGAGTCGCAACAGATTCGCGACGTCATCCAGCGCAACCTGAAAGAAGCCACCGCTGCCTCGATCCTCCTCGATCTCGACAACCAGATCGAAGCGTTCGAGAAGTCCAACGGCCGAGCGCCATCGTCCCTCGAGGAGATGGTCACCGCCGGCCTCCTGCAGGGAATTCCGCACGACCCAATGGGCGGACACTTCGAGATCGGTCCCGATGGCAAGGCGCAGTCCTCCACCGGTAGATCGCCAACGCGGAGCTACCGCAGCAAGATTCGAGAGCGCGCCCTGCAAGGCAAATACGGCGCTGAGTTGCTCGGCCAATAGGCAATCCGATGGCTGATATCCTGGACATTCGAAAACTCTGCAAGGACTACCGAAGCGACTGGACCTTCCGGCCGACACGGGTCCTCAACGCAATCGACCTGGCAGTGCGGAGCGGCGAGTGCTTCGGCCTACTCGGCCCGAATGGCGCCGGAAAGACGACGACGTTCAAGCTGATCCTCGGTTTCCTGCGGCCGACCTCGGGGCAGATTCTCTTCGACGACCAACCTTTGACTGCCGCCGCCAAGGCGGAGATCGGCTTTTTGCCCGAACACCCCTACTTCTACGAGTACCTGACGGTTCAGGAAACCCTTCGGCTGTTCGGCAATTTGTACGGGATCGAGCGTTCGCCACGGACCGCGCGCATCGACGAGGTGATCGAACGCCTGGGCCTGCAAGAAAAGCGGCGTGCCGCGATGCGCACGCTGTCGAAGGGTTTGCTACAGCGAGTCGGCGTCGCGCAGGCGATTCTCAACCGACCGCGTTTGCTGATTCTCGACGAGCCCATGTCCGGCCTCGACCCGGTAGGCCGCCGGGAGATGCGCGATCTGATCCTCGACCTGCGCAACGGCGGCACCAGTATCATTTTCTCGTCACACATCCTGTCCGACGCCGAAACGCTGTGCGACCGCGTCGGTATACTTACAGCCGGTCGACTGCGCGAGATCATCACGGTGGCGGACCATTCAGACGCGACATCCTACGAGTTGGAAGTCCGCAGCAGCAACGGAGCGATCCCCGACGCCCTCGCCCAACTTCCCGGAACATCGGTGGTAACGCGCGATGGCGTGCATTTGATCACGGTGCCTGGACTGAAACTGGTGGACGAAGCCGTCGACCTGATTCGCCGAAACTCCGCCTCGATCGAACGAATTACACCGCGCCACACCACTCTCGAGGAGCGATTTCTTCGCCATGCCGGCAACTAGCAACTCGCAGTCGAGTCGGTGGGACGGCGGTGCCGATCGCGTGCAGTGGATGCATCCGCGCGAAAGCGAAGTGCGTGCGGCGAAGCGGCGCGCGATCCCAGAGGCGTTGCGACCATGAACAAGGTACTAGCATTGGCGTTGAACACGACGCGAGAAGCGGTTCGCAGCCGGGTTCTCTACTCGATTCTCGCGTTTGCCATTTTGATGGTCGGCATCTCTACGATCTTCGGATCGGCGTCGATCGGCGATCAGATCCGCTATATCAAGGATTTCAGCCTGATGAGCATCTCCCTCTTCGGGGTCATCATCGCCGTCGTCCTCGGCGTCAACCTGCTGCAGCAGGAGCTGCAACACAAGACGATCCTAAATACACTGTCGAAACCGGTCGCGCGCTGGCAGTTCGTCCTCGGCAAGTTTCTCGGTCTCTTCGCCACCCTGGTCGCCGTGATCGTCAGCATGGCAGCCGGCCTGGCAATGTTTCTGTGGTTCCTCGAAGGGCGATTTGATCCGGGAATCCTCGTCGCCGCCGCGGCGTCGCTGCTCGAGATCATGATCGTCGTCGCTTTCGCGGTATTCTTCTCTTCCCTGGTCGTCACGCCGACCCTCGCCGGCATGTTTACGATCGGCTGTTTCATCGCCGGGCGCTCGACGCAGTACCTCGACTATTTCCTCTCCGACACCACCAACTCCCTGCTCCGCGTCGCGGCCAAGGTCCTACACGCCGCGCTACCACGACTGGATCACTTCCTGCTCGCCGATCGTTTGGTCTACGGAGAGTCGGTCGCCGTCGGCACCATGCTATTTTTGACGGCCTACGCTCTTTCGTACAGCGCCGTGCTTCTTCTCCTCGCCGTCGGACTGTTCGCACGCCGAGAGTTCAAGTGATCGGCGATCGCGACACGACCCTCGCACTGGATCGGTCGCTGTGGAGTGGCGGTGCGGTTGGGGTGATCGGCACGCTCTACTTCATTCTCGCCGCGAATGGTCACGGCATCGCATCCGTCGCCGGCTTGCTAGTGCCCGGAAGCGTCGCCCTGCTGCTGATCGCGATCGTCGTCAGCGCGTTCGCCGCGGCCGCGCGGAACACCGCGAGTTGGTTGTTCCTCGCCGCTGGGCTCGTCTTCGTCGCGGCGCTCGTCGTCTTGAACCTACTCCCTCCCGTAGCGCGAGACGAGCTGACCCACCATCTCGCCCTTCCGGCGCTGTTCCTCGAGGAAGGACGCGCCGTGGTGTATCCGTTCGCCGAACAGTCGTATTTCCCCATGCAACTGACGTTGCTGTACACGCCGCTTCTCGCCCAGGGTTGGGAGAGCGCGCCGAAGTACCTACATATGTTCTTTGGCCTGGCCAGCGTCGCCATCCTCTACGTCTACCTTTCATCGACCGTGGCGATTGGCGTCGCCGCCTTTGTCGCGCTGCTGATCTTGACGACTCCCACATTCGCGACTCTCGCATCCAGCGCCTACGTCGATCTCGGCCTGCTCTTCTTCACCACCGTCTCGGTCGTCGCGCTGCTGCGCTGGTCGGAGAGCGAGCAAACCGGCCTGCTCGGCCTGGCCGGATTTGCCGCCGGCTGCGCGGCCTCGGTCAAGTACAACGGCTACCTGACGCTGCCCTTGCTCCTGGTCGGCACGATCACTCTTGCACCGCGGCGTGACGCGGTTTCCATCCTGCGCAATATCGCGATCTTCGGCGCTCTGGCCATCGTACCGCTGGCACCCTGGTTGCTCCGCAACTACTTCGAGACCGGCAACCCTGTATTCCCGCTTTTGCGCGGCACCCTGGGCGGTCCGCCGCGCGCCGATTCGCCATCCATCGACATTTTCACCAAGCGCATGTTTCTCTACAACGAATCCTGGATCGAGATTCTGACGACGCCATTTCGCGCCTTCGTCATCGGCCGCTTCGGCGACCCGGCGCGCTTCGACGGTGCGTTCAACCCGCTTTTCCTCTTCGGATTCGCCGCAATTCTCAGCGGTCGCCGAACCGCCAAGATGGATTACCTCTGGATCTTCGCGCTCGCCGTCCTGGCGATGGTTTTTCTCCTCACCACGTTCCGCAGCCGCTACGCGATCGCCTCTTTGGTCGCACTGGCAATTCTCACGGCGGCGCTGCTGGATCGCTGGCGAACGGCATTGCCGAGCGCGCGTCTTCTCCTGCCCGCGCTCGGTGCCGCTGCGCTCGCGTTCAACCTCTGGCACTTCGCGGACTATTGGAATCTCATGTCGCCGGGAGCCTATCTCCGCGGCCGCGAAAGTCGGCAGGAGTTCATCACCCGTTTCGTCCCCGAGTACCCACTTTCCAGGTTTGCCAGCGAGAATCTGCCGGCCAACGCCAATGTGCACCTGGCGTTTCTCGGGCAGCGCGGCTACTACTGGAAGCGCCCCTATACATACGACTACTACTATTCCGGCACGACGATTCGCGACGCGGTACGTACCGCCGCAAGCCCGAGAGGTGTGTCAGCTCAGTTGCAGGAGATGGGACTCAGCCATATCGCAGCCTCGGCGCCCCTGCTGGGTCGCTTCCTCAAGGAGGACCTGACGGCAACCGAGATGCAGCGCTGGGACGGTTTCGCCACGCAGCATCTGCGCCTCATCCACAGCCACGGAGCGTTCGGGCTCTACGAGATCCTCTGAGCGCGGCCGGCGGAAGAGAGCGGGAGATGACTTCGATTGCCAACGACGAACTCAGTATCATCATTCCGGCGTTCAACGAGGCGCAGTCGATCGCTCTCCTGGTAGATTCGCTCTCCGCCGAACTTCCAGGGGCGGAGATCCTGGTGATCGACGACGGCTCGACCGATGAGAGCCCCGCCATCGCCGCGGCACACGGCGCCCGGGTGATCTCCCACGCGTACAACATTGGCAACGGCGCGGCGGTAAAGACCGGCTTGCGCCACGCGTCGCGGCGGTACGTCGTCCTGATGGACGCCGACGGGCAGCACCAGGCCGCCGATGTTCGCAACCTTGTGACTCATCTGAAGCGCTTCAACATGGTCGTCGGCGCGCGCCCCGGATCTGGACAGGCCGGCTGGCATCGCTGGATCGCCAATACGATCTACAATCGCCTGGCAACGTACGTAAGCGAGTTCCCCGTGCGCGACCTTACGAGTGGCTTCCGCGCCATGCGGACCAGCGAGGTGCGACGCTACTTGGAGATTCTGCCGAATACGTTCTCGTATCCGACCACCCTGACCCTGGCGTACCTTCGCAGCGGCCTGACCTTGCATTACGTTCCGATCGACATTCGCCGCCGTGTCGGCACGAGCAAGATTCGCATCTGGCAGGACGGCACCCGATTTCTCTTGATCCTGACCAAGATCGCGACCCTTTTTGCGCCGTTCCGCGTCTTCCTGCCGGTGAGTCTGTTCTTCTTCGCCACCGGCGCGTCCTACTATCTGTACACCTTCCTCACTGTGCACCGATTCACCAACATGGCGGCTTTGCTCATTTCCACCGCGGTCATCATTTTCATGCTGGGATTGGTGTCCGAACAGATCTCCCTGATGCGCAGCGAGCGCATCGATTCGGTTCGAGACTCGGAGACGGCCGAGAGCAAACTGCTCTCGCCCAAACGCGCGGCGGCTCGACGCGGCGCGAAGAAAGTCGCCGGGTCCGGTTCCGCCTGAGTCGCAACGACCGGTACTCCCTCGCGTACATCTCCCGCGTTTCGCAGATCGGTATGCGTCGGGATGTCCCCACCCCACGGTGATTGCATGACTGTGTTCTTCGTCTTCCTGTTGGCTTCGATGATCGGCTCGTTTCTCAATGTATGCATCCATCGCATACCGAGCGACGAGTCGATTGCCTTTCCGGCCTCCCACTGTCCACACTGCCACACTCCCATCCGCCCGTGGGACAATATTCCTATCGTCAGCTACATGATCCTGCGCGGCCGATGCCGCCATTGCCAGACCGGTATCTCGATCCGCTATCCGGTCGTCGAAGCACTGACGGGGTTGGCCGGCGTAGCGACTTACGCGGTGTTCGGCATCGATCCGCAGGCGCTCCTCTTCTTCGCGTTTCTCTGTGCGCTGATCGTCATCACGTTTATCGACATCGATCACCAGATCATTCCCGACGTCATCAGCCTTCCCGGCATCGCGATCGGTCTCGCCGCAGCGTTCTTGCCGGGCGATCCCGCCTGGACCGACTCCCTCATCGGCATCCTCCTCGGCGGCGGTATCCTCTGGGCGATCGCGGAGGGCTACTTTCGCCTGACCGGTCGCGAAGGGATGGGAGGGGGAGACGTCAAACTTCTCGCCATGATCGGCGCCTTCCTCGGTTGGCGGGCCATTCCAGTGACATTGATGATCGCGTCGCTCTCCGGCACGGCTTTGGGATTCGCCATGATGCTGCGCAGTGGGGAAGGTCGACAAATGGCGATCCCGTTCGGGCCGTTCCTCGCCGTCGGTGCGGTTGCCGCCCTCTTCGCCGGCGATCCGCTCATCGAGTGGTACTTGAACCTCACCCGACAGTAGCGACGAAGTGGGCGGCGAAGTAGTCGGGAGACCCCTCTCTGCACTATTTGACACATAGACCGTAAGTCCCTATGATCACCCGGCATGCGGCCTGCGGGTATCACCTTACTCGAGATCGTCGTCGCGCTCTCGATCGCAACGGTATTGTTTGGACTGGCGGGGTTCGGTTATCGCGACCTGCGGCATCAGTGGCAACTGCAGGCAACTGTCCGCCAGATAGTCCTCGATCTGCGCATGTCCCGCATCGGCGCAATCGCCGAGGCGCGGACGCACCGCCTGCGTTTCGACCCCGCCGCCGACGCCTACTGGCGCGAGGTTCAGGCAGATGGCGGCAAATACGTCGACGCGCGCGTACCGCGCGTTCTTCCCGCCGGGGTGGCCGTAACCCGATGCACCGCGCCTGGCGGTTCGATCGCATTCCGCCCGCGCGGCAACGCCGCCACCTTCGGCACCGTATCGCTACGAGGCCACACGGGTGAGACACGCGACATCGTCGTCGACATGGTGGGAAGGGTTCAGGTGCGTCGATGACGGGACGCGGCCAGAAGGGAATGAGCACGGTCGAAGCTCTCGCCGCGATCGCCCTGCTCGCAGTGGTCGGCACCGTCTTGATGGACGCGATGGCGCGAACGACGAGCCAGCGGGTGATCAGTTCGCGCCATTTGCAGGCGACAGAACACGCCATGAGCATCGTCGAGCAACTGCGCAGCGGCAGCTCCGAAGTGAATGAGCCGGGCGGGTCATTCGAGGCATCCTGGCATTTACAGTCCGTCGACGACCACCCGGGACTGGCGCACTTCACCGTCACCGTGCGCTGGCGTGCCGGCGGCGAGCGACAGTTGGCGTTGGAGGGTCTGCTGTGGCGAGGTCTGTGAACTGGTGGCGGCTCGACCGGCGGGGTTGGACGGTCGTCGACGCCTTGTTGTCGATGATGTTTCTCGGCCTGTTGGCCGGAATTCTGCAAAGTTTCGCAACCACCTCGCTGCACGCGTTGCGGGTTCGCCAGGTGGCGGACGATCTCGACGAGACCGCACGCATCGCACTCGACATCATGGCGCGTGACATCCGCGACGTCGGCTACGGGTTGCCGGACGCCGGCGACCGCGGTCTGCGCGCCGCCAGCGGCACCCACATCCGCCTCGCGCGCGATCTCGACCTGGACGGAGAAACGAGTTCCGCCAACGAACGAGTCGGATACGCGCTCGACAGCGAGTTCGGCCAGCTCCGTCGTCAGCTTGGCGGCGCATCGCCGCAACCAATGGTCCAAGATGTCGATGCCGAGCAGGTTCTCTTTCGCTTCCTCGACGAGGCCGGCAACGAGATCGGCGCGGAGGGTATCGAGTTGGAAGCCGGCCAAAGGGCGGACGTTCGGCAGATCGAGATCACACTCCGGCTGAGTGCGCCGCACCCCGTTGCCGGCTCGCGAGACCGCATTGCCGTCGAACATCGAACCTCCGTCGGACTGCGCAATGGCCAACTCTGATAGGAAATCCCGACAACGCGGCGCGGCACTGATCACCACCCTGCTGGCGTCGACATTTCTCCTCTTGATCGCCTCACTCGCGTCGGAGCAGGCCGTCGTCAGCTTCCTGATCGAGCACCGAGCGAGGGAAAGCCTGGAGGCGATGATCGCCGCCGAAACGGGTCTTTCGGCGGCGCTTGCGGATTTCGCGGCCGAGCCGAAATTCGACCGCTTCGAACTGGCCGCCGGCGCTCCCTTTCCGTTCGCGGCGAGCACGCCGACTGGACCACTTCCCGACTCCTTCGTCGTAACCAACGAGATCCGGCCGCGATCGCCGCGCTTCGTCGACTTTGTCGCTCGCGCCAGCGGCAGAAATCACGCGAGCCGAACCCTGGCCGCCACCATCGAGCGCAGTGACGAACCGTACATTCCAGCGGCGATTTACCTGGCCGGCGCGTCCCCCTCGATCGCGCTGTCCGGCCGGATGCGAATCTCCGGGAGTTCGGTCGCCGGCAATCCGGTACCGGCGATCGCCGGCGCCGCGCCAGCGCCGATCGAGTCGATTCATCAGCAATTTGTCTCGGCCGGCGCGACGCTGACCGGCGAGCCGGTTGCCGCGTTGGCGGCGTGGAGCGATCTCGCAGAGGTGATCGAACGAGTGCGCGCCGACGCCGGCGATCTACCGGACGCGGTCGTCGGAATCGTCCCCGCGGCGATTCTATCGTCGCGAGGCTCCATCGACGTCACCACCGCGGAAGGCTCGGGGATCTGGCTGATCGACGGCGACCTCAGCGTGCAAGCTGATTTATCGTTTGAAGGACTGCTGCTCGTCCTAGGCGATATCAACATCGACGAGGGCGCCGTGTTTCGCATCACCGGCGCTCTCGTACAGGCGCCGCCCGGAAGCTCCGTGCGAAACCGCGGCGACACCACCATCGCCTATGGCGCGGCGGCGCTCCGCCAGGTGGATGCCATGACCCCCGGCCTGCTCGGGCGCCGCGCCCGGCTCATCGGCTGGCGAGACGACAGCTGAGAGGAACCGCATGCAAGAGATGGCAACGAAGCCACGCGTTCTCGTCGTCGATGACGAGGAAGACACCCTACTTTTGACAGAGGCGATACTCTGCGCGCGCGGCTTCGATGTGCGGCTGGCCAACAATGGCGCGGCGGCTATCGACGCCGTCGCCGAGGGTGCGGACGTCGTCCTCCTCGACGTCATGATGCCGGAGACGAGCGGCCTAACTGTTCTTGCGTACATCCGCGAAACACCGCGGTTGGCCCGTATCCCGGTCATCCTCCTCACCGCCAGGCAACGGGACAACGACCTCATCGAGGGCTACCAACACGGCGCGGATTACTACATCACCAAGCCCTGTACCGCCGAGCAACTCGTCTACGGATTGAGCCTGGTACTTTCCGCCACCGCGACGCGACCGGCGATACCCGCACAGAGCGGCTGAGAGTTGACACCTGCGGGGGCGCGGGGGAGGTTGTCGCATGCGGGTGATCGGCCACGACGGCGCCTGGAAGCGGCTGGACCGGGCACTGCTCGAGGACCGTTTGGCACACGCGATGTTGTTCGTCGGGCCACCGGGGATCGGTAAGGCCGTAGTCGCACGCTCGCTCGCCGCGCGCGTTCTCTGTAGCGGAGCGACGCCCCCCTGCGGGGAGTGCGATCGCTGTCGCCAGGTCGAGGCGGGCAGTCATCCCGACGTGCGATTCGTCGCGGTTAGCGAAGGAAAGAAGGAGATCGGCGTCGACACCGCAAGGGACATCAAGAGTTTCATCCAGCTGCGCGGCGTCGGCGGCGCCGGCAAGGTCGTCGTCATCGACGATGCGGACAGACTGTCGATCGCCGCTCAGAACGCCTTGCTGAAGACGCTCGAAGAGCCGCCGGGGCGCGCGCTCCTCATGTTGGTCAGCGGCAACCCCGGAGAATTGCTGCCGACCGTGCGCTCCCGCTGCCAAAGGATCGTCTTCCACCCTCTCGGCGACGACGATCTGCGCAGCGTCCTCCGGAAGTGCGGTCTCGAGGACGCATCGATCGAGGAGTTGCTCCCTCTCGCCCAGGGCAGTGCGGGGCGAGCGCTGGAAATGCGCTCGATCCTCGACGGCAGCGACGTCGAACGGTTGCAATCCGCGCTTGCGAGCCTGGCCACCGGTCGCTATGGTCCGGTCGTTGAGTTTACACAAGCCTTGGGCCGCAACGAACAAGAAATGACCACGCGACTTGCCGTCATGGCGCAACTTCTGCAGCAACGCCTCGTCGAGTCGATTCACCAAGGCATCGTCGACGCGGCGGCGACGCAGCAACAGCTACGGGTCATCGAGTTGCTGTCCGAGTTCCGCCGCTTGCTTCGCCGAGGCAATCCCAATCGCCCCCTGCTTGCCGAGGCGGCGGCCATCCGGTGCGCCAGGATTCTGACGAATGCCCCCTGAGACGACCGAACAGACCGCCGCGGGGCGCAGTGCCGCCCTCGTCCAGGTTCAGTTCCGCCCCGCGGGAACGCTACACGACTACGACGCCGGCAACCTGCCGCTGAGGCCTGGCGACCGCGTTCTCGTACCGACGACTCGCGGCACCAACCTCGGCACTGTGGTGGGTGAACCGCGTTCCGTCGACCCGCGCTTGATGCAAAAGGGCACGCCGCGCGTCATCAAGCGCGCCGACGCTCGCGCCCTGTCGCGTCAGGAGGGCAACCTGGAGAAGGCGAGGAAAGCGCAACAGGTCTGTGCGCATCGCATTCGCGAGCGGGGCCTGCAGATGCGCTTGATCACGGCGGAATCTACTTTCGACGGATCAAAGATCACCTTCTACTTCTTTGCCGAGAAGCGCGTCGACTTTCGCGCCCTCGTCCAAGATCTCGGCGAAACCCTGCACACCCGCATCGAGATGAAACACATCGGCAACCGTGACGAGACCAAGATAATCGGTGGCGTCGGCCCTTGCGGACGCGAATTGTGCTGTTCGAGCTGGCTTCGCGAGTTCAGCTCCGTTTCCGTTCGCATGGCGAAAGAGCAAGGACTCTCGCTCAAACCGTCGAAGCTTGCCGGCATGTGTGGTCGCCTCAAGTGTTGCCTGCGATACGAGTACGAGACCTATCGCGAACTCGGTCGCGCGCTGCCCAACGTCGGCAATCGCGTCGAGTCGGTCAAAGGCTCCGGCATCGTCCTCCGGCAGAACCGCCTCAAGCAGTCGGTGCTTTTGCGCGTCGAGGAGGACGACAGCGAGATCGAAGTGTTGCTCGACGATCTTGTCGAGAAGAAAGTGGAGGATTGATCTCCGATCATCGGTGTGTTTCAGCGGAAGCACACCCGTAGGGAACGGAGATCTCTCATTCTCTCCATCGAGACTTTCGGTAAATGTGGAGACACCCTTCGACAAGCTCAGGGTGAGCGAATAACGGAAAACAACCCTCCAACCGCTCAGGCTGAGCCCTTCGACTTTGCTCAGGACATGCTCGTCGAAGCCTCGTTTCGGAGAAAATCGACCGTCTCCGTCAGGATAGGCGGTCCTTGCGACCCCTTCTCGTAGGAATCTCAGCGCCATGCACGCCCCGGCAATCGCGTCCATCGACGGTCTTCCCAAGCTCGCCGCGGGGCTCTCCCTCGTCGACTCCCATTGCCATCTCGACTTCACCGCCTTCGAGGTTGATTGCGATACCGTGATCGAACGCGCCCACCTGGCCGGGGTCCGTCGCATGGTCACGATCGGCGCCAGTGGGCCGTTCGCCGCAAATCAGCAGGCTATTGATCTAGCCACGCGCCACGAGACCGTCCACGCCACGGTCGGAGTCCACCCGCACGAGGCGGCAACCGTCGACGAGCGCCTGCTGCAACAAATCGAACGAATGGCACGAGACCCCGTCGTCGTCGGCATTGGCGAAACCGGCTTGGACTACCACTATGACCATTCGCCGCGCCCGCAGCAGCAGGAGGCGTTTCGCCGTTTTCTCGACATCGCCCGGCGGCTCGACCTTCCGGTTTCGATTCACCTGCGCAACGCGGACCGCGACGCGGCCGACATTCTCGCCGATGCGGGCCTCGGGGCGGCCGGCGGCGTCATTCACTGCTTCTCCAGCGACAGCCGTGCCGCCCGCGAATTCCTCGACCTCGGCCTGCACATTTCCTTCAGCGGAATTCTCACCTTCAAGGCCGCCGAGCCACTGCGCGAGGCTGCGCGCATCGTCCCGGGCGATCGACTCCTGGTGGAGACCGACTCGCCGTTCCTCGCGCCCGTGCCCTACCGCGGACGCCGCAACGAACCGGCCCTCGTCACCTACACGGCCGCCGTGCTCGCCGAAGTTCGCGGCGAGTCGATCGATTCGATCGCCGCCTGTACCACGGAAAACGCGACACGACTGTTTCGGCTCACGCCGCGGCCTTCTTGAGATGACGAACCTGCCGTAACACCTCGCGCAGGCGATCCTGCGTACAGGGCTTGGCGAGAATCGGCTGATCGGGAAGCACATCGCGCAGCGGGCTGCCGCTGCGCCAGATTCCACCCGTCACGAAAACCACCCGCTGCGCCATCGCCGGATGACTCTCGGAGAGTTCCGCGTATATTTCTGGTCCCGATTTGCCCGGCAGGCGCACATCGAGAAACAGCGCGTCCCAGTCGCGGTCGTCGATCACGCGCAACGCATCGGCGCCGCTGAAAACGTGCACGACTTCGATTCCTTCGGCGTTCAGCATCATCTGCAGCGCCTCCGCGACGTCCGCGTCGTCATCGACCAACAGGATGTGCTCGCCCGTGCTCGCCTGGGGCGTGGTCGACATCCGGTCGATCGGTATCGTCAGCGTGAATGTCGTCCCCTTGCCCACCTCACTCTCGACACTGAGATCGCCTCCATGTGCCTGAGCAATGGCGTAGCTCACGCTCAGGCCAAGACCTGACCCTTCCTTCTTCGTCGAGAAAAACGGGTCGAAGATCCGCTGCTGCACCTCGGGTTCGATTCCGGGTCCGTTGTCCGTCACCCGCACAATCAACTGATCGCCGATGCCGCGCACCTCCACCCGCAATTCGGGCGGATCACTCTCCGGCGTCGCCTGCAGCGCGTTCTTCAGGAGGTTCAATAGAATCTGTTGGATCTGTTGCGCATCGGCGAGTACGCAGGGGAGATCCGCGTCGAACTCGGTCTCGACCTTTCCCTGTCGGTGGGCGACGTCGTGGCCGATCATCCCCAGCGTCTTGCGGGTGATCTCTCCGAAGTCGACCGGGCTGCGCTGCGGCGTGTGCGGTCGCGCGAAGCCGAGGACTCCGCGAACGATGCCGGCAATGCGTCGCGCCTGGTCGTCGACATGCGACAACGCGTCCTTCAGCTCGTCGACGTCGGCGGTGGAGGCGCGCGCGGTATGAGCAAAGATGACCGCCAAAGCGTTGTTCACCTCATGGGCAATCCCGGCGCCCATTTCGCCGACCGCCGCCAGGCGGTCGACGCGATGCATCTGCTCCTGGAACCGCTTCTCCTCGGACATGTCGCGGAGAATCGCCACCGCCCCCTTGATCGCGCCGTCGTCGTCGCGAATCAACGTCGCATTGAGCAACGCCGGGAACTCGCTTCCGTCCTTGCGCCGAGCCGATGTCTCGCCGCGCCACCCCCGCGTCTTCACCGACGCGGCAACCTCCTCGAGCCACTCGCTCTGACCGACTGCGAGTTCCGCGGCATTGCGGCCCAGCACCTCGGCGGGCTCGTACCCCAGCGAGCGCATGAAGGCGATGTTGGCAAAGACGATGCGGCCGCGTTCGTCGGTAATGATAATGCCGTCGCCGGAACTCTCGACTGCCCTCACCAATCGATTGCTCTCGGCAATCAGCCGCGCTCGCTGCAGGGCGACTGCGGTCTGTCTGGCGATTCCGTCGGCGATAGTCAGATCGCGCTGTGTGAAACCGGTCGAGCCGCGACGGCGCGCAAACTCCATGACGCCGTAAAAGCGATGGCCGCTGAGCAGAGGGGCAATCAGCATCGACGGCACTTCCAGCGAGGAAACGTGCTCGCTGTGCGACTCCGCCGCCGTTACGACGACGCAATGCCCCAGCCGACGTACCCATTCGAAATCCGGCATATCCTCCGGCGAGAGCTTCATGGCGGAGAAGTTCTGCCCGAGATTGGGTCCGGCGCCGGAGGCGACGGCACCGTGGTACTGGCCGGACTCCTCATCCCACAGGAGGATACCGCAGTAGTCGACGTCGACGCTCTTCGGCGCAATCTCCGCCACCGTTTCGAGAATTTCGTCGATGTCGGTGAGGCGACTCACCGTTTCGCTGACACGCAACAGCGCCCCGGCGACTGCGGAATGCGTATCGGCGAGCTTCTCCGCGGCCAGGGTGCGCGCATCCGCCTGGCCGCTGCTGAGTACGTGGCGCAACCACGAGGTCGCCAGCGGCACGACGAGGAGGATGCCGAGCACCGCATACTTGACGGCGCTGTGGGCCAGTTTCGGTCCGAGGAGGCCGAGCGGCATCACCGGCACCAGGTCGTACAACTGGACTGCCCATATCAAGGTGACCGCGGCGAAAGTGGCTATCGCGAAGAATACCGCCATGGCCTGCCCGAAGGCCATTCCGTAGTGGACGCTCTTGAAGGGAAAGACGAGCAGCAGCGGACTTGCCAAGCCACCCGAGACGGCGACCGGAAGGGCCAGGAAGAAGACGTTGACGAAAACGTCCGCCGCCAATAGGGAGAATGACTTGACGCCGCGCCGGTAAAGCTGGCTGACGCGCAGGTTGAGTACGAAGTAGGCGACAAATGACCCCTGCACCCACCATGGGATCGGGGTTCGGGCGAGAAAGAACTCGTTGAAGAACAGCCAAGCAGCCAGGCCTTCCACCACCCGCACGATGAGGAGCGGCGACGCAGCGCGAACTACCTGGTCGGTGGAGACCGCGAAGGATGCGCGCCAATCCTTCAGGGCCATGCGGGCCTGCGCAGCAGTCCGAGGAGGATGTGACCCGAACTGCGATTGGATCTCTCGACCCAGCTCAGCGTTGCCGAATCCACAACAATTATCACGACTTTGCCTTCGGCTCGTCGCCTCGATCTGGGGCGAAATCTCTCATTTTCGCTCCTGCCCTACTCTCTCCGCGGAAGGCCCGGCAGCCCTCACGGGCACAGGCCTCGTCCATGCCCCGAGCAGCCGAGGCCCACTACTCCTCGGAACAGGGCGTATAGTTTTCCGGCAACATGAAGAGGGCGTAATCGGACACCTCCTCGACCTTCGCTCGCGACCTCGTCCCGAGGTCGATCTTAAGCGTTTCCCCCTGCCGGTCCTGGGTGGCGCCTAGCACCAATCGGTAGAACCCATTCTCCATCGATCGCGTACGGACTGTCCACGTATTGGGGAGAAAGAGTCTGATGAACTCATCGCCGAGCGGCTTCCCGTCGGGCTGCTGCAAGGTGCCGGTCATATGCAAATCGTATGGATAGAGAATCTTGGTGCCGAAGTTGGCGGTCAAGAGACATTTCCCGCAGGGCTGTCCATCGTGGAACCCCTCCTGAACACCGCTCGCACAAGACTCTCCGCTGCTCGGATCCTCACAGCTATTGCAGTCGAGGATGACACCGATCGTCTTGCCTTTCGAATCGACAATCTTCTGTTCTGCCGCCGCCACCACCGTGCAGCTGACAGCCAGGATCGCCGAAATCGCCAAAATCAAACGCATGAGTACTCCCAATCATCAATGCGCGGTTCCGCCCATCGAGGACAACCGCAGATTTCCATATGCCAGTTATACGGCAACCACCTACCAGCCTCAATCGCACGCTTCGTCGAAAGAAGGCTTTACTCTGCCGACAACGCCGCCGCGGCGGACCTGCCGATAGGGAGCGACCAGCGGGGCGAGCGTAGCCGCCGAACTCGCATTCAGCCGGTTCTCCGCTGTTGAGCGATCCCGACTCCTTTGTGCATAGTCTTCCTGCATGAACACCGGCTCCTACGACACTCTCGCAAAGGCTGCCGAGGCGATTCTGCGGGCGCGGCACGTCGCGGCACTGACCGGCGCCGGCCTCTCGGTGGAGAGCGGAATACCGCCATTTCGCGGGCCAGGAGGGCTCTGGACCAAGCACGGCGAGCCACCCCTGAACGGATTCGAGGAGTTCCTGCGAGATCCAGCAGCGGCGTGGCAGGCGCGCCTCAACCCACAGGGCCCGATGCGGGAGCTCTGGAATACGCTGCGCGCCGCGGCGCCGAACGAGGGCCACCGCGCCTTCGTCGAGCTCGAGCGCATGGGCGTACTCCGCTGTCTGATCACGCAAAACATCGACGACCTGCACCGCGTCGCCGGCTCGTCACAGCTGGTCGAGATTCACGGAAACTACACGCTGGTCCGCTGTCTCGGCTGCGGCCGGCGCCGGCACCGAGACGACGTCGACCTCGCCCATTTGCCGCCAATATGCCCGGACTGCGGCGGCGTCGTGAAGAGCGATACGGTTTCCTTCGGCGAACCGATCCCCGGCGATGTGCTCGAGGCCTGCCAGCAGGTCGCGCGCGACTGCGACTGCATGGTCGTCGCCGGAACCTCAGCCACCGTCTATCCGGCGGCTCATTTCCCCATCCAGGTGCGCGAACGGGGCGGCGTGCTGATCGAGGTCAACCCGTATCCGACGGAATTGACGCCGCTGTGTACGTTCAGCTTGCGCGGTCCAGCGGGCACGCTGATGCCGGCACTGATCCGCGAGATCGAAACCTTCCGCGCCCGCGGAGCCAAACCCGCGGCGACGCACTGAGCGCGATCGCGCTTGCCGGGGCGCGCTGCGTCGCCCATATTGTCTCGTCAACATGCCTATCGAGTTGGGAAGAACCTCGGACGGGCACCTGCTCTGGGTCGCGAATCCGTTCACCGGTGTAGTCACGTACCTCACCGACATCCACCTCAAGGGCAATGGTTTCCATCCGGGCAGCGACGTCACCACCGCGCCGGCGGTCGACTTCGCCGCGATGCGGTCGACGTGCTCGTTCTGCCCCGGCAACGAGGCGATGACCACGCAGGAGGTTCTCCGCCACCCGATCGACCCCGCTGCGGCGTGGCAGATCCGAGCCTTCTATAATCTCTTCCCGCGCATTCCCGTCGAGTGCACCGGTGGCAAGAACGAGTCCTACGTCTTGGTGGAGACGCCGCATCACTTCCGCGCCGACGCGCGGCAGCCAGATCACCTCGTCTACTCCGCGATGCTTTCCAACCAGCAGTTCAGCGCCGTCCTGCGCGCCGCGGCCGAGATCTCGGCGATCGCCGCCGCCAACCCGACCGTCAAGTCGGTCGTCGTGCGCAAGAACCAGGGACGGGAATCGGGAGCTTCGCAACCACACCCACATACCCAGGTGATCGGAGGCGACCGCATCCTGCCGCCGATCGCGCGCGAACGCGAGGCATTGGCGACGCAACCGGCGTTGTTCGGCGAGATCGTCGAGTTCGCCGTACGCGAAGGATTCGTTCTCGCCGAGCGAGACTCGTGCTTCCTCTATTTCTCGCCGATCGGGATGTTTCCCAGATGCTACGAGGTGGTCGATCTACGAACCCGCGGCCACTTGCACGAAATCCCCGCCGATCGACTCGACCAATTCGCTGAGCTGCTCCACCAAGGCCTTTCTCTTTTGGGGGACACACCGCTCGACTACGAGATCCACGCCGACCCAGGCGTGCCGCTGCACGCGCACATCCATGCTCGCCACTATCCCTTTTCGAACATTGCCGGGACGCTGAACCTGCCGGCCGGTCTGCTTCGCCGACCGTCCAACGAACGAGATTGACATCGGCTCGGACCTCCCGTACCCATTTCCTTGGCTGAAGCCATGGCAAACGACGATACCGCCAGCGCCGTCCGGGAGATCTTCGACGGCATTCCCAAGCAGCTGGACCCCGCCGCCGCCGCCGGTGTCGACGCTTTGGTCCGCATCAACCTCACGGGTAACGCGGGCGGCACATATTTCATGGAGATTCACGATGGAGCGGCGACGATTTCCAATCGCTCCAACGGACAGCCGCAGCTGACGATGACCCTCTCCGCCGCCGACTATGTCGCGCTGATGCACGGCAAGCTCAACGCACAACTGGCCTTCATGAACGGCAAGCTCAAGATGGTCGGCGATATGGGCCTCGCCATGAAGTTGCCGAGCCTGTTCCGCCGCGGCTGACCCGCCGTCGCTCAGGCAGTCGCCGCCCGGCTCTCGCGGCGCTTCTTCATCGTGCTGAAGAACTCCCCCGCCTCGCGCAGCAGTCGTTTACGCTCGTCGCGGCTCCTCACCATCTTCTTGACGGATTTGAAGATGTACGAAGGACGAAAGTAGTACTGCCGGTAGAATCGCTCGACCGCGTCGAAAATCTCCTCGGCGCTCAAGTTCGGATAACTGACCGTGCAGCGCTGGTAGCCGGATTCGTCGTTGTAAACGGAATTGACGAGGAATCCCTCGTCCTCGACATAGCGGAAGAACTCAGTACCCGGGTACGGCGAGGCCAGCGAAACCTGCAGGGTTTCGGGATTCATCTCGCGGGCAAAGCGAATCGACTCCTCGATTGTCTCCATCGTCTCGCCAGGCAGGCCGACGATGAACGTGCCGTGGATGAGAATTCCGATTTCGTGACAATCCCTGGTGAAGCGGCGGGCGCGTTCGATGCTGACGCCCTTCTTGATGTTCTTGAGGATGGCGTCACTGCCCGACTCGTAACCGATGACGAAGAGCCGCAGTCCGCCGTCCTTGAGAATCTTCAACGTGTCGCGGTCGACGTTGGCGCGCGAGTTGGTCGACCAGCAGAGCCCCAACGGCCGCATCAGTTCGCCGATCTTGCGGGCGCGCGGCGGGTCGGCCGTGAAGGTGTCGTCGTCGAAGAAGATTTCCTTCATCTCAGGAAAGAGCGTCGGCATCTCGCGCACTTCTTCCAGCACGTTTTCCGGACTGCGAACCCGGTAGCTGTGCCCGGTCGTCACCTGCGGCCACAGACAGAACGTACATCGCGCCGGGCATCCGCGACCGGTGTACAGAGAGACGTAGGGGTACTGGCAATACGGACTGTTGTACTTCAGATACTGCAGGTCGCGGTGATAGACCGGTGTAACGAAGGGCAACCCGTCGAGATCGGCACTCTGCAACACGGGTCGGTCCGGATTGTGATGGATGGTTCCGTTCTTGCGGTAGCTGATGCCGAGGATGTCGCTCCAGTCGCGCCCGTCCCACACCTCCTTGACGGCGAAATCCATCTCTTTGCGGGTGACGAAATCGATGGCGTCGCCGGCCTGCAGTGACGCCTCCGGCTGCGCAGTGACGTGGCCACCGGCAAAGCCGATCACGCAGTCGGGATTGACGTCCTTCATCATCCGCGCCGTGCGACAATCGAGCCGGAACGACGGGGTGCTGGTGTGCAGCACGATGAGATCATAGTCGGCCGCCATCTTGGTGGCGACTTCCTGGGAAATCTGCTCGGGCGGCGCATCGACCACCTTGCTGCCGGGGATCATTGCCGCCGGATAACAGAGCCAGGTCGGATACCAGAACGACCAAACTTCACGCGTAGCCTGGTAACGGGAGCCCGCCCCACCGTCGAAATCATCGTAGGATGGGGGGTTCAGAAACAGTGTTCGCATGTGCCCAGCCCTTCCAGATAAGACGCGCCCGACAGTAGCGACGGTCTATCCGTAAGGCAAGGCAGCATGTGGCGACCGCGATTGCTGGAACCGGCGCCGCCTCACCTGTATATGCGGCGCATGCACGAGCGCGACATTCAACGAATTTTCGACGATTCTGGCCGGGTCCGCGAGCGCTTCGCCAAACGCTCGAAGAAGGCCCTCGCGGCGGTCGTCGATCTCTGCGTCGAGACGCTCGCGAACGGAAACACTCTGTTCTTCTTCGGCAACGGCGGTAGCGCCGCCGATGCCCAACATCTGGCGGCGGAGTTCGTCAATCGCTACAAGCTGCCGCGCGCTCCCCTGCCGGCGCTCGCTTTGACCACCGATTCGTCGGCACTGACCAGCATCGCCAACGATTTCGGCTACCGCGAGGTCTTCGCCAAACAGATCGAGGCGCTCGCCCGCGCCGGCGACGTCGCCTTCGCGATTTCGACGAGCGGCAACGCGGCCAATGTCCTGCGCGCGCTCGCCGCCTGCCGCCGCCGCGGC
>JBGTMF010000622.1:0-13121 GCA_041743795.1 Thermodesulfobacteriota bacterium | reverse complement strand
CCGTAGCGCCGCCCGCTCCAGTGCGGCCGGAGACGCGAGCGTCGGCAACGGCTCGAGCGGGGTGACATCCGCGGACTCGACGGGCTCAGGCGACATCCCACTCCGCCGTGCTGAGGGAACAGCCGCGCGTCTCCGCGCGTGGCGCCCGGCCGAGTAGCTGCAGGCCGTGCGAGTCGTGTAGGCCGAGATCCTCGCTGAGAACCGCCATCGCGGTGCTGGCGTTTGCCAAGTCGAAATGGCAGATCAGCCCGCGCGAACCCTGCGGCAACGGTGAAGAAGTTCGCGGATCGAGGATCAGGGTTCGCGCCCACGGGGGCGACGCCAGGTGGCGTGGGCGGTGTGTGCCGTCGAATCGGTCGCGGATGACCGAGTCGTAGAGCTGGCTCGACAACTCGGCCATGCCGTACTCGTTCACAGCGAAATAGCCTGGAATCGCAAACGTGCTCCACATCGCGTGTAGCAAACCCCGTCGCGACATCGGTCGCGGCGCCCCCTTGCCGCCGCCGGTGTCCATCATGCGACTGCCGTGCGGCAGGCGAAAGGCGAGAGCGCGGGCGCGGGCGAAGTCGAGAAAATGGATCAGCGCCCCGGTGGTGGTGAGGATCGCCAGCGGCGTGCCGTCGCGTTCGCTGCGCCGCAGGGTATCGGTGAAGATTTCGAACGATGGCTCGCCGCCGACCGCAGCCTCGGTGATCGCGTCCCGGCCGAAATGTTCCGCGGCCCAGGCGACCATCTGGGCCAGGGACGACTCTGGCCTCTCTGCCGCCGGCGGGACGAGCGAAAGCAAATCCATTCGTTCGACGTCCGGAAACAGGAATCGCCTCATGCCGCATACCGCCGCGGCGCGATACAGGCGTAAGTCTGAGATCGGGTGGCGGGATCTCCGTTCCGCTCCCTCGGTTGTACCGGTCGAATAAAACACCCGCTGTGGCGGGCCGCAGGCGAGATCCGCCCACTTGAACGCCTGGATGGGAACCGGTGGGATCGCCTGCCATGCGGTGACCGAACCAGCGGCGACGCCGCGACTGCTACAATAGGCGCGGTAAGGGGCACAGTTCGCCAGTTGATGGCGGAAGACGGCCAGCGCGAGTTCGCCGAAGTCTTCGCCAGACCGATCCTCGATAAACGCGAGTATTCTCTCGTATACGTCGCTCACGAGCGGAGGCTATCACTCCCGGACAGCGGCCTGAACCACGAGTCCTGCAGGCGCTGTCGCGGAAGATCCGCGCTTGACATGACACCGGGTGAAGTCCAGCATCGATGCGAGTTGGAGGCACATTTACGAGCATGGAAAAACCACAATTTATAGTCATTGCAATCCTGGCAATTGCGGTTGGATTCTTCGCCTTGCGCTTTACCGCGGATGACGAGATTGATTACGGGTCCGCAGACGGCCGCGGCGAGGACTACGCGATGGCCGACCGAGGCGCTGGATCTGGCGGATACGGCCGTGGCGACGGGCGCTACGAAGACCGCGCCGGTGGTCGGGATCGTATCGGTGGCATCGGAGGCGCTGGTCGCGCGTCGCGCATGGGTGGCGGCGACGGCGGACGTGTTGGCTCGGTCGGTGGTGCCGGTCGCGGAAGCGCCGAGACAGCCCAGGGCGGAGTCCGCGGTGACCGCGGGGGTCGTATCGGCACGGCAACCGGCCCGCGCGCGGCCAAGGAAGTTGGTCGGGCCGCAACCGGTTCGATCAACAGCAATACTGCTCGCGACCGGGAATTGGCGAGCGGCAGTAGCCGCGACGACCGCCTCGGCATGCTGACCGGAAAAGAAGCCGCCATTGATCCTTTTTATGAAGGGAAAGTTCTCGATGACGATCCAACCGACGACGTCGTCTTGGAAGTCGCGAGTAAGGATGACGCCGACCGCAAGGCGGACGTTCTCGACGGAGTGGCGGAGAGCGCCGACGGGGAATGGCTCGAGGTCGGCGAGGATGCCAGGTTGACCTTTCCCGATATGGGCAACCTCAATCCCAAATCGGGTACCGTCAGCCTCGATATCGTCCCCAACTGGAACGGCGCCGACATGACCGACAACTCGCTGATGCAGATTCGCGAGCCACACAAGTGGGAAAACCGCATGCAACTGGTCAAGAACGGCCAATTCCTGCGCTTCATCGTCACCGACAACACCGGCTACGAAGCCGATATCAGTTACCGGATCGACAACTGGGTCGAAGGCGACGCGCACCGGGTTACCGCTACCTGGGACGAAGGGGTCACCACCCTGTATGTCGACGGCAAGCGCGTCGGCAGCAACTCGTTTCCGGGAATCCTCGACTACCAGAATACCCCGGACATGCATCTCGGATCGGATCTGCAGAACGGCGGATCCTATGGCGGAGCGAATGCCAGGATCAAGGCCAAGATGTTCGACAGCGCCAAGGGGCCGGACGACATCATCTGATCCGCGGGATTCTTTTGCGGTTGTCTGATCACCTCGATCCGACCGAAGGAAAGAAAAAAGGGCCGCCCGAAACGGGCGGCCCTTTTGCGTTCAGCGTAAGCGGAAAGGTGGCGCAGGGTGCGTCGACGGCGAACGCCGCCGACGGTTCCCTTTGCTACATCATGCCGCCCATACCACCCATACCACCCATACCGCCCATGCCACCCATTCCGCCCGGCGGCATACCGCCTCCGGCCGACTTATCTTCGGGCTTCTCGGCGATCATTGCTTCGGTGGTCAGCAACAACCCGGCGACCGATGCGGCGTTCTGCAACGCCGTCCGCACCACTTTGGTCGGATCGATGATGCCGGCCTTGATCAAGTCCTCGAACTCTTCCGTAGCCGCGTTGAAACCGAACGCGCCCTTGCCGTTCTTGACGCGGTCGAGAACAATCGAAGCCTCCCAACCCGCGTTGGAGGCGATCCAACGGCAGGGGCCCTCGATGGCGCGACGCACGATGTCGACACCAACGGTTTCCTCAGGGCTCGCCACGACCTTGTCGAGTCCGGCCGAAGCGCGGACCAAGGCGACGCCGCCGCCTGGGACGATGCCTTCCTCGACAGCCGCGCGGGTGGCGTGCAGGGCATCTTCCACGCGCGCCTTCTTTTCCTTCATTTCCATCTCGGTGGCTGCTCCGACGCGCACCACAGCCACGCCGCCAACCAGCTTGGCGAGGCGTTCCTGCAGCTTTTCGCGATCGTAGTCGCTCGTCGTGTCGTCGATCTGGGTGCGAATCTGGCTGATGCGGCCCTCGATTTCACCCTTCTTGCCGGATCCGTCGATGATCGTCGTGTTGTCCTTGTCTATGACGATGCGCTTGGCGCGGCCCAGATCGTTCAGGGTGACGCTCTCGAGCTTGATGCCCAGCTCTTCGGCGATGACGCGTCCGCCGCTGAGGATTGCAATGTCCTCGAGCATCGCCTTGCGGCGGTCGCCAAACCCGGGAGCCTTGACGGCGGCGCAATGCAGCGTGCCGCGAATCTTGTTGACCACCAAAGTAGCCAGCGCCTCACCTTCGATGTCCTCGGCGAGAATCAGGAACGGCTTGCCGGTGCGGGCGATCGCCTCGAGGACCGGCAACAGGTCCTTCATGTTGCTGATCTTCTTTTCGTGGATCAGAATGTAGGCGTCCTCGAGGACGGTCTCCATCTTGTCGGGATCGGTGACGAAGTACGGCGACAGATAGCCGCGGTCGAACTGCATGCCCTCGACCACTTCGAGAGTGGTTTCCAGGCTCTTCGCCTCCTCGACCGTGATCACCCCTTCCTTGCCGACCTTGTTCATTGCCTCGGCGATGATCTCGCCGATGGTGGGGTCGTTGTTGGCCGAAATGGTTCCGACCTGGGCGATCTCGCGTTGGTCCTTGGTCGGTTTGGAGAGCTTCTTCAGCTCACCGGTAAGCGCGAGGACCGCCTTGTCGATGCCGCGCTTCAGGCTCATCGGGTCGTGCCCGGCCGCCACCATCTTGGCGCCCTCAGAGTAGAGGGCCCGGGCGAGAACGGTCGCCGAGGTCGTGCCGTCGCCGGCGACATCAGAGGTCTTACTCGCGACCTCCTTGACCATCTGAGCGCCCATGTTCTCGAACTTGTCCTCGAATTCCATCTCCTTGGCGACGGTGACGCCGTCTTTGGTGACGGTCGGACCGCCAAAGGACTTTTCGAGAATCACATTGCGGCCTTTGGGGCCGAGGGTCACGGTGACCGTGTCGGCGAGCAGGTTGACGCCGCGCAGTATCTTGTCGCGCGCCTCCTGGCTGAACTTGATCATCTTTGCAGGCATTTTTTCGACTACCTCCTGAGAGTTTTCCTACGAACTACGAAACCGGCGGGGACGGGACCTGCACCAGCTGTGATGGCGCGGTCGGTGGATGTCCGGTCTCCAATCAGC
Source organism: Thermodesulfobacteriota bacterium (assembly GCA_041743795.1). Lineage (GTDB taxonomy): Bacteria > Desulfobacterota > Binatia > HRBIN30 > CADEER01 > CADEER01. Next base: position 8,785 of record JBGTMF010000622.1, on the reverse strand, counting down.
CTTCGATCACGCCGAGGATGTCGTCCTCGCGCATGATGATATACTCGTTGCCGTCAAGCTTGACTTCCGTACCGGCGTACTTGCCGAAGAGGATCTTGTCGCCGGCTTTGACGTCGAGCGGTCTCACCGCGCCGTCGTCACCGACCTTGCCCTTACCTACGGCGATGACCTTGCCCTCCTGGGGCTTCTCCTTCGCCGTGTCCGGGATAATGATCCCACCCTTGGTGGTCTCCTCTTCGTCCATCCGCTGGACGATCACGCGGTCCTGCAATGGGCGAATCTTCATACCCGCTACTCCTTTCCTCTAAACCCCTGTTTTTATTGTTGATTTTTAGGCTCGGTGCCGTTTCCGACGCGCCTTGCCCAGCGGCGCGGGTGCGCCATCGAACTCGCGACAGTTAAGCATCCCTAACTCACTGTCAAGCCGGGAGGGCGCGAATTTAATGGGCAGGAATGCCCCGATTTGCCATCGACCGCCCAGATCTCCTTCGCCGTTCACACTCCCGACGCCAGGTTTGTCTTCGGGGGCTGACGTGGAGGGAGCGGTGCGACTTCGCCGCAGCTGAAACTAAGGCGCCGTCGTCGGCGACGGTGCCTAAGTCGCCAGGGAGGAGCGCAGTGCCGGCTCCAGCATCACGGCGTGTGTCACGCCGACGGTGGCGAGGACGCGCTGGTGGGTCGCCACGGCAGCGAGCAGGCGATCGAGCATGTGCGCGTCGCGCAGGCGATTGGACAGGCGAGAGATTCGCTGCGTTGCCAGTTCGTCGCGCATCGGGTCGGTTTGCCATGCCGTCACCCGGTGGGGTTCCAGCGAAACACCGAGGACGCGCCGGTGCTCGGTCTCGATGAATGGCCAGTCGAGCGCATCGATCTCCAGTGGCGGGCCGATCAGGTCGAAGAAGTCGCGGAAGTAGCCGTCGTAGTCGAGGCGCGCGGTTTTGCGGTTGAATGACGCCAACTGGCGCACTACCAGGTAAACGAGCGCGTCGCCGGTCCCGATTTCGACGCGCAGCCGTCGTGCCTCCACGGCCAGCGGGATGTCCATGCTGGCTGTCTCGATGCCGGCGCGTGCCGCCAGATGGCATAGCAGACCCGCCTCGCCGTGCCGACGGATGGCGATTTCGCGATCGGGCTCAGGGAATGGCGGCGTGCCTTCGTGCAGAACGAAAGCCGGCCGCAGCGAGGCGAAGACGGCTTCGATCTGGTCGAACATCGGTTCCGCAGGATCCGAACTGTGACGTCCCCCGAAAACGACCAGTCGCGCCGGTTCGGGAGCGATATCGACGAGGTAGGGAGTTGGGTGGCGAATCGCCGCGTATTCGGCAAACGTCAGGATGTGGCGCGCAGTCGCCATCGCGCCATCAGAGCGTCAGCCCGCCGTCGAAGGTCATGATCGATCCGGTCATGTAACGCGCCTCATCGGAGGCGACGAAAGCGATGGCCGAGGCGACCTCTGCCGGCGCCGCGTTGCCGTAGGGCGACGTGATCTTCAGCAGACGTTTGAAGTTGGCTCCTTCGGGCACGGTGAACTTGCCGATCAGCGGTGTCTCGATGCCGCCGGGGGCGACGGCGTTGACGCGAATTCCCGAGTGGATGTACTCGTCGGCCAGTGCTTTTGTCAGCATGACGACGCCGCCCTTCGAAGCGCAGTACGCGGCGCTCCACGGCTGCCCGATCAAGCCGGCGTTGGAGGCGATGTTGACGATGGTGCCGCTGCCGACGTCGAGCATGTGGCGGATCGCCGCCTGGCACATGAGGAACGTGCCGGTGAGGTTGACGCCGATGATGCGTTGCCATTCCTCGAACGGTAGCTCGTGTGTATGTGCCAACTTACCGATACCGGCACAATTGACGAGGATGGCCGGCACGCCGAGGTCGCGCACGACATTGTCGACCGCGGCAGTCACCGATGCGGGATCGGTGACGTCGGCGCAGTAGGCAACCGCTTCGCATCCACCGGCCGTGATCGCCGCTGCCGTCTCGCGAACCGACGCCTCGACGATATCCAGGCAGGCGACACGCGCGCCTTCAGTGGCGAAGCGCTCGGCGGTGGCCCGTCCCAGTCCCGAGCCGGCCCCGGTGACGATGACTGTGCGATCCTTGAATCTGTCCATGAACAACTCCTTGGTGGTGGCGTCGATCCATCACTCGCCCAGCGCGCTTCGAGGCGTCGGGCGAGTTGCCTTCCGAGTTGGGCGGCGGTGTTGGTCGTATAAGGTAACCACCATCGTGCCAAGGTCGGTCGTTCAATCGCCGAAAACCGGCTGGCGCTCGCCAAGCGCACTCGCCGCGAGGAGTATCAGGAGAATCCAGAGTACGTCCGAGAGCAGAAGATGCGCCAATTGCAGCGGAACAGGGGCTAGCAGCCACATGTTGGCCAAGCCGAGGAGCAATTGCGCGGCCAGCGCCGCGACGCTACCCGCGGCCAGTTGGCGCACCAGCGATCCGCTGCGCATTCTCACCGCGGCCCAGGCAGTCACAACGATCAGGGCGCCGACCAGCAGGGCAAGAGTCGGATGCCAGATGCGCAGGCGCACGAAGAGGTGCGCGTCGTCGGCGAACGTCATCTCCTTGCCCTCGGCGAACGACGAGACGGGAAACAGCGTATCTCCGAGCGCGGTGACCGCGCCGCTGGCGCCGAGCAGCAACATTGCCGCGAGGGTGATGGCGAAGAGGATCGACAGTACGCCGTGGCGGCCCGGCGAGATTGCCGGCGCCCCCGACGCCCACCATGCGGTGAGCGTTAGACAGGCGACGAGGAGGAAGGTGTTGACGAGATGGCCGGTGACCCAGTAGCCGCGCGCCGCCGAGGCATTGTCTGCGACCAATTCGAGCAACACCAAACCGGCGCCGATGAGGGCCTCAGTGATGATGAAGAACAGCGAAGCCGCGGCCGCCGCCCGTACCCGGTGCGCCTTGGGAAATCTTCGCCACGCGAGATAAACCATGGCGATGACCAGCAGCAACGCGATGCCGCTGGTGAGTCGGTGACCGAGCTCGATCAGCGGTTCGCCCGCCGGCGCGCGCGGCACCACTGCGCCGTTGCACAGCGGCCAGTGGCTGCCGCATCCGGCGCCGGCCCCACTGGCGCGGACGAATGCACCCCACACCACGACGAACAGCATGTACGCGAGGACCGCCCAGCAGAACCGCGCGTAGCCGCGGTCGCCGCCGAGCTGTGAGTGGGTTGCCATCGACTTCAATACCTAGGCTGAAACTCGCTTCGCTCGTAGGCAAAGGCATGGGCATGTGCATCCTCCTTCGCCCTTCGGGCTTCGTAGGACGTGTAGGCGCAGGCAGAGGGATGTGCGCGCTGCGCGCGGTTCACGGTGCTGATCGTTTCTCATCTGAATGATCCGTGAGCCGCGCAGGGGGCGATGCAGCTTGATACTCGATCCCAAGCTGCTGATTTCATCACGCGATTAAGACGTGGCCCACCTCTCCCGGCTGGGAGAGGGCAGGGTGAGGGGGGTCGATGACGGCTTTTCCACCGATTGAACCGGATGATCGGCTTCGCGCCGGTAGTATAGCTCGGCTGAAACTCGCTGCGCTCGTAGGCATCCGCCTTCGCTCGTCGAGCGAGGATAGGTAAGGGTTCTCATTTGGCGTGCTCTCGCGAACGCTTCCTCAGATTCGGGAATCATAAGCGCTAGCATCCCGTCGAGAAACAGGCACGCGCTGTAGAATGCCTTTCTGTGTGGGTTGCGGACTCCTCAACAAAGGCTCGATTTCGCCTCCGACCTTCGCCAGGCTATGACAGACTGGGTTCGGGTCTTGATCGGGATCGAGATCCCTCAGAGAACTCATTGCCCCTGAGCGGCCCGCTTTGTCTCAGGTGACCTCGCGTTGTACCCTCGTTGCTCGGCATAGAAGAAGCAGCAGGGAGCCCACATGAAATACCTTCACACCATGGTTCGCGTGTCTGACCTGGAAAAGTCTCTCGAGTTCTACTGCGAGAAACTCGGCCTCGAGGAACTGGGGCGATACGACAGTGAGGCGGGGCGATTCACGTTGATCTTCCTGGCCGCACCGGGCAACGAAAGCGCGCAGGTCGAACTGACGCACAACTGGGAGCCCGAGACTTTGGCGAGCGGGCGCAATTTCGGACACCTCGCCTACGAAGTGGACGACATCTACGCCACCTGCCAGCGACTGATGGACCGCGGCGTGACGATCAATCGCCCGCCGCGCGACGGACACATGGCCTTCATTCGTTCGCCGGACAACATCTCCATCGAGCTCTTGCAGAAGGGGGACTCGCTGCCGCCGCGCGAGCCCTGGAAATCGATGTCCAATTCCGGCGAATGGTGAATCCGCCGACAGCGCGACCCGGACGGCCCAACAGGGTCGGCACGCGGGGCAGCATGTCGATCCGGACCGCGAGCCGCCTCTTTTACCTGGTGGGCGGCGTACTCCTGGCACTGCTTACAAACTTCGCCGTCCTCCTTTTCCTCGGCAGTCGCGCGGCCGAGCGCACGCAAACCGTCCGCTACGCCTCGTATCTTCTCGCCGACGAATTGCGACATTCGGCCGACGATTTGAGCCGTATGGCGCGGGCCTATGTCGTTACCGGCGACATCCAGTTCGAGCGGCTGTTCTGGCAGACGTTCGGCATCCGCCATGGTCAGCTGCCGCGGCCCCGGCACTACGAGCGCGTCTACATCGACCTGGCTCTCGGCATCCCAGGCTACCAGCCGGTTCACGAGAACGAGTGGCTGTCGCTGCGCGAGCGCATGGTGCGCCTGGGGTTCAGCCCAGAGGAACTCGCCAAGTTGCGGGAAGCCGAGGACCACTCCGATGATCTGGTGCAAACGTATCTGCGCGCCATCAACGCGGTGAAGGGCCTGTTCCCGGACTCCAGCGGTGAGTACACCGTCGTCGGCGCGCCAGATCTAGAGCTGGCGCGGATCATTATGCATGATGAAGAGTATCACCGCGCCAAGGCCGCGGCGATGATTCCGATCAACGAATTCTACGACATGGTCGCGGCGCGCACCCGCGGCGCCGTCGTCGACACGCGACAGCGTGCGAACTTCTATCTTACGGCGACTCTAGTGCTCCTCGGGCTCTTCTTCCTCTGGTTTGCTCTTTCATATTCGGTCGTGCGGAGGAAAGTGGCGAACCTGGTGCTTCTGGCGCACGAGACCAACCTGCTCGCCGCCGGAGAACTGGGCGCTCGCTCGGCTATCGACGTGAAGGATGAGATCGGCAGCCTTTCGACGGCGATCGTCGACTTGGAACGACAGGTTGGCGAACGAACCCAGTCCCTCGAGCGAGAGGTGCGCGAGCGTACCAGGGCCGAAGCGGAAATGGAGCGCTTCTTCACCGCATCGCTCGATATGCTACTCCTCATTGGAGCAGACGGATTCATCACGCGCGCGAATCCGACGGTGTCGCGCATTCTCGGATATTCCATCGAGGAATTGATGTCGCGCCCCTACTGGCACATCGTCCACTCAGAGGATCGCGGCGCGGCAACGGGAGGAGTGGAACCCGTTTCGGGAGAAATCGATGTAACAGAACTCGAGACTCGCATTCGCTGTAAGGACGGGTCGTACAAATGGGTACTCTGGAACTCGACGCCGTTGCCGGACCAGGAGTCCAGGTATGTTGCTGGCCGCGACATTACCGAGCGCAAGAAGTACGAGCTCGCGCTGGAGGAGTCCCAGTTGGCCGCGGAACTGGCGAACCGCGCCAAGAGCGACTTCCTCGCCAACATGTCGCATGAGATCCGTACGCCGATGAACGGAATTATCGGCATCACCGATCTGCTCCTCGGCACGTCAATCGATCGCGCGCAACGTGACTACCTTGAAATGGTGGCGAACTCCGCAGAGGGTCTGCGGACGGTCATCGACGATATTCTGGACTTCTCCAAGATCGAAGCTGGTCAACTCGAGCTGGAGGCCCGGACGTTCGTTCTCTGCGACGTGGTCGCCGACGCGGTCCGCGGCCTGGCCGTGTCGGCGGAACGAAAGGGCTTGCAGCTGTTCTGTCGGATCGACCCCGAGCTCCCCGACCAACTCATCGGTGATGACGGGCGCCTGCGCCAGATCATCATCAACCTCGTCAGCAACGCGATCAAGTTCACCGCGCGAGGCGAGGTCACAGTTGATTTCCGCAAGCAGGCAGACGACGCCGGCGAAGGTGATATCGGCCTGCACGCGGTCGTGAGCGATACCGGCGGCGGCATACCGGAAGACCGGCAGGCGGCTGTGTTCGAGCCGTTCACTCAGGCTGACGGTTCGACCACCAGACGCTATGGCGGCACGGGCTTGGGCCTGTCTATTTCGGCTCAGCTCGCCGCCCTGATGGGCGGCCGCATCTGGCTGGAGAGCACGGAGGGTCAGGGCAGCTCGTTCCATTTCACCGCCCGATTCGCGCGGATGGGAGGTGCCCATCCCCCGCGCGTGCGCCCGGACGTCGACGGGCTGCACTGCATGCGGGTACTGGTGGTCGACGACCATCCAACCAACCGCGACATCCTCGAGGAGATTCTGCGCGGTTGGGGCCTCGAACCGACGCCAGCATCCGACGGCGCGACAGCGTTACATTCGTTGGCCGAGGCGGTGCAAGATGGGCGAGCGTTCCCGTTGGTGCTGCTGGATGCAAAAATGCCGGAATGCGACGGTTTCCAAGTAGCGACGCGGATCCGCGAAGATCCCGCCTTCACTCCGAAATTGATCATGATGCTGTCGGCCAGCGAGCAAGCCGTCCAGAGCGCGCGTTGCCAGGAATTGGGCGGCCTCCCCTACATAGTCAAGCCTGTCAATTCCTCGCAGCTCCTCGAGGTGATTGGGATGTCGGTCGGGGCGGGTGCGCCGGCGTCGAACAAGCGGCCCGCGGTGGCGCGGGCTGCCTCGCGGCCGCTGCGAATCCTCCTCGCCGAAGACAATGAGGTCAATCGGCTCGTCGTCTCCACCATACTCGAGAAGTACGGCCATACCGTCGTGCCGGCCGTCGACGGGAGAGAGGCGCTGGCCGCCGTCCAAGAGGGCGGGTTCGACCTGGTGTTGATGGATATTCACATGCCGGAGATGGACGGATATGAAGCCACGGCGGCGATCCGCGCCGTGGAACGGGAGACCGGCAACCACGTTCCGATCGTCGCCCTCACCGCCGCCGCGATGCAAGGCGACCGGGAGATCTCCCTGGCCGTCGGCATGGACGACTACCTGGCCAAACCGGTTCGCAACGCCGAGTTGCTCGCCGTCATCGAGCGTTTGGCCGCATCTATGATTGACCCGCCGAATCCGACGCCGATGGAAAGCGACGGGAAGATATGACCGTCCGCCGCATCACATCGATGAAACAGCAATCATTCTGGCTGGTGGCCGGAATTGGAATGGCAGTGCTGTTGCAGGGCTGCGGTCCCGGGGACGCCCCGGCCGGCTTCTTCAACTTTCGCCTCGAGACCGGCACCGAGGTGCACCTCGAGCTGACGGGTATCGAGTCTCCGCCAGAGACCACGGCGAGCCTGAGGATCCGTGACCAGGTGCTTTTCGAACCCGGAGATTCCGCGCTGCTCGGCGTCGCCGTCGACGATTTGCACATACACGGTGATTACACCGTCACCGCACCCGGCGGTGTCGAGCTCGAGGAACTCAACTTCAGCGTTGCCTTCAAGCTGACCGATCCGTCCGCCAGATACGGCGACTCGATCGAGTACCGGGCGTCGCTGCACCCCGCGCACGAACACCATGAGGACGACGGACACGACCACCAGGACGGCGAGGGCGACGATACGGACGGCGAGATCGATGCCCTCGTAGGTTCGACAGCTCTCGGCGCGGGAGACCTGACTTTGCAATTCGACTTTGAAGGCCCCGAGGCCGAGCCGGCAATTCCCGTCGATCTCTTTCCGGCAGCGTGCCTCGGCGGCACCGGCGAGGAATGTGAGGGAGGGACGCTCCTCTTCAGCGGCTCCGGACCCGGCTTCGCACCCAAGTGACGCAAACACGTGGGAGCTCTCACGCTCGACGCCTGTTCGAAGTTCGACATCAACGGCGATGACGGCGTAGGAATCATGAATTGATCAGCGCCGTCGTCGACGCACTGCGGGGTTGTTGACCTCGTCTGCGTGCCCCCTCGGTGTGTCCTTGACGCGCTGGCTGCGGAACGGCGAGGTTGGCGACGGGTTGTCCCCATGATGCTGCTGACTCTCCTCGGATTGTTCTTCGCCTCCGGCTTCGCCAGCCTCGTCTACCAGGTGCTGTGGTTGCGTCAGCTCGGCCATCTGTTCGGCAGCACCGCGCAAGCAGCGGCGATGACGCTGGTCATATTCTTCCTCGGATTGTCGATTGGCAGTTATCTCTGGGGCGGTTGGGTCGAGCGCATCCGGCGCCCTTTGCGCGCCTACGCGCTTCTCGAGATCGGTATTCCCGTGGCCGCGTTGGCCTACTTCCCCCTGCTCGAAGCGTACCATGCCATCTACGGCGCCCTCTTCGCGCGTCTACACGATCTACCGGCGCTGTTTCTCGCCGCCAAGGCATTGCTGGCCATGACATTATTGCTGCCTGCCGCCATCCTGATGGGCGGAACGTTGCCGGTGATGGCGCAGTATCTCGTGCGACGCGCGGACGAGCTGGCTACCACCACGACACTTCTCTATGCCGTCAATACCGTAGGCGCTGCGTGCGGCGCGTTGGCCGCTGGTTTCTTTCTGCCGCACGCGCTCGGTTACAGCCGCTCCTACGCGGTCGCCATGGCGATCAACGTCGCCGTCGCCGCGATCGCAGTGGTTCTCGATCGCCGGCCGTTACACCCGGCGGCGGTGGCCGGCGGC